>NZ_RCOA01000020.1:0-472904 GCF_004307585.1 Pseudomonas sp. Sample_20 | reverse complement strand
ATGGATTCAGCAAAGCACTTACAGGTCGACGGAGTTCTGCAGCATCCCCCAATCAGTCCCCTCTCCCTCTGGGAGAGGGGGCCGACCGAAGTGTCTTGTGGTATACATCGACCTGAAAGATCGAGTCGATTATGGATTCAGCAAAGCACTTACAGGTCGACGGAGTTCTGCAGCATCCCCCAATCAGTCCCCTCTCCCTCTGGGAGAGGGCTAGGGTGAGGGGCTTTTGATCTTTAGAGAGCCTTGGTCACCACCGGCGAATTCATTTTCGCCAACCCGAGATTCTTCAGCGCCAGTTGCAGCGAGCTGTGGATAACCTGCGGGTTATCGATCTTCATCAGTTCCGCCAGCATCTCCTGCGCCTTGCTCAGGTTCACCTGACGCAACATCCACTTCACCTTCGGCAGGTTGGTGGCGTTCATCGACAGGCTGTCGAAGCCCATCGCCATCAACAGCACCGCCGCCGCTGGATCCCCGGCCATCTCGCCGCAGATACTCACCGGTTTGCCTTCGGCATGGGCGTCAGTGACCACCGTTTGCAGGGCTTGCAGCACCGCCGGGTGCAGATAGTCGTAGAGGTCGGCGACGCGCGGGTTGTTGCGGTCTACCGCCAGCAGGTACTGGGTCAGGTCGTTGGAGCCAACGGAGAGGAAGTCGACCATCCGCGCCAGTTCCTTGGTCTGGTACACCGCTGCCGGGATTTCGATCATCACGCCGATCGGCGGCATCGGCACATCGGTACCTTCGTCGCGCACTTCGCCCCAGGCACGGTGGATCAGGTGCAGGGCCTCTTCGAGTTCGTGAGTGCCGGAGATCATCGGCAGCAGAATCCGCAGGTTGTTCAAGCCTTCGCTGGCCTTGAGCATCGCGCGGGTCTGCACCAGGAAGATTTCCGGGTGGTCGAGGGTGACGCGGATACCGCGCCAGCCGAGGAACGGGTTGTCTTCCTTGATCGGGAAGTACGACAGCGATTTGTCACCGCCGATGTCGAGGCTGCGCATGGTCACCGGTTGCGGGTGGAACGCGGCGAGCTGTTCGCGGTAGATCGCCAGCTGTTCCTTCTCGCTCGGGAAGCGCTGGTTGATCATGAACGGCACTTCGGTGCGGTACAGACCAACCCCTTCGGCGCCACGCTTCTGCGCCCGCGCCACATCGGCGAGCAGGCCGGTGTTGACCCAAAGCGGCATGCGGTGGCCATCAAGGGTCACGCACGGCAGGTCGCGCAGGGTGTCGAGGCCCAGCGCCAGTTGTTTCTCTTCTTCGACGACTTCGGCGAACTGCTTGCGCAGCACTTCGCTGGGGTTGGTGTAGACCTCGCCACGGGTGCCGTCGACGATCATTTCGATGCCGTCGACCTTGGCGTACGGCAGGTCGACCAGGCCCATCACCGTCGGAATGCCCATGGCCCGGGCCAGAATCGCGACGTGGGAGTTACCCGAACCGAGTACCGAGACCAGACCGACCAGCGTGCCTTCCGGCACCTCGCCGAGCATCGCCGGCGTCAGCTCTTCGCTGACCAGAATGGTTTTTTCCGGGTAGACCAGGTTCTGCTGGCGCTCTTCCTGCAGATAGGCGAGCAAGCGGCGGCCAAGGTCTTTGACGTCCGAGGCGCGCTCGCGCAGGTAGGCGTCGTCCATCAGTTCGAAACGGTTGACGTGCTCAGTGACCACCTGACGCAGCGCGCCCTGAGCCCACTGCCCCGTCTTGATCACCGTAGTGATTTCGCTGCCCAGCGAGGCATCGTCGAGCATCATCAGGTAGACGTCGAACAGCGCGCGCTCTTCCGGGCGCAACTGGGTCGCGAGTTTGGCGGACAAGGCGCGCATGTCGGCGCGCACGCCTTCGATGGCGGTCTTGAACAGCGCCAGCTCGGCGTTGATGTCAGTGATGGTCTTGTCCGGCACCACGTCCAGGTCCGCCGGCGGCAGCATGACCACGGCGGTACCGACGGCAGCACCCGGCGAACCCGGCACGCCGACGAACTTGGCTTCCTGAATGCCCTTGCCCTGCCGGCCCAGACCACGGATCGAACCGGTGGCCTCGGCGTGGGCGATTACGCCGGCGAGCTGCGCGCTCATGGTCACGAGGAAGGCTTCTTCACCTTCGTCGAACTGGCGGCGTTCTTTCTGCTGGATGACCAACACGCCGACGACGCGGCGGTGGTGAATGATCGGTGCACCGAGGAACGAGGCGTAACGCTCTTCACCGGTTTCGGCGAAATAGCGATAGCGCGGGTGAACCGAAGCGTTTTCCAGGTTCAGGGGTTCTTCACGCGTGCCGACCAGACCGACCAGACCCTCGTTGGGGGCCATGCTGACCTTGCCGATCGAGCGCTTGTTCAAGCCCTCGGTGGCCATCAGGACGAAGCGATTGGTTTCCGGATCAAGCAGGTAGACCGAGCAGACCTGGCTGCCCATGGCCTCTTTGACGCGCAACACAATAATCCCCAACGCCGCCTTGAGATCCTTGGCGGAGTTAACTTCCTGGACGATCTTGCGCAGCGTATTGAGCATGGCTCGGGGTCGAACTCCGTCGTCAGTCGCGCGCTAAAAGGCGCGGGGCAAGCTCTTTGAGAGCGCGTCGATACACCTCGCGCTTGAATGTCACCACCTGGCCCAACGGATACCAATAGCTGACCCAGCGCCAGCCATCGAACTCCGGTTTACCGGTCAGATCCATCCGCACCCGCTGCTCGTTGGAGATCAGGCGCAGGAGAAACCATTTCTGTTTCTGGCCGATGCACAGCGGTTGGCTGTGGGTACGCACCAGGCGTTGCGGCAAACGATAGCGCAACCAGCCTCGGGTACAGGCCAGTATTTCAACATCTTCACGTTCCAGGCCAACTTCTTCGTTCAGCTCGCGGTACAAGGCGTCTTCCGGCGTCTCCTCGGGGTTGATCCCCCCTTGCGGAAACTGCCAGGCGTCCTGATTGATACGGCGAGCCCATAGCACCTGGCCGGCGTCATTCGTCAGAATGATCCCGACATTGGGGCGGAAACCATCGGGGTCGATCACGGCAACAACCTCGCAAACGCATGTCGCCGCATTGTTCCACAAAGCTTGATGAGGCGGCAACGAAGGTTCCTACCTTATGTGCACTCTTGTGAAAAGACCGTATTCTTGTCGCCTTTTTACTGACTTTTCAGCGGGTAACTGCAATGCGCCTGGCTTTATTCGATTTGGACAACACCCTTCTGGGCGGCGACAGCGATCACGCTTGGGGCGATTATCTGTGCGAGCGCGGCTTCCTCGACCCGATCGCCTACAAGGCGCGCAACGACGAGTTCTATCAGGATTACCTGGCCGGCAAGCTCGACAACGCCGCCTACCTGAACTTCTGCCTGGAAATTCTCGGCCGCACCGAAATGGCCGTACTCGATGCCTGGCACAGCGATTACATGCGCGACTGCATCGAGCCGATCGTGCTGCCCAAGGCACTGGAGCTGCTGAAAAAGCACCGCGATGCTGGCGACAAACTGGTGATCATCACCGCCACCAACCGTTTCGTCACCGCGCCGATCGCTGTGCGCCTGGGCGTGGAAACCCTGATCGCCACCGAATGCGAAATGGTCGACGGCCGCTACAGCGGGCGCAGCACCGACATCCCGTGCTTCCGCGAAGGCAAGGTCACGCGCCTCAATCGCTGGCTGGAAGAGACCGGGCATTCGCTTGAGGACAGCTATTTCTATAGCGATTCGATGAATGATCTGCCGTTGCTGGAACAGGTGGCGAATCCGGTGGCGGTGGATCCTGATCCGAATCTGCGGGCCGAAGCCGAGAAGCGTGGCTGGCCGGTGATCAGTCTGCGCGGCTGACTCCGCCTTCGCGAGCAAGCTCGCTCCCACAGGGAATTTGTGAACGACACAGATCCAATGTGGGAGCGAGCTTGCTCGCGAATGGGATCGACGCGGTCTCAAGCCTTAAACCGGCTTGGCCCCCATCAACGCCGCTATGGCGACAAACCCGACGCCGCTGACAATCGCCAGGGCCAGATTGAATGTGCGATTGCCCACCCCGCTTGTCCACAGCCGATCCAGCCGGACCAGCAGCCAGACTGCGCTGAGCGTGGCCACGGCGTAGATCACGCTGGATCCCAGAATCCACAATTGGCCCAACGGCCAGCCAACCAGATGCACCAGCCACCAGCCAGTGAAGGGCATGCTGAGCATGCCGATCAGCATCAGGCACCAGATGAACAGCCAGGGACGGCGCATCGTACTGGCCGGCCCTTCACTGCGATTTCGCCAGGTCAGGGCGGCGAGCACCAGCCCGCTCACGAGGATGACCACGGTCGCCGCGACGTGGAGGACTTTCAGGGTGGTCAGGGTTTCCATGTCGTTCTCTTCCGTAGATCCATGCCCATCAGCGTAGCCGCTCAGCCAAGAAACAGCTGATAGGCCGGGTTGTCGCTTTCATCCCAATACGGGTAGCCGATTTCCGCCAGTGCCGCCGGCACCAGATGACGTTCGTCATGGGGCACTTGCAGGCCGGCGACCACGCGGCCGTCCGCTGCGCCGTGGTTGCGGTAGTGAAACATCGAGATATTCCAGCGCCCGCCGAGCTTGTTGAGGAAGTTGAACAGCGCGCCCGGGCGCTCCGGGAATTCGAAGCGCAGCACCACTTCATCGACCACCTGCGCCGCGCGGCCGCCGACCATGTGGCGGATGTGCAGCTTGGCCAGTTCGTTGTCGGTCAGGTCGATAACCGGGAAACCCTGCTCGGTCAGGCTCGCCAGCAAGGCGCTGCGCGGATCGTTGTCCGGGTGGGTCTGCACGCCAACAAAGATGTGTGCTTCGCTGCCGGTGTTGTAGCGGTAATTGAATTCAGTGATCTGGCGCTTGCCGATAGCTTCGCAGAAGGCCTTGAAGCTGCCGGCCTTTTCCGGAATGGTCACGGCGATGATCGCCTCGCGACCTTCGCCCAGTTCGGCGCGTTCGGCGACGTGGCGCAAACGGTCGAAGTTGACGTTGGCGCCGGAGTCGATGGCGACGAAGGTCTGGCCGCTGACGCCACGCTGCTCGACGTACTTCTTGATCCCGGCCACGCCCAGTGCGCCGGCAGGCTCGGTGATCGAGCGGGTATCGTCGTAGATATCCTTGATTGCTGCGCAGATCTCGTCGGTGCTGACAGTAATCACTTCATCGACGTAATCCTTGCAGATCTCAAAGGTGTACTGGCCGATCTGCGCCACCGCCACGCCGTCGGCGAAGATGCCCACGGTCGGCAGAACCACGCGCTCGCCCGCTGCCATCGCTGCTTGCAGGCAATTGGAATCGTCCGGTTCGACGCCGATCACTTTTATGTCCGGGCGCAGATACTTCACGTAAGCCGCGATACCGGCGATCAGCCCGCCGCCGCCGACCGGGACGAAGATCGCGTCCAGCGGCTGCGGGTGCTGACGCAGGATTTCCATGGCCACGGTGCCCTGCCCGGCAATGGTGTGCGGATCGTCGTACGGGTGGATGTAGACGTAGCCTTTTTCATCGACCAGTTTCAGCGAATAGGCCAGCGCTTCCGGAAACGAGTCACCGTGCAGCACCACTTTGCCGCCGCGCGAACGCACGCCTTCGACCTTGATTTCCGGGGTGGTCTTGGGCATGACGATGGTGGCTTTGACGCCCAACACTTTCGCCGCCAGGGCCAGACCCTGCGCATGATTGCCCGCCGAGGCGGTGACCACGCCACGAGCGCGCTCTTCGTCGCTCAATTGCGTCAGCTTGTTGTAGGCGCCGCGAATCTTGAACGAGAACACTGGCTGCAAGTCTTCGCGCTTGAGCCAGATGTCATTGCCCAGCCGCTCGGAGAGCTGGCGAGCGTTCTGCAGCGGGGTTTCTACGGCAACGTCATAAACGCGCGAGGTGAGGATCTTTTTGACGTACTGTTCGAGCATCGGAAAGCATCACTGGCGATTGGGCGGGACCAGCGAGTCTAACCCGCCTTTTGCCGAGGCGACCACACTAAACAGGTGGTTTTAGGGTCGGAAAACCCATTCTTGAGTGAGCACCGTTGTGGCGAGGGGATTTATCCCCGCTGGAGTGCGAAGCGCTCCCCTGCATTTTTTCAGTTACACCGCGTTCCAGGGTTTTACGACGACTGCGTTGCCGAACGGGGATAAATCCCCTCACTACAGCTTGTTTCCCCCTCTACCACCGCGAGGCCTATAATGCCGGCCTTTCTGCCCAACCCTTGCCCGCTTCCGGAGCCCGCATGACCCAGGATCAACTCAAACAGGCCGTGGCCCAGGCCGCCGTCGACTTCATCCTGCCGAAACTCGACGACAAGAGCATCGTCGGCGTCGGCACCGGCTCCACCGCCAACTGCTTCATCGATGCCCTCGCCCAGCACAAGGGCGCGTTCGATGGCGCGGTGGCCAGCTCCGAAGCCACCGCCGCGCGCCTCAAGGGCCATGGGATTCCGGTGTATGAGCTGAATACCGTCAGCGATCTGGAGTTCTACGTCGACGGCGCCGATGAAAGCGATGCGCACCTGAACCTGATCAAGGGCGGCGGCGCGGCGCTGACCCGCGAGAAGATTGTCGCCGCCGTGGCCAAGACCTTCATCTGCATCGCCGACGCCAGCAAACTGGTGCCGGTACTCGGCGAGTTCCCGCTGCCGGTGGAAGTCATCCCGATGGCCCGCAGCCACGTTGCCCGCCAACTGGTCAAACTCGGTGGCGACCCGGTCTACCGCGAAGGCGTATTGACCGACAACGGCAACATCATCCTCGACGTGTTCAACCTGCAGATCACCAACCCGGTGGAGCTGGAAGCGCAGATCAATGCCATCGTCGGCGTGGTCACCAACGGCCTGTTCGCCGCGCGCCCGGCGGATCTGTTGTTGCTGGGCACCAGTGAAGGCGTGAAGACGCTGAAGGCTGAATAACAGACTGCCCACTTGCCTTGGGCTGATAAATAAACCTGTGGGAGCGAGCCTGCTCGCGAAAGCGTCGGGTCAGTCAACATATTCAGAGACTGATCCACCGCCTTCGCGAGCAGGCTCGCTCCCACAGTGTTTTGTGGTGTTGGTCAGTTTTGTGTGGGCTTCTTGAAGACGTAAAACAGATTCGGCTCGCTCACCAGGTACAACGTGCCGTCATCATCCATCGCAATTCCCTCCGCCTGCGGCACGGTTTTCTGCAAACCCTGACGCCCGCCGCTGATCGACATGGTGCTCAAGGGGCGCCCGTCGACATCCAGCTCGATAATCAACCGCGACTCGTCCGACAGTGCCAGTAAGTGCCCGCTGCGCTCGTCGTACTGCAGACTCGACAGATCACGCACGAACATCCCGGCATCGCGCTTGGGGTTGTTGATCACGTGCACCGCGTAGGTCTTGTCCGGCTTGAAGTGCGGAAAACCGTGGACCTCGTAGATCAGCATCGGGTCGCGTTCTTTGGCCACGAACAGCCGCTTGCCCACCGAATCGTAAGCCAGCCCTTCGAAACCCTTGTTGCCGGACATGTGCACGCCGAGGGTCATTTGCTCGGCATCTTCGGCATCGAGAAAAGTGGTGTCGGCCTCGAGGTGGATCTTGATCAGCCGTTGCTGACGCTCGTCGGTGATCACGTAGGTGTCGGCACTGATGTACTCGACGGCTTCCGGATCGCCAAACCCGACCAGAGCGATGCGCCGCAGAATCTTGCCTTCCAGGGACAATTCGACCAGTTCGGAATTCTTGTTGGTCACGGTGAACAGACTTTTACGCACCGGATCGTAGGTCAGCGCCGAAACGTCATCGTCGAGCCCGTCGATCGGTCGCGCTTCGATGGTCACCCGATATTGATCCAGGCCGATCGCCTCGCTGCTCACCGGTTGCCACAGCGTGTGCAGGTTGAACCAGGCGCGCTCGAACAGGCGCAGGTATTGGCCGATCGCGATCAACGCGATCAGGACAATCATCAACAGGACGAGGATCAGCGGTTTGGGGCGGGCAAGTCGACGCATTCAGGCAGGCTCGGATTCATGACAGGCCGATGAAATATCACGCCCGTCTGAATTGAAGCTTAATGGCCACTTGCCTCAGATCACAAGCCAAGCGCCGTAGGAGCTGCCGAAGGCTGCGATTTTTTGACTTTCATAAGCAAGATCAAAAGATCGCAGCCTGCGGCAGCTCCTATAGGGAAGGCATCACTGGTGTTTTTCGAATCGGTAGAACAGGTTCGGTTCGCTGACCATGTACAGCGTGCCGTCCGCATCCATGGTCATGCCTTCGGCGCGGGGAATGGTGTCTTTCAGACCGTTGAAATTCCCAAGCAACGTCATGAAGCTGACTTGCTTGCCATCCTCGTCGAGTTCAAGCAACAGATGTGAATCCGCCGACAACACCAGCAGATGGCCAGTGCGCGGATCGACAGCCAGCGCCGACAGGTTGCGCAGATCCAGCTGATCGCTGGCCAGTTTCTGCTTGTCGCCCTGCAGGGTCTGGCCGCCATCGCTTTTCCACGTGAACAGCGCCGGTGGGCGTTCCTCCCCCAGAATAAGTCGCTGATTGCGCGGATCCCACGTGATGGCCTCAAAAGCCTTGTTCTGATCTTTCGACGGCCCGAGGTCGTATTTCGGGAAATCGGCGATGTTCAGCTCACGGGTCGCGGCATCGACCTTAACGATCGACAACGTATGCTCACGCTCATCGACAATGGCCAGCAAACCGTTTTCCATGACCGTCAAGCCTTCCGGATTGCTCCAGCCCACCAACGGCATCTTGCGCAAAACGTCGCCCTGAAGCGTCAGCTCGACCAGGAAGGCATTCTTGCCCATCACCGCAAACAGGGTCCTGGTCTGCGGGTTATAGGCCAGATCCGAAGCTTCGTCCTTTTCCATGCCCGGCAGCGGCTTGGCATCGATCACCACCTGATAATCCGGCAGCCAGACACTCTCCTTCTGCTCTGCCTTGCTCTCGAAGCGCTCCAGCACCCACAGCACGCCGCGATCATCCCAATGCATGGCGAACGCCAGCCCATAGGCTGCGGCGATGACCAGCAACAGCCAGACATACCAGCGCAGGACGAAGCGCGAACGGGAGGGGGATTTCTGCTGAGTTGGAGATGCCATCAAGGGATGCGTTCCGTTAATTCAGGCCAAGGGTAATAGCACAAAGAGGCCGGCTGAGACGCCAGAATCGCGGGAATTATCCAGAGAGGATGTGAAAAAAACGGGAAATGGCGGGATTGGCGTGTGCATTTTGCCAGCAGCAACACATTACAGATATGGAATGGCCCTTGTGGCGAGGGGATTTATCCCCGTTGGCGCGCGAAGCGCGCCCCTCTTGATCTTGAAGAGGGGCCTGCTGCGCAGTCCAACGGGGCGGTGCGACGTTTCGCTAAACCCCCTCACCACAAAGCTCACCCCTGCAAGGGGTTCTGCGGTTAGCGCACGCTGCTGCTGAAGCGGCTCGCCCCCGGCAGTTCGAGGACGATTTCATCGCCGACGTTCAGCGGGCCGACGCCCACTGGCGTACCGGTGAGGATCACGTCGCCGGCCTGCAGCGAGAAGCAGCCGGCCATGTGCTGGATCATCGGCACGATCGGGTTGAGCATCGCGCTGCTGTTGCCGTCCTGGCGCACTTCGCCGTTGATGGTCAGGCGGATGCCAATGTCGGTCAGGTCAGCGAAGGTGCTGCCGACCACGAACGGCGCGATCACCGCCGCGCCGTCGAACGACTTGGCGATTTCCCACGGCAGGCCCTTGGCTTTCAGCTCGGCCTGCTTGTCGCGCAGGGTCAGGTCCAGCGCCGGGGCGAAGCCGGAGATCGCATCGAGGACTTCTTCACGGCTTGGTTTGGTCGACAGCGGCTTGCCGATCAACACGGCGATTTCCGCTTCGTAGTGCACTGAACCACGCTCGGCCGGAATGCTGAACCCGCCTTCCAGCGGCACCACGCAACTGCCCGGCTTGATGAACAGCAGCGGCTCGGTCGGCACTGGGTTATCCAGTTCCTTGGCGTGTTCGGCGTAATTGCGGCCAATGCACACGACTTTCCCGATCGGGAAGTGAATGCGCGTGCCGTCGACGTACTGGTGCTGATAGCTCATTTACCGACTCCTGCCTTTATTGATTCAACAGAGATTACCGATCAAACCGGGAAAATCTTGCCCGGGTTCATGATGCCGTTCGGGTCGAACACTGCCTTGACCGCTTTCATGTACTCGATCTCGGCCGGCGAGCGGCTGTAGGTCAGGTAATCACGCTTGGTCATACCGACGCCGTGCTCGGCCGAGATCGAGCCGTTGTACTTCTCGACGGTTTCGAACACCCACTTGTTGACGGTGGCGCACTTGGCGAAGAACTCGTCCTTGCTCAGATTTTCCGGCTTGAGGATGTTCAGGTGCAGATTGCCGTCGCCAATGTGGCCGAACCAGACGATTTCGAAATCCGGGTAGTGCTCGCCAACGATCGCGTCGATTTCGCGCAGGAACGCCGGCACTTTCGAGACGGTAACCGAGATGTCGTTCTTGTACGGCGTCCAGTGGGAGATGGTTTCGGAGATGTACTCGCGCAGCTTCCACAGATTGTGCAACTGGGTTTCGCTCTGGCTCATCACGCCGTCGAGCACCCAGCCCTGTTCTACGCAGTGTTCGAAGGTCTCCAGCGCGCTGTTGGCCACTTCTTCGGTAGTCGCTTCGAATTCCAGCAGGGCGTAGAACGGGCACTCGGTCTCGAACGGCGCCGGCACGTCACCACGGCCCATGACCTTGGCCAGGGCCTTGTCGGAGAAGAATTCGAACGCGGTCAGGTCGAGTTTGCCCTGGAAGGCATGCAGCACCGGCATGATCGAATCGAAATCGGCGGTGCCGAGGACCATCGCCGTGAGGTTTTTCGGCGCGCGATCGAGGCGCATGGTCGCTTCGACGACGAAACCGAGGGTGCCTTCGGCGCCAATGAACAGCTGACGCAGGTCGTAACCGGTGGCGTTCTTGATCAGGTCCTTGTTCAGCTCCAGCACATCGCCCTTGCCGGTGACGACTTTCATGCCGGCCACCCAGTTGCGGGTCATGCCGTAGCGAATCACTTTGATCCCGCCGGCATTGGTGCCGATATTGCCGCCAATCTGGCTGGAACCCGCCGAGGCGAAGTCGACCGGATAGTACAGGCCGTTTTCTTCGGCGACGTTCTGCAGATGCTCAGTGACCACACCCGGCTGGCAGACGGCGGTGCGGTCGGTGAGGTTGACGTCGAGAATCTGGTTCATGTAATCGAACGAAACCACCACTTCGCCATTGGCCGCCACCGCAGCGGCGGACAACCCGGTGCGCCCGCCGGACGGCACCAGTGCGACCTTGTGGGTGTTGGCCCAACGCACCACGGCCTGCACTTGCTCGATGGTCTTGGGAAACACGATGGCGCTCGGCGCCGGCGCGAAATGCTTGGTCCAATCCTTGCCGTAAGTGTTCAGGGAGTCGGCGTCGGTGAGGACTTTGCCAGGCTCAACCAGGGTCTTCAGTTCATCAATCAGCGCAGGATTGGTCATCGACAGAACTCTCGAACAATTCATGGTCATCCTGAGAACGCTTCACGTCGCAGGAATGAGTGTTTAGCGGGGTGGCTATGCTAGCATACCGACCCCGCAGGACAGTGCCCAAGGCCAGATCCGCGGTGACGGCTTTGTTGCCGTGCGGGTCAGCTCCAGGCTGCTCCCTCCCTGCCATTTTTCTCCGGGATACAGGTTTACGCAGATGAGCAAGACTTCTCTCGATAAGAGCAAGATCAAGTTCCTTCTTCTCGAAGGCGTCCACCAATCGGCTGTCGACGTCCTCAAGGCGGCGGGCTACACCAGCATCGAATACCTGACTGGTTCCTTGCCGGAAGCCCAGCTCAAGGAAAAGATCGCTGACGCTCACTTCATCGGCATCCGCTCGCGCACGCAACTGACCGAAGAGATCTTCGATCACGCGAAGAAACTGGTCGCGGTCGGCTGTTTCTGCATCGGTACCAACCAGGTTGACCTCAGCGCGGCCCGCGAGCGCGGTATCGCCGTGTTCAACGCGCCGTACTCCAACACCCGTTCCGTAGCCGAGCTGGTACTGGCCGAAGCGATCCTGCTGCTGCGCGGCATCCCTGAGAAGAATGCCTCCTGCCACCGTGGCGGCTGGATCAAGTCCGCCGCCAACTCGTTCGAGATCCGTGGCAAGAAGCTGGGCATCGTCGGCTACGGCTCGATCGGCACGCAGCTGTCGGTGCTGGCTGAAGGCCTGGGCATGCAAGTGTTCTTCTATGACACCGTGACCAAGCTGCCACTGGGCAACGCTACGCAGGTCAACAACCTGCACGAGCTGCTGGGCATGTCCGACATCGTCACCCTGCACGTCCCGGAAACTGCGGCGACCCAGTGGATGATCGGCGAGAAGGAAATCCGCGCCATCAAGAAGGGCGGCATCCTGATCAACGCCGCGCGCGGCACCGTGGTCGAACTCGACGCCCTGGCGGACGCGATCAAGGACAAGCACCTGATCGGCGCGGCCATCGACGTGTTCCCGGTGGAACCACGCTCCAACGACGAAGAGTTCGAAAGCCCGCTGCGTGGCCTCGACAACGTGATCCTGACCCCGCACATCGGTGGCTCGACCGCCGAAGCGCAAGCCAACATCGGTCTGGAAGTAGCAGAGAAACTGGTCAAGTACAGCGACAACGGTACTTCGGTGTCGTCGGTGAACTTCCCGGAAGTGGCCCTGCCGGCTCACCCTGGCAAGCACCGCCTGCTGCACATCCACGAGAACATCCCGGGTGTGATGAGCGAGATCAACAAGGTTTTCGCCGAAAACGGCATCAACATCTCCGGTCAGTTCCTGCAGACCAACGAGAAAGTCGGTTACGTGGTGATCGACGTCGACGCCGAATACTCGGAGCTGGCGCAAGAGAAGCTGCAACACGTCAACGGTACTATCCGTAGTCGGGTGCTTTTCTAAAAGCAGCTACAAGCCGCAAGTTACAAGCGGCAAGTGAAAGCGCTTTGCCTTACTTGCCGCTTGCAGCCAGCCACTTGAAGTAAAAAAAGGGAGCCCCGAAAGGCTCCCTTTTTTTATTTCACGTTGACCGTGATTTTTTCCGAAACGATCGATGGGTCGAACGGCATGTGGCCGCTGTCGCCGAGGATCAGTTGCAAGGTGTGCTTGCCGGGGGCCAGTTTGATCGTGGCTTCGGTCTGCGCCTTGCCGAAATGCATGTGATGGGCGTCAGTCGGGATTGGCGCACCTTCGGCCGGCAGGTCGTCGACGTCGATCAGCAGGTGATGGTGGCCGGTGTTCTTGGTGGTGTCACCCGCCGGGGCCAGCGCGATGTTCTTGACGCCGAACTTGACCTTGAATTCCTGCGAGACGGTGGCGCCGTCCTCGGGAGAAACGATGAACACTTCAGCATCCTTCGGCGCCGGTGTCGCCGCACTGGCCAGCACCGAAACACCCATCAGCACACCGGCCAACGCTGCACGTGACAAAAAGCTTTTCATTTTCTTCTCCAGTTTTTCCGTAAAATCCGCACGGTCATGACAACTTCATGACCATTCGTTGTCGAAGGCACTCGACAACCATAGCAAAGCGAGCCTGAATCAGAGCGTCGCGATAATGATTTCAAAGGAGTGACCATGCGCCTGCTGCCTGGCCTGATCTGCCTGCTACCCCTTCTGAGCCCGCTGGCTCACGCCGAACTGATTGATGACGTCAACGACCGTGGCGAGCTGCGCATAGCCCTTGAGGCTAATACACCGCCCTTCAATTACAAGGAAGGCGACACCCTCACGGGGTTCGAGGTCGAGCTTGGGCAACTTCTGGCCCAAGAGCTGGATGTACGCGCCGACTTCATCGTCACCGACGAGGGCGACCTGCTCCAGGGCGTTGAAAGCGGCAAGTACGACGTCGCGCTCAACCACATAGCACTGACACCCGAACTCAAGGATCGTTTCGACTTCAGCGAGCCGTACGGCGAGGTTGATGGGCAGTTGTTGGCGAAGAAGGACGAGACGCCGCGGCCGATGGTGCTGGTGCAGGCGTTGACGGAAGAGAAGCCGAAAGCGGCGACGCCGGTGGAATTGGCGATACCGTTTCAGAAGGGTAATCCGGCATTTCAGGCCAGCCTCAAGAGCGCGCTGGAGCGGATCAAGGCGGATGGGCGGTTGGCGGCGTTGTCCGAGAAGTGGTTGAAACCGTAAGAGTCCCTCACCCTAACCCTCTCCCGGAGGGAGAGGGAACTGATCCGGGGATGCTTTAGAGGTACGCCGACTTGGGATTGCTATACCGAATCCGAAATCGACTGATCATGGCTTTGTCGAATCCCTGGTCGCCAAGGTCTTTCAGGTCGATGGACAGCGCCAGACACCTCGGTCGGCCCCCTCTCCCCCCGGGAGAGGGCTGGGGTGAGGGCAACGATGGCGGATCAGTCCAAAGCCGCCAGAGTCACCGCCGCCTCAGCCAGCTCAAGCTCACTGAAAACCCGAACCCCATGGCGCTTGAGCAACGCCGCCGTCACCCCTTCGCCACTGACTTTAACCCCTCTGAAGGTGCCGTCATACGTCAGCAGATTCCCGCAAGACGGACTGTTGGCCTTGAGCACCGCCACCCGAATGCCGTGTTTTTGCACCAGTTCCAGCGCTTGCCGCGCCCCCTCGAGAAACTGCGCGCTGACATCCTCGCCATCAGTAGTGATGACTGCGGCAATGCCATCCAGCACCTCAACACCCTGCCCGCCAGGAATCTCCGCCGCCGCCCGCGGCGTCGGCAATCCACCCGCCACCTCAGGACACAACGGCACCACGCGCCCTTCTTCGATCCACTGCTCAAGCAGATCAAACGGCCCGCTCGCACCACCGTCATAACGCACGCGATGGCCCAACAGGCAGCGACTGACCAGGATCTTTTCCATGTTCAGAACGGCTCGTTGCCACGGCGACGGAACCAGCCAGTCAGCGACAGGCGCTCGCGATGGGCCGGCATCACTTCGTGGGGCACTTCGCCGGAGAGAAACACCACCAGACAGCCGCCGGTCGGCTGTACGTCATGCACACGTTCTTCGCCCAGGTACATGCGCAATTGGCCACCGTCCTCCGGCAGCCAGGCGTCATTGAGATAGATCACCGCCGACACCATGCGCCGGTCATCATCGCGAAAGCGGTCAACGTGCTTGAGGTAAAACGCGCCGGGCGGGTACAGGGCGAAATGGCATTCGAAATCCTCAAGCCCCAGAAACAGACCGCGATTGAGTGCCTCGCGCAGAATGTCCATCAGGCTCAGGTAACGGTCGGTGGCCTCGGCCTGACCCGGGTCGATCCACTGGATGTGATCGCCGCGAATACCCTCGCGAATCTCCGAAAACGGCCCGCGACCGACCGCTGCCGGCGCCAGCTCACCTTCGGCTTCACGTTTACGGCACTCGGCCGCCAGCGCCCGGGTCAGATCGGCGGGCAGGAAGATGTTCTGCTGCGACCAGCCGTGTTCGGCCAGGTCGTCGACAATGCGTAACAGCAGCGGGTGTTCAGAGGATATCGGCATGGCGCGCATAGTATGCCGACGGCGATAAATCCGACAGAGCCACGCAGCGGCTTGCTACGAATTCTCGACAAGTACCGGCACCGCACGGACAATAGTCCGCTGCTGACAGGAGTCCCTATGCGCCGTTTGCTTTTTTCACTGTTGATGTTCTGCGTATTGCCCGCCTGGGCGGACGGCCACGATCAGTTGTACAAGGTCGCCGGCTGGCCAGAACAACGCGCGCATTTCAACGATGCCCTGAGCGCCGCCCAGCAGCGCTATCAGAACAGCCTGCCGCCTGCGGTATTTCAGGCGCTGGTCAACAACAGCAATCAACGCTTTGCCGCGCAGGCCATGGATCAGCGTGCCGAAGCGCAACTGCGGCAGAAACTCGCCGACCCGAAACCAGCGCTGACCTTCTTCCAGTCACCACTGGGTAAGAAAATCGTCGCCGCCGAATTGCTCGCAACCCGTCGCGATCAACTGGCAAAAAATGCCCAGGGCCTGCCGAAGATGCAGGCCAGCGACAGTCGCTTGCTGATCATCGGCCATCTCGCCCAGGCCCTGCCAGCCCGTGAGGCGGGCGCCGAGGTCAGCCTGGCGATTGCCGGCGTAGCGGCGGACAGCTTGAGTTCGATGATCCCGGGACTGCTCGGCGGTGGACAGGCGCAGGGCATGTTGAACGGTCAGCGCCAGCGGCTGATGGATCAGATCGGCGCCGATCTGAACAACACGCTGCTCTATGTCTATCGCGACTTGTCGGATGAAGAGCTGGAAGAGTTCGCGACATTTGCCGAGTCGACCGAGGGCAAGGCTTATTACCAGGCGGCGCTGGCGGCGATTCGGGCGGGGTTGGCGGTCGGCCAATAATCTTCGTCGCCAGATAAGCCGCCTTCGCGAGCAAGCTCGCTCCCACAGGGTTTGCATTCCAATGTGGGAGCGAGCCTGCTCGCGAAGAGGCCCTCCCAGGCATTAGAGATTCCGGCCCCTGATCCGCTTGCTCAAGAATTCGAAATACTCCTCACGCATCTCCGCCGTTTCATTGGCCAGGTGATGCCGTGCCTCGGCCAGCAGCAGAATCTGCGGCCGGTCGAACTTCCATTTCAACACCTGCAGATTGTGCTGCCAGTCGACTGTCATGTCCGCCTGCCCCTGAATGATCAGCGGCCGTCGCGGACTTTTTTTCGCGTGCTCGACACGGATGATCCAGCGCGACAGCGCGCCCACCCATTTCGTCGGCAGACGTCTTGGCTGCAACGGATCGGCCTGCAGAAACGGCAGAAATTCCGGATCGTTGGAATTCTCGCTAAAGCGTCGCACGACCCCGCGTACAAACGGCCGCAGCAGGTAATAACTCAGCTGCGACCAGCCCCACGCCCTCGGCCTTACCAATGGCGCCAGCAAAATCACCTGCCCTTGCGCCGGGCTGTTCTCGCCATGGTTGAGCAGGTGATCGACGACAATCGCGCCACCGGTGCTTTGCCCGCACAAATGCCAAGGCTGCGGCAGCGCGATCGAGTTCGCTTCAGCGAACAGCGCCTGCAACACATCCTGGTATTCAGAGAAATCACGAATGCTCGCCCGTGGCCCGCTCGACAATCCGTGCCCTGGCAAGTCACAGGCAATCACGGCGAAATCCTGATCCAGCGCCCACTCGATCACATGCCGGTACAGGCCGATGTGATCGTAGTAACCGTGCAGCAGAAACAACGTCGCCTTGACCTTCTCCGGCCACCAGCAATGGCTGACCAGCTCGTAGCCATCGACTTCGAAACGGCCCATGCCGCGCCAGACATCGCGCTCGGCGAAGTCGGTCTTGTAGAAGCGCTGATAAGCCTTCGCCTCATCCGATAACGGCTGCCACTCGGCCAATGGCTTGAGGCTCGCGCGTAAATGATCGGGGTCGAAAGTATCAGGCATGCGGGTATTCCAGAGCGGTAAACGGACTTTATCGGCCTGCGATATTCATCTGTAGAGGCAGACATGGCAAGCTAGCCGGCCTTTCGAGGATCGAAAACCATGCGTTCGCCCTACCGCACCGCACTGTTCGCCAGCCTGCTCGCGCTGATCTGCGCCGGGGTGCTGTGGACGGCATATGACTGGTTTCAGGGCCGCTATCTGCGCGCGTTCAGCGAACATACGGCAGTATTTTCCGGCGACCCGCTGCGCCTGCCGGACAACCTCGCCGGGCCGGGCAATATTCGTCTTGTGCACTTCTGGGACCCGGCCTGTCCGTGCAATGTCGGCAATCAACAGCACCTGAGCGAGATGGTCGAACAGTTCGGCCCTCGCGGCGTGGAGTTCTTCGCCGTGCAAAAGCCCGGCAGCCACGGCCAGTTACCCGCCACCCTCGCCAGCCTGAAAACCATCATCGTCCTGCCCGGCGCCGAACAGATCCCCGCCAGCCCCGCCGTGGCGATCTGGGATCGCAGCGGCAAACTCGCCTACTTCGGCCCGTACAGCGAAGGTTTGACCTGCAACTCCAGCAACAGCTTTATCGAACCGATTCTGCATGCCCTGACGGAAGATCGCCCGGTCAATGCCACGCATACGCTGGCAGTGGGTTGTTATTGCCCGTGGCCGGCGGACGCGAAGTAAGGCATTCCGGACTTTTCAAGGACAGCGCTGCACCGCACAGATGCTCTGTGCTAAATGTTTGCAGCCCGACGGGCGGCCTTTTCGCCTGCACAAGGAGTCACCATGAAGCGTGCGTTGATCGTCGTTGCCTTGCTCATCGTTGTCCTGCTCGGCGCCGCCGGCGGGTATATCTACAGCAAGCAGCCGACGCGCCAGGGCCAGGTCGAGCTGCGCAATCTGCAAGGCTCGGTGACCGTGCGCTACGACGAGCGCGGTGTGCCGCATATCCGCGCCGAGAACGAAACCGACCTCTATCGCGCCCTCGGTTATGTGCACGCGCAGGACCGCCTGTTCCAGATGGAAGCCATGCGCCGCCTCGCCCGGGGCGAGCTGGCCGAAGTGCTCGGGCCGAAACTGCTCGACACCGACAAACTGTTTCGCAGCCTGCGCATTCGCGAGCGCGCGGCCAGTTACGTCGCCAGCCTCGACAGGCAGTCGCCGGCATGGAAGGGCCTGCAAGCCTATCTGGATGGCATCAACCAATATCAGGACACCCACGCCGCGCCGATCGAGTTCGACGTGCTGGGCATCCCCAAGCGGCCGTTCACTGCCGAAGACAGCATCAGCGTCGCCGGCTACATGGCCTACAGCTTTGCCGCCGCGTTTCGCACCGAGCCGCTGCTGACCTACGTGCGCGATCAGCTCGGCGCCGATTACCTCAATGTGTTCGATCTCGACTGGCAGGCCAAAGGCGTTCTGGCCACCGATCACACCCGGCACGCACCGGCCCTCGCCGCCGGCGACTGGCAGGACCTCACCGCCCTCGCCCGCCTCAGCGAACAGGCGCTGCTCGACAACGGCCTGCCGCAGTTCGAGGGCAGCAACGCCTGGGTGATTGCCGGCAGCCGCAGCCAGAGTGGCAAGCCGTTGCTGGCCGGCGATCCGCATATCCGTTTCTCGGTGCCGTCGGTGTGGTACGAGGCGCAGCTGTCGGCACCGGGTTTCGAGTTGTACGGCCATCATCAGGCGCTGGTGCCGTTCGCGTTTCTGGGACACAACCTCGATTTCGGCTGGAGTCTGACCATGTTCCAGAACGACGATCTCGATCTGATCGCCGAGAAGGTCAACCCGGACAACCCCAATCAGGTCTGGTATCGCGGCCAGTGGACCGAGATGCTCGTCAGCGAACAACAGATCAATGTAAAGGGTCAGGCGCCGGTGACTCTCACCTTGCGCCAGTCCCCGCACGGCCCCATCGTCAACGATGCCCTCGGCAGCGCTGCCGGCAAGACCCCGATCGCGATGTGGTGGGCCTTCCTCGAAACACCCAACCCGATCCTCGACGGTTTCTACCAGCTCAACCGCGCCGACACGTTGGCCAAGGCCCGCGCGGCAGCGGCCAAGGTGCAGGCGCCGGGTCTGAATCTGGTGTACGCCAACGCCAAAGGCGATATCGCCTGGTGGGCCTCGGCCCTGCTGCCCAAACGTCCGGCCGGGGTGAAACCGGGCTTCATCCTCGACGGCAGCACGGCTGAAGCGGACAAGGAAGGTTACTTCCCGTTCAGCGCCAACCCGCAGGAAGAGAACCCGGCGCGCGGCTATATCGTCTCGGCCAACTTCCAGCCCGTGTCGCCGACCGGCATGGAGATTCCCGGTTACTACAACCTTGCCGATCGCGGTCAGCAGCTTGACCGTCAGCTCAGCGACAACCGGGTGAAGTGGAGCAACGAGTCCAACCAGCAACTGCAGCTGGGCACGGCGACCGGTTACGGCCCGCGTCTGTTGGCGCCGCTGTTGCCGGTGTTGCGTGAGGTGGTCAGTGATCCGGCGCAACTGAAACTGGTCGAGCAACTGGCGCAGTGGCCTGGCGACTATCCGCTGAATTCGATCAGCGCGACGCTGTTCAACCAGTTCCTCTACGACCTTGCCGATGCGGCGATGCGCGATGAGTTGGGCAATGACTTCTTCGAAACACTGCTGTCGACGCGGGTGATCGATTCGGCGCTGCCACGCCTGGCGGCCAAGGCGGATTCACCGTGGTGGGACAATCGCAGCACGCCAGCCAAAGAAACCCGCGCCGATGTCGTGCGCACGGCGTGGGCGGCGAGCATGGCGCATCTGAAACTGACCCTCGGCGATAACGTGGCCGGTTGGCAGTGGGGCGCGGCGCACACCCTCACCCACGGCCATCCGCTGGGGCAGCAGAAGCCGCTGGATCGCCTGTTCAACGTCGGCCCGTTCGCAGCGCCGGGCAGCCACGAAGTGCCGAACAACCTCTCGGCGAAGATCGGCCCGGCGCCATGGCCGGTGACCTATGGACCGTCGACGCGACGTCTGGTGGATTTTGCCGATCCGGTGCATGGCCTGACGATCAACCCGGTCGGCCAAAGTGGCGTGCCACTGGACAGTCACTATGACGACCAGGCCGAGGCGTATGTGGAGGGGATATATGTGCAGGCGCATTTCAGCGAGGAAGAGGTGCTGGCGAATACGCGCAGTACGTTGAAGCTGTTGCCTGCGCGCAAGCCCTGAAGAGCCCCTCACCCTAGCCCTCTCCCAGAGGGAGAGGGGACCGATTGGGGGATATTGGGGAGAAACGCCGACGTGCAAGATTGGCACCGAATCCATAATCGATAAGGTCTTTCAGGTCGATGTAACACGCCAGACAACGCGGTCGGCCCCCTCTCCCTCTGGGAGAGGGCTGGGGTGAGGGCTTTCGAGCTCAAGCCCGGATCAAACATCCAGCGCAAAATTCAGCCGAAACTGCTGGGGCGTCACGCCCAAGCGCCGGTTGAACACACTGCGCATATGCTGCGCATCACGAAACCCGCACTGATAGGCCACGGTCTTCAGCGGCGCCGTGGTGCTTTCCAGCATGACCCGCGCCGCATCCACCCGCGCCCGTTCGACAAACTCCGCCGGTGTCACTTTCGCTTCTCGCGCAAACACCCGGGAGAAATTGCGCGCACTCATGTTCGCGGCATTGGCCAGATCGGCGATCGTCAGATCGCCAGTGAGGTTGGCCAGCACATACAACTGCACCAGCGCCACCGCTGACGTCGGCTCGGCATGCGGCGTGAGGAACGGGCTGAACTGCGATTGCCCGCCCGAGCGCTGGGTGAACACCACCAGCCGTTTCGCCACACTCAGCGCGACCTCGGCACCGTGGTCGCGCGCCAGCAAGTACAACGACAGATCGATGCCTGCCGTGACCCCGGCCGAGGTATAGAGCGCGCCGTCCTCGACATACAGGCGATCCGCCTCGACCCGCGTGGTCGGGCACAACTGCGCCAACGCCTCGGCATCGTTCCAGTGCGTGGTGACAGTGCGCCCCTCGAGCAAACCGGCGCGGGCGAGCATGAACGCGCCATTGCAGATCGAGCCGAACCGCCGGGCGCGGCCACAGGCTTCACGCAGCCAGGCATCGAACGTGGGGCCAAAATCCATGAACGGCAATTGCGGGCCGCCGGCGACCAGCAACAGGTCGTAAGCTTCGGTTGTTTCGCTGAAATGGCGGTGGGCATTCAGGCTCATTCCGTTGGAACAGGCCATCGGTCCATGCTCGACGCCGATCACTTGCAAGCGATAGTGCTCCTGCGGCGCAAGAAAGCGGTTGGCTTCGGCGAACACGTCCATCGGGCCGCTGACGTCCAGTGACTGCACGCCGGGGAACACCACAATGGCGACGGATTTGTTCATGACTGAAACGTCCTCGATCCTTTGGCAAACACACATACCCGTGGGAGCGAGCTTGCTCGCGAAGAGGCCAACACACGCAACATAGCTGTCGAATGAGAAACCGCTTTCGCGAGCAAGCTCGCTCCCACATGGGCCATGTCCAACTGGTTGGTCGAGCTAACCCTGGCCAGCCCACACCCGACAAGTGAGCTTGGCACGATTTGCCGGTGCAATGGCAAGGATCGCAGCCACGCCTCGATTGTTCGCCTTTCGCGCCGAGAACAGACTTTCCCCAGCAGCGCCACCACGGCGTTTTGATGAGGAAACCGTTATGACCAGCACTATCGCCGGCATCAAGATCCCTGACAGCGCCCTCGCCCGGGCCACCACCGAGTACATTCGCGACATCGAATCCGACCTGCTTTATCACCACTCGCGCCGGGTGTTTCTGTTCGGCGCGTTAAGCGGTGGGCGTCAGCAACTGACCTATGACCCAGAGTTGCTGTACGTCGGTGCGATGTTCCACGACCTCGGCCTGGTCGCAGGTCATCGCAGCGATGACGAGCGCTTTGAAGTGGACGGCGCAAATGCCGCCGCAGCCTTTCTCAAACCGTACGGGCTGAGCGACGACGACATCGAGCAGGTGTGGCTGTCGATCGCATTGCACACCACGCCGGGCGTACCCAGGCATCTGCGCCCGACCGTCGCGCTGGTGACCGCCGGGGTGGAGATGGACGTGCTGGGCATGGACTACGCGGCGTTCAGCAGCGTGCAGCGCGAAGCGGTGGTGCATGCGCATCCACGTGGGGAGGGTTTCAAGGAGTGCATCATCTGCGCGTTCGCCGACGGCTTGCGTCATCGCCCGCAGACCACGTTTGGCAATGTGAAGACTGATGTGCTGGTGGATCAGGAGCCGGGGTTCAAACCGATGAATTTCGTCGAGGTCATCCGCCAGTCTCCCTGGACTGCTTAAAACCAGATTTGGAGCTGGGCCCTGTGGCGAGGGGATTTATCCCCGTTGGGTTGCGAAGCGACCCCAAAAAAAAGGCCTGCTGCGCAGTCCATCGGGGATAAATCCCCTCACCACAAAAGCCCGCTCCCACATTTTGATTTGGGTTGGCCTCAGGAATGAAACCAACCCGCCGGCTCACACAGTCTGTGGCGCAGGCGCGCGACGTGCGTCCGGTTGCTTCCACGAATCAGCCGCGCTTTCTTCGATGGCTTGCTGGATGGCTTTCTTGCGGGCTTCTTCGGCGCGGCGGCTGAAGAACCAGACGAGGAAGGTCACCAGCGACACCGCCAGCAGAATCAGACTGGCCACGGCGTTGATCTCCGGCTTCACACCCAGGCGCACGGCCGAGAACACTTCCATCGGCAGGGTCGTCGAACCCGGGCCGGACACGAAGCTCGCCAGCACCAGGTCATCTAGCGACAGTGCGAACGACATCATCCCGCCCGCCGCCAGCGATGGCGCGATCATCGGGATGGTGATCAGGAAGAACACCTTCCACGGCCGTGCACCCAGGTCCATCGCCGCCTCTTCGATCGACAGGTCCAGCTCACGCAAGCGCGCCGACACCACCACCGCCACATACGCCGCGCAGAACGTGGTGTGGGCGATCCAGATGGTGACGATGCCGCGCTCCTGCGGCCAGCCGATCATCTGCGCCATGGCCACGAACAGCAGCAACAGCGACAGACCGGTGATCACTTCCGGCATCACCAGTGGTGCAGTCACCAGGCCACCGAACAGCGTACGGCCCTTGAAGCGCGTAATACGGGTCAGCACGAACGCTGCCAGGGTACCCAGTGCCACCGCCGCCACGGCGGTGTAGCAGGCGATTTCCAGCGAGCGCAACACCGAGCCCATCAGTTGCGAGTTGTCGAGCAGGCCGACGTACCACTTCACCGACCAGCCGCCCCACACCGTCACCAGTTTCGAGGCGTTGAACGAGTAGATCACCAGGATCAGCATCGGCAGATAGATGAACAGCAGACCCAATACCAGCATCAGGCTGGAGAAACGGAAGCGTTTCATTCTTTACCCTCCATTTCCTTGGCCTGACTGCGGTTGAACAGAATGATCGGCACAATCAGGATCGCCAGCATCACCACCGCCAGCGCGGACGCCACCGGCCAGTCGCGGTTGTTGAAGAACTCTTGCCACAACACCTTACCGATCATCAGGGTTTCCGGGCCGCCGAGCAGTTCCGGGATCACGAACTCGCCGACCACAGGAATGAATACCAGCATGCAGCCGGCGATGATGCCGTTCTTGGACAATGGAATGGTGATTTTCCAGAAGCTGTTGAAGGTGCTCGAACCCAGATCCGAGGCGGCTTCCAGCAGACTCTGATCGTGTTTGACCAGGTTGGCGTACAGCGGCAGGATCATGAACGGCAGGTACGAATAGACAATCCCGATGTACACCGCCAGGTTGGTATTGAGAATCTGCAGCGGCTCGTCGATCAGGCCCATGCTCATCAGGAAGCCGTTGAGCAGGCCGTTGTTGCTGAGGATGCCCATCCACGCGTACACGCGGATCAGGATCGCCGTCCAGGTCGGCATCATGATCAGCAGCACCAGTACCGTTTGCAGCTCTTTGCGCGCGCTGGCGATGGCGTAGGCCATCGGGTAACCGATCAGCAGGCAGAGCACGGTGCTGATAAAAGCCATTTTCAGCGAGCCAAGATAGGCCGCGATGTACAGCTCGTCGTCACCAAGTAACGCGTAGTTGCCCAGGTTCAGCAGCACTTGCAGCTTCTGCTCGGCGTAGGTGTAGATCTCGGTGTAAGGCGGGATCGCCACGTCGGCTTCGGCGAAGCTGATCTTCAGGACGATGAAGAACGGCAGCATGAAGAACAGGAACAGCCAGATGAACGGCACCCCGATGACCATCTGCCGGCCATTGGGGATGATTCGGTTTATACGGCGTTTGAATTTGCGCATATTCATGAGCGAAGTACCACGCCGCTATCGTCTTCCCACCACACGTAGACCTGATCGCCCCAGGTCGGACGCGCGCCGCGACGTTCGGCGTTGGCGACGAACGACTGCACCAGTTTGCCGCTCGGCAATTCGACGTAGAACACCGAGTGTCCGCCCAGATAAGCGATGTCGTGGACCTTGCCGCTCGACCAGTTGTACTCGCAGGTCGGCATGTCGGCGGTGACCAGCAGTTTTTCCGGGCGAATCGCGTAGGTGACCGACTTGTCCTGCACCGAGGTGCTGATGCCGTGGCCGACGTAGATCTGCCGGTCGAGGTCCTTGCAGGTAATGGTCGCGTGGCCTTCGGCGTCGTCGATCACTTCGCCTTCGAAGATGTTGACGTTGCCGATGAATTCGCAGACCAGACGGCTGGTCGGGGTTTCGTAGATGTCGATCGGACTGCCGATTTGCGCGATCCAACCGAGGTGCATGATCGCGATGCGCTCGGCCATGGTCATGGCTTCTTCCTGGTCGTGGGTGACCATGACGCAGGTCACGCCAACGCGCTCGATGATTTCCACCAGTTCCAGTTGCATCTGCGAACGCAGTTTCTTGTCCAGTGCACCCATCGGTTCGTCGAGCAGCAACAACTTCGGGCGCTTGGCCAGCGAGCGGGCCAGGGCCACGCGCTGACGCTGACCGCCGGACAGTTGATGCGGCTTGCGCTTGGCGTACTGGCTCATCTGCACCAGCTTGAGCATCTCGGCCACGCGGGCGTCGATTTCAGCCTTGGGGATCTTGTCCTGCTGCAGGCCGAAGGCAATGTTCTGCGCCACGGTCATGTGCGGGAACAGTGCGTAGGACTGAAACATCATGTTGATCGGACGGTCGTACGGCGGCATGTCGGTGATGTCGACGCCGTCGAGGAAAATCCGCCCTTCCGTGGGCCGTTCGAAGCCTGCAAGCATCCGTAGCAAGGTGGATTTGCCCGATCCCGAACCGCCGAGCAGAGCAAAAATTTCGCCCTTCTTGATTTCCAGGGACACGTCGTCCACGGCAATCGTCTCGTCGAACTTCTTCGTGACCCGGTCGATTTTGACCAGCACCTGTTTTGGTGTCTGGTCGCCCTCGAGGGCTTTCTTGTAGGCGCCGGAGGCAACTGCCATTTACGAAACTCCCAACAGAAGCAGCAGTTCGCCCCGCAAGACGAACCCTGGATAGTTTGTGCGTTATTTGCCCGACTTGACCTTGGTCCAGCTACGGGTCATCAAACGCTGAATATTGGCTGGCAACTCGGTCGACACGTAGGTCTTGTCGAGGACTGCTTGCGGCGGGTAAACCGCTTCATCGGTGCGAATGGATTGTTCCATCAGCTTGTCCGAACCCGGGTTGGGGTTGGCGTAACCGACGTAATCACTGACCTGGGCGATCACCTCAGGTTTCAGCAAATAGTTGATGAAGGCGTGGGCTTCCTTGACGTTGGACGAATCCTTGGGGATCGCCAGCATGTCGAACCACAGCGCGCCGCCCTCTTTCGGGATCGAATAGGCGATGTTGACGCCCTTCTTGGCTTCCTCGGCACGGTTCTTCGCCTGGAAGATGTCGCCGGAGAAACCGATGGCCACGCAGATGTCGCCGTTGGCCAGATCGCCGATGTACTTCGAGGAATGGAAATAGGTCACGTAGGGACGCACCGCGAGCAGCTTGGCGGTGGCCTTTTCGTAGTCCTTGGTGTTGGTGCTGTTGGCGTTCAGGCCCAGGTAATTGAGCATGGTCGGCATCATTTCGTCAGCCGAATCGAGGAACGCGACACCGCAACTGTGCAGCTTCTTGATGTTTTCCGGCTCGAACAGCACGGCCCAGGAATCGATCTTGTCGATACCGAGCACGGCCTTGACCTTGTCGACGTTGTAGCCGATGCCGTTGGTGCCCCACAGATACGGCACGGCGTAGAGGTTGCCGGGGTCGTTCTGTTCCAGGCGCTTGAGCAGCACCGGGTCGAGGTTGGAATAATTCGGCAGCTGCGACTTGTCGAGCTTCTGGAACGCGCCCGCCTTGATCTGCTTGCCAAGGAAGTGGTTCGAGGGCACGACCACGTCGTAACCGGTGCGCCCGGCGAGCAGCTTGCCTTCCAGGGTTTCGTTGGAGTCGAAAACGTCGTAGACCGGTTTGATCCCGGTCTCTTTCTCGAAGTCGGCCAGGGTCGATTCGCCGATGTAATCGGACCAGTTATAAATATGCACCGTACCGGCGGCCTGGGCTCCGACAGCGATTGTCAGGCCGGCAGCGGCCAGCAGGGCTTTGCGCAAAGAAGAAAATACAGGCAAGTGGAGGTCCTCTAAATGGATTGGGCCCAAGTTGCCCCGCGCTGCATGACAGCCATGGCTGCCCGACAACAAAACCGGCGCGCAACTTACCCTCGAAAAACCGATCCAGCAAAACTTTCTGTCATTTAATTATCCGCTGGCCGCCGCCGCGACGACGACGGCCAGTGGTTGTGGCGACAAACCGGCTTATTTGCCCGATTTGATCTTGGTCCAGCTACGGGTGATCAGGCGCAGTGTGGCGGCGTCCAGATCGCTGATCGCATAGAGCTGTTTCTTCACTTCAGCCGAAGGATAGATGCTCGGGTCGCTGGTGATGTCCTTGTCCACCATAGGCGTCGCCGCCTTGTTGCCGTTCGGGAAACGCACGGCGTTGGTGATGCCGGCCATCACTTGCGGCTCCATCAGGTAGTTCATGAACTTGTAGGCGGCTTCGACGTTTTCGGCATCCTTGGGAATGGCGACCATGTCATAGAAAGTACCGGCGCCTTCTTTCGGAATGGTGTAGGCCAGTTTGACCTTGTCACCGGCTTCCTGAGCGCGGGTCTTGGATTGCTCCAGGTCACCCGAGTAACCGACGGCGACGCAGATGTTGCCGTTGGCCAGGTCGGAGATGTACTTGGAAGAGTGGAAGTAGGCGACCGACGGACGGATCTTCAGGAACAGGTCTTCGGCGGCTTTCAGATCAGCCTTGTCCTTGCTGTTGGTCGGCTTGCCCAGATAGTGCAATGCCGCCGGAATCATTTCGGTCGGGGCATCGAGGAAGCTCACGCCGCAGCTTTTGAGTTTCTCGATGTTTTCCGGCTTGAACACCACGTCCCACGAATCGATCTTGTCGATACCCAGCGCAGCCTTGACCTTGGCCGGGTTGTAGCCGATGCCGATCGAGCCCCACATGTACGGGAAGGCGTGTTTGTTGCCCTGGTCGCTGGCATCGCCAACGGCCTTGAGCAGGTCTTCGTCGAGGTTTTTCCAGTTCGGCAGCTTGGACTTGTCCAGCTCCTGGTAAACCCCGGCCTTGATCTGCTTGGCGAGGAAATTGTTGGAAGGCACCACGATGTCGTAACCGGACTTGCCGGCCAGCAGTTTGGCTTCCAGGGTTTCGTTACTGTCAAAGACGTCGTAGACGACTTTGATTCCGGTGGCTTTTTCGAAGTTGGCCACGGTGTCCGGCGCGATGTAGTCGGACCAGTTGTAGACGTGCAGCACCTTGTCGTCCGCGTGCACCGCACCCGCCATCATGCCCGCCATGGACAGCGCGAGCAGAGTCTTGCCAGCTAGCTTTTTACCTAATGCCTTCATGCGTCATGCTCCAAATTTTTCTTTTTTGAACCACTTTGTTCAGCGGCCGAACCCGGACAACTGGAACCGCGGCTAGTCTGGCAAGATCCGAGGCGGTCTTTCAACAAAAGACCAGCCTTTCTGACAGCTTTGAGCGAGTGCGCCGCAGCTCCCCCGCCCAAAGCCTAGCACCTAGGCCTGCAGCGCATTGAGGGTCAGGTCCAGACACTTGCGTGCTTTTGTAACCAGCTCATCGATCTCCGCTTTGCTGATCACCAGCGGCGGCGCGATGATCATGGTGTCGCCGACTGCGCGCATGATCAGGCCGTTGTCGAAGCAGAACTGCCGGCAGATCATGCCCACGCCCTTGCCTTCGTAACGCTTGCGCGTGGCCTTGTCTTGCACCAGCTCGATCGCCCCCAGCAGACCGACGCCGCGAACTTCACCCACCAACGGGTGATCATTCAGCTCGCGCAGACGTTTCTGCAAATACGGTGCCGTTTCGTTGTGGGCGTTCTCGATAATTTTTTCGTCGCGCAGGATGCGGATGTTTTCCAGGCCCACCGCGGCTGCCACCGGGTGACCGGAGTAGGTGAAGCCGTGGTTGAAATCGCCGCCTTCATTGAGCACGGCCACCACCGAATCACGCACGATCAATCCGCCCATGGGGATGTAGCCGGAGGTCAGGCCTTTGGCGATGGTCATCATGTGCGGCTTGAGGTCGTAGAAATCGCTACCGAACCACTCACCGGTACGGCCGAAGCCGCAGATCACTTCGTCGGCAACAAAGAGGATGTCGTACTTGGCGAGGATTTCCTTGATGCGCGGCCAGTAGGTATCAGGCGGAATGATCACGCCGCCGGCACCCTGGATCGGCTCGGCAATAAAGGCACCGACGTTGTCGACGCCGACTTCGAGAATCTTTTCTTCGAGCTGATTGGCCGCCCAGATGCCGAACTCTTCCGGCGACATGTCGCCGCCTTCGGCAAACCAGTACGGCTGGGCGATGTGGACGATGCCCGGAATCGGCAGGTCGCCCTGCTCGTGCATATAAGTCATGCCGCCGAGGCTCGCGCCGGCCACGGTCGAACCGTGATAACCGTTCTTGCGGCTGATGATGACTTTCTTGTTCGGCTGGCCCTTGATCGCCCAGTAGTGACGGACCATGCGCAGCATGGTGTCGTTGCCTTCGGAGCCGGAACCGGTGAAGAACACGTGGTTCATGCCTTCTGGCGCCACGTCGGCAATCGACTTGGCCAGTTCCAGTGCCGGCGGGTGTGCGGTCTGGAAGAACAGGTTGTAGTACGGCAGTTCGCGCATCTGTTTGGCGGCGGCATCGGCCAGTTCATCGCGACCGTAACCGATCGCCACGCACCAGAGGCCGGCCATGCCGTCGAGGATCTTGTTGCCTTCGCTGTCCCACAGATAAACGCCCTTGGCGTTGGTGATGATCCGCGGGCCCTTCTCTTTCAGTTGCTTGAAGTCGCTGAACGGGGCCAGGTGGTGATCGCTGCTCAGCGCTTGCCACTCACGGGTTTGCGGGTTGTTGCTGGTCATGCCAATTCTCCTTGTTATCGGTGAAGGCGCGACGGCTGGCCGCCGCGCCCGGCGTATCAGACGGCGAAGAGCAGGTACTCACGCTCCCAGGAACTGATCACGCGCTTGAAGTTTTCATGCTCGGCCCGCTTGACCGCGACGTAGCCGGTGATGAAGGTCTTGCCGAGGTACTTCTCGATGGTCGCGCTGTTTTCCATGCGCTCCAGCGCGTCCTCGATGGTCAGCGGCAGGCGCAGGTTGCGGCGCTCGTATCCACGGCCGACCACAGGCGCGCTCGGGTTCAGGCCCTCGACCATGCCGATGTAACCGCAGAGCAGGCTCGCGGCGATCGCCAGGTATGGGTTGGCGTCGGCGCCCGGCAGGCGGTTTTCCACGCGGCGGTTCTGCGGGCCGGCATCCGGTACGCGCAGGCCGACGGTACGGTTCTCTTCGCCCCACTCGACGTTTACCGGTGCCGAAGTGTCCGGGAGGAAGCGGCGGAACGAGTTGACGTTCGGCGCGAACAGCGGCAACAGCTCGGGAATCAGTTTCTGCAGACCACCGATGTGGTGCAGGAACAACTGGCTCATGGTCCCGTCTTCGTTGGAGAAGACGTTCTTGCCGGTCTGAATGTCGATGATGCTCTGGTGCAGGTGCATCGCGCTGCCCGGCTCGCCGGTCATCGGCTTGGCCATGAATGTCGCTGCCACGTCGTGCTTGAGCGCGGCTTCACGCATGGTGCGCTTGAACACCAGAATCTGATCGGCCAGCGACAGGGCGTCACCGTGACGGAAGTTGATTTCCATCTGCGCCGTGCCGTCCTCGTGGATCAGCGTGTCGAGGTCCAGCTCCTGCAATTCGCACCAGTCGTAGACGTCTTCGAACAGCGGGTCGAATTCGTTGGCCGCTTCAATGGAGAACGACTGCCGGCCGATTTCCGGACGGCCCGAGCGGCCGATCGGCGGCTGCAACGGATAGTCGGGGTCGTCGCTGCGCTTGGTCAGGTAGAACTCCATTTCCGGCGCCACGATCGGCTGCCAGCCCTTGTCGGCATACAGCTTCAAGACTTTCTTGAGGACGTTGCGCGGCGACAGCTCGATCGGGTTGCCTTGCTTGTCGTAGGTGTCGTGGATCACCTGCGCGGTCGGTTCGATGGCCCACGGCACCAGGTACACGGCGTTCTGGTCGGGACGGCAGATCATGTCGATGTCGGCCGGGTCGAGCAGTTCGTAATAGATGTCGTCTTCGACGTAGTCGCCGGTCACGGTCTGCAGCAGCACGCTCTCCGGCAGACGCATGCCTTTCTCGGCGATGAACTTGTTGGTCGGCGAAATCTTGCCACGGGTAATACCGGTCAAGTCGCCGATCATGCATTCGACTTCTGTGATCTTGCGGTCTTTCAACCAATCGGTGAGCTGGTCGAGGTTGTTACTCATAAATGCCTCTGGGCTGAGTCTCCTGACGCGATGTCAGGCAATTTTGACGCTTGCGGCGTCGCGTTGAAGGGGGCTTGCTCGCGCAGTGCCGGCTTACGCCTGGCACCGCGCATAGACAATGAAAGAGGAGCTTACCTGCCCTTGACGCTGGCGTTGCATTTCCCGTGCACTTTGCAAACGTGCAGAATCACAAGCATGACGCTGAGTGCGGCACGGGCTTTGGGAGGGAAAGAGTTCTATAGTGAAAGGAGACGCCATAAAGCGGATGCTGTGCCCGACGTCCAGAATATCGGACGCTGCCGTTTTGCCGGATGTTGACGAGCGTGTCGTCAACAGGCTGCGCGCCTTGCTGGCTGCGCTACGGACGGTTTGATCGCCACTGATGTGATGAGCATGCAGACCGGACTGTTGCGAGCAGTCGGTGATGCCGATTAACGGCAGGCGAGACATGAAGCACCCCGGTATTATTGCTGTTATGGGTTTGACCGGAGCTTAGCCTTGTTCATTTTTTTACACAACTCCCCCGTAAAAAATACAACACGGCCTGCTCAAGCCCGCAGCTGAGCAACGTTCAAGGTTTGGAAAAACGCCCCAAAGTGCCCCATAAATGCCCTTCAAGCGCTTTTTCGGGGCAAAAAAGGCCTCGCTTGACTTCGGCAGGCCGTTCGGGTTGACTGAAACCAGAAAAGATCAATGATTGATATTTTTAACAACAAAGGTGTTGCATCATGTCGGTACCCCCGCGTGCCGTTCAGCTTAACGAAGCGAACGCGTTCCTTAAGGAACATCCTGAGGTTCTGTACGTTGACCTTCTGATTGCGGATATGAATGGTGTGGTGCGCGGCAAGCGCATCGAACGCACCAGCCTCCACAAGGTTTACGAGAAAGGCATCAACCTGCCGGCCTCTCTATTTGCTCTGGATATCAATGGCTCCACGGTGGAAAGCACCGGTCTGGGCCTGGACATCGGCGACGCCGATCGCATCTGCTATCCGATCCCCGATACCCTGTGCAACGAGCCATGGCAGAAGCGCCCGACCGCGCAGCTGTTGATGACCATGCACGAACTCGAAGGCGATCCGTTCTTCGCCGATCCCCGTGAAGTGCTGCGCCAGGTGGTGACCAAGTTCGACGAGCTCGGCCTGACCATCTGCGCCGCCTTCGAACTCGAGTTCTACCTGATCGACCAGGAAAACGTGAACGGCCGTCCGCAGCCGCCACGCTCGCCGATCTCCGGCAAACGCCCGCACTCGACGCAGGTCTACCTGATCGACGACCTCGACGAATACGTCGACTGCCTTCAGGACATTCTGGAAGGTGCCAAAGAGCAAGGCATCCCGGCCGATGCGATCGTCAAGGAAAGTGCCCCGGCGCAGTTCGAAGTGAACCTGCACCACGTTGCCGACCCGATCAAGGCCTGCGACTATGCCGTCCTGCTCAAGCGTCTGATCAAGAACATCGCCTACGACCATGAAATGGACACCACCTTCATGGCCAAGCCGTATCCGGGCCAGGCGGGCAATGGTCTGCACGTACACATTTCGATTCTGGACAAAGCCGGCAAAAACATTTTTGCCAGCGAGGATCCCGAGCAGAACGCCGCGCTGCGTCACGCGATCGGCGGTGTGCTCGAGACCCTGCCGGCGCAGATGGCTTTCCTCTGCCCGAACGTCAACTCCTACCGTCGCTTCGGCGCGCAGTTCTACGTACCGAACTCGCCGTGCTGGGGCCTGGACAACCGCACCGTGGCGATCCGCGTACCGACCGGCTCTGCCGATGCCGTACGTATCGAGCACCGCGTGGCCGGCGCCGACGCCAACCCGTACCTGCTGATGGCTTCGGTACTGGCCGGCGTGCACCACGGCCTGGTCAACAAGATCGAACCGGGCGCGCCTGTCGAAGGCAACAGCTACGAGCAGAACGAACAGAGCCTGCCGAACAACTTGCGCGATGCCCTGCGCGAGCTGGACGACAGCGAGGTGATGGCCAAGTACATCGATCCGAAGTACATCGATATCTTCGTCGCCTGCAAGGAAAGCGAGCTGGAGGAGTTCGAACACTCCATCTCCGACCTTGAGTACAACTGGTATCTGCATACCGTTTAAACGGATTACAGCTTCAGGAAAAACGCCGTTGGCTGATTCAGCCAGCGGCGTTTTTTTATGGCCGAACACAAAACCTGTGGCGAGGGGATTTATCCCCGTTGGGTTGCGAAGCAGCCCCAAATCCATCCCACTCGGTGTGTCAGGAATACCCGGCTCTCAGGGTTTACGACTGCTGCGCAGCCGAACGGGGCGGTGCGACGTTTCGCTAAATCCCCTCGCTACAGGGTACTGGCAGACAACACCTGAACCGCCTCGTACAATGCCCGCTGCCCCGCAGGAGACTTCCATGACGCGTCCCGCCACCGTTCGCAAACCCCGTGCCCGCAGTCAGGCGCGGATCGATTCGATCCTCGATGCCGCGCGCACGCTGCTGGCGGCCGAGGGCGTGGCCAGTCTGTCGATTTACAGCGTCGCCGACCGCGCGCAGATTCCGCCCTCCTCCGTGTATCACTTCTTCGCCAGCGTACCGGCGCTGCTCGAAGCGCTGACCGCCGATGTCCACGCAGCCTTCCGCGCCTGCCTGCAAGCGCCGATCGATCACGATGCTTTGCGTGACTGGCGTGACCTGTCGCGACTGGTCGAACAGCGCATGCTCGAGATTTACGACGAAGACGCCGCCGCGCGGCAATTGATCCTGGCGCAACACGGCCTGACCGAAGTGACCCAGGCTGACCGCCAGCACGATCTGGAACTGGGCGACCTGATGCACAAGCTGTTCGACCAGCATTTCGAATTGCCGAGGCTGCCGGACGATGTCGATGTGTTTGCCCTGGCGATGGAACTGGGCGACCGGGTTTATGCCCGTTCGGTGCAGCAGCACGGGCAGATCACCCCGCGCATGGCCGAGGAAGGGATGCGGGTGTTTGATGCCTATATCGGGTTGTATCTGCCGCCGTATCTGCCCAAGCGCTGAGACATGATCGTTCCCACGCTCTGCGTGGGAACGATCGGCAGGCACAAAAAACCCCGCAGGGCTCACACCCTCCGGGGTTGTTTTTTGCTCACCGACTTACAACTTGGCGATCGATACCTCGGTGGATTTCACAAAGGCGATCACTTCGCTGCCGACCACCAGCTCCAGCTCTTTCACAGAGCGGGTGGTGATCACCGAAGTGACGATGCCCGAAGCGGTCTGCACGTCGATTTCCGACAGCACGTCGCCGAGGACGATTTCCTTGATCGAGCCTTTGAACTGGTTGCGCACGTTGATGGCTTTGATAGTCATGGCATTGATTCCTGTCGTTGATAAAGGTGTTATTGCGCCCAGCGCAATTGCGCAGGCAGGGGTGAAACGGGTTCCGGCGCCGGCGGTTCGCCGGGCAGGGACAGAACACGGTTGAGCACTTCGGTTTCCAGTGCGGCGAGGCGATGCGAGCCACGGACACGCGGGCGCGGCAGTTCGACGTGCAGGTCGAGGCCGACTTCGCCGTCCTCGATCAGGATCACCCGATCGGCAATCGCCACCGCTTCACTAACGTCATGGGTCACCAGCAGCACGGTAAAACCGTGTTGCTGCCACAGCCGTTCGATCAGTTGCTGCATCTCGATGCGGGTCAGGGCATCCAGTGCGCCGAGCGGTTCGTCGAGCAGCAACAGACGCGGCTGATGGATCAGCGCCCGGGCCAGCGCCACGCGCTGCTTCTGGCCACCGGACAACGCCGCCGGCCAGTCATCCGCGCGATCGGCCAGACCCACTGCGTCCAGTGCATCCAGCGCTTGCTGGCGCCAGTTGCCCTTGAGGCCGAGACCGACGTTGTCGATGATCCTTTTCCACGGCAGCAGCCGCGCTTCCTGGAACATCAGCCGCGTATCGTCGCGCGCCTGGCTGAGCGGCGCGGAGCCGGCCAGCAGCTCGCCGCCAGTCGGTTGATCGAGGCCGGCGAGCAAGCGCAAGAACGTGCTCTTGCCACAACCGCTGCGCCCGACCACGGCGACAAACTGCCCCGCCGGAATGTGCAGATCGATGTCGCGCAGCACCTGGCGCGCGCCGAAGGTTTTCTGCAGGTTGCGCACCGCCAGTGGAATCCCGCGCAACAGGCGTGGAGGTTGTTGAGCGGTCATGCCGCACCTCCCTTGGCAACCTGATAGGCCGGATGCCAGCGCAGCCACACACGTTCAAGTCCACGGGCGGCGAGGTCGGCGAGTTTGCCGAGCACCGCGTAAAGCAGGATCGCCAGCACCACCACGTCGGTCTGCAAGAACTCTCGAGCGTTCATCGCCAGATAGCCGATGCCGGAGCTGGCCGAGATGGTTTCAGCGACGATCAGCGTCAGCCACATGAAGCCCAGGGCGAAGCGCACGCCGACCAGAATCGACGGCAGCGCGCCCGGCAGAATCACCTGCCAGAACAGGCTGAAACCGCTCAGACCATAACTGCGCGCCATTTCCACCAGCGCCGGGTCGACGTTGCGGATGCCGTGATACGTGTTCAGGTAGATCGGGAACAAGGTGCCCAGCGCCACGAGGAAAATCTTCGCTGACTCGTCAATGCCGAACCACAGGATCACCAGCGGAATCAGCGCCAGATGCGGCACGTTGCGGATCATCTGCACCGAGCTGTCGAGCAGGCGCTCGCCCCACTTCGACAGGCCGGTGATGAAGCCCAGCACCAGACCAATGCTGCCGCCGATGGTAAAACCGAGTGCCGCGCGCCAGCCGCTGATTGCCAGGTGCGTCCAGATCTCGCCGCTGCGTACCAGACTGACGCCGGCTTCGATCACCGCCACCGGTGCCGGCAGAATCCGTGTCGACAACCAGCCCGCCGACACCGACAACTGCCACACCGCCAGCAGCAACACCGGCAACGCCCAAGGCGCGAGGCTGTGGATAAATTTCTTCATGGCCGCGCCTCAGCTCTGCGACGCGGCTTTGGGCAGGATGTCGTTGGCGACCATCTCACCGAACGGGCTGACATAACCGGCGCTTTTCGGCAGTTCCGGGCGCTCGACGTCGAGGTGTGGGAACAGCAACTCGGCCACCCGATACGATTCTTCCAGGTGTGGATAACCGGAGAAGATGAAGGTGTCGATGCCCAGATCGGCATATTCCTTGACCCGCGCTGCCACGGTCGGGCCATCGCCGACCAGCGCAGTACCGGCACCGCCACGTACCAGACCGACGCCGGCCCAGAGGTTCGGGCTGACTTCCAGATTGTCGCGGCTACCGCCGTGCAGCGCGGCCATGCGTTGCTGGCCGACCGAATCGAAGCGCGCCAGCGAAGCCTGCGCACGTTGGATGGTGTCGTCGTCCAGATGCGAGATCAGCCGGTCCGCTGCCTGCCAGGCTTCGGCGTTGGTTTCACGGACGATCACATGCAGACGAATACCGAAGCGCACGGTGCGGCCGAGCTTGGCGGCTTTGGCCCGGACTTGTGCGATCTTCTCGGCCACCGCGGCCGGCGGCTCGCCCCAGGTCAGGACCATCTCGACCTGCTCGGCCGCCAGATCCTGCGCCGCTTCCGAAGAGCCACCGAAATACAGCGGCGGACGCGGTTGCTGGATCGGCGGATACAGCAGCTTCGCGCCCTTCACGCTAATGTGCTCGCCGTCGTAATCGACGGTTTCGCCTTCCAGCACACGGCGCCAGATACGGGTGAATTCCACCGAAGCCTGATAACGCTCTTCATGGTTGAGGAACAGGCCATCGCCGGCCAGTTCTTCCGGATCGCCACCGGTGACCAGATTGAACAGCGCGCGCCCGCCGGACAAACGATCCAGCGTGGCTGCCTGGCGCGCCGCAACCGTCGGGGAAATGATCCCGGGGCGCAGGGCGACGAGGAATTTCAGACGCTGGGTCACTGGAATCAGCGAGGCCGCGACCAGCCACGAGTCTTCGCAGGAACGCCCGGTCGGAATCAGCACCCCGCCAAAACCCAGACGATCCGCCGCTTGCGCGACCTGTTGCAGGTAACCGTGATCAACAGCGCGGGCGCCTTCGGCGGTGCCAAGGTAATGGCCGTCGCCGTGGGTAGGCAGGAACCAGAAGATGTTGAGGCTCATGGAGTGGTCTCCTTTTGGATTCGAATTACTGGGCTTGGGAGCTTTGGGCCACAGCGGCCGGCGGGGTCCAGATCACATCCTTGATGCTCAACGGCTTGGGAATCAGCTTGAGCTGGAAGAACGTGTCGGCGATTTTCTGTTGCGCGGCGACCACTTCCGGGGTCAGGAACAGCGCGCCGTAGCCCTGGCGTTTCACCGAGGTCAGAGTGATGTCCGCCGGCAGGCCAAGCAGTGGCGCGACCTGTTGCGTCACGTCTTCGGGATTGGCTTGCGACCATTCACCAACCGCGCGCACTTCTTCGACGAGGGTCTTGATCACCTCAGGATTTTTCTGCGCGTAAGGTTTGGTCGCGAGGTAGAACTGGTGGTTGTCGACGATGCCTTTGCCGTCACGCAGGGTGTGCGCTTGCAGTTGTTTCTCGGCAGCGGCCTGGTACGGATCCCAGATGACCCAGGCGTCGACACTGCCACGTTCGAACGCAGCGCGGGCATCGGCCGGCGGCAGGAACACGGTCTGAATATCGCTGTACTTGAGGCCGGCGTCTTCCAGTGCACGCACCAGCAGGTAGTGCACGTTGGAGCCTTTGTTCAGGGCGACTTTCTTGCCCTTGAGATCGGCCACCGATTTGATCGGCGAGTCTTTCGGCACGAGGATCGCTTCGCTGTTCGGCGCTGGTGGTTCATAGGCGACGTAGAGCAGATCCGCGCCAGCGGCCTGGGCGAAAACCGGCGGGGTTTCGCCGGTCACGCCGAAATCGATCGAGCCGACGTTGAGGCCTTCGAGCAGCTGCGGGCCGCCGGGAAACTCGGTCCATTGCACGTCGACGCCTTGCGCAGCGAGGCGTTTTTCCAGCGTGCCCTTGGCTTTGAGCAGCACCAGCGTGCCGTACTTCTGATAACCGATCCGCAATGTCTCGGCTTGAGCTTGGGTGATGGCGCCGAAGGTGACAGCCGCAGCAAACAGAGCGACCAGACCACGACGCAAAAATACAGTGCGCATAGCGCTCTCCTTTTTGCTGTTGGGTTGTGGCTGCACCTGCTTGCCCGTTGGCGGGCGAGTAAGGCCAGTACTTCAAATTTCGATAAGGCTTAAATGCTCCAGCGAGCACTCAACAAACGTTCGTTCAGCAGGCCTGGCTCCAGCGGTTTCGGCCGGCGCGCCATGGCGCCGATGAACTGGTCCAGGGCCTCGTGCAAGCGCTGCTCCAGGGCCGGCGCCAGTTGCGCGGTGGCACTGCCTTCGCCGTAAGCGATCTGGCTGTCCTCGGCGAAAATGCCCTGAAGCATTTCCTGGGCCTTGAGTGCCGACAGCACAGGCTTGAGCGCGTAATCGACCACCAGCATGTGGGCGATGCTGCCGCCGGTAGCCATCGGCAAGACAACCTTGTGGTTCAAGGCACGCTCGGGGAGCAGATCCAGCAGGGTCTTCAGCGCTCCGGAAAACGAGGCCTTGTACACCGGCGTGGCGATCAGCAGGCCATCGGCGTTTGCGATCTGTTGCAGCAGGTCGAGGACCTTCGGACTGTCGAAGCGCGCGTGGAGCAGATCCTCGGCCGGGAAGTCCCGCACCTGATAACTCACCACTTCCACCCCTTGCTGTTGCAACCAGCGTTGCGAACGCTCCAGCAGCACCCCGGAACGGGAGCGCAGACTGGGGCTGCCACCGAGTGAGACGACCAGCATTGCAGATACCTTTAAGCGTTACGGGCGATTCGCAGGCTGCGATCTCGCTTCAATGGCAGTGACCTTACCAGCTGATTTATATATCCATAAATCATATTTATTCATTTGGTTATGCATTTAAGAGATATACCGCTGAGCAGAATCCAGGCGAAAAAAAAGGCCGTCGAAACGGCCTGAAATCCCCTGCGTTGTAGTCACACGAAGATCGTTCCCACGCTCTGCGTGGGAATGAATCCATGGACGCTCCGCGTCCACTGTGACGCGGAGCGTCACGGGCGGCATTCCCACGCAGAGCGTGGGAACGATCAAAATCTCACTGATTCATTTATTCGGCTGCGGCGTCAGGCGCAGGTACGGCTTCACCGCGCGATAGCCTTTGGGGAAGCGCTGCTTGATCTCGTCCTCATCCTTGAGCGACGGCACGATCACCACCTCTTCACCGTCCTGCCAGTTGGCCGGGGTGGCGACCTTGTAGTTGTCGGTGAGCTGCAGCGAGTCGATCACCCGCAGGATCTCGTGAAAGTTGCGCCCGGTGCTCGCCGGGTAGGTGATGGTCAGACGAATCTTCTTGTTCGGATCGATGACGAACAGTGAACGCACAGTCAGCGTGTCATTGGCGTTCGGGTGGATCAGGTCGTAGAGATCGGAGACCTTGCGATCGGCATCGGCCAGGATCGGGAAATTGACGATGGTATTCTGGGTTTCGTTGATGTCCTCGATCCACTTGTGGTGCGAGTCCACCGGGTCGACCGACAGCGCGATGGCCTTGACGCCGCGCTGGCTGAATTCATCCTTGAGCCTGGCGGTGAAACCCAGCTCGGTGGTGCACACCGGAGTGAAGTCCGCCGGATGGGAAAACAGCACGCCCCAGCTGTCGCCCAGCCATTCGTGGAAACGAATCTTGCCGGCGCTGGAGTCTTGTTCGAAATCGGGGGCGATGTCGCCGAGTCTGAGGCTCATGGTGCTGCTCCTGATGAGGGATGGGAGACAACAACTGTAGCTCGGGATCAATCAGTGTGAAAAAGAATAAATAACTAGATATCTAGATCATTAGTGAATATTAAACATCTGTTCATTGGACACCAGACGGCATCGCGACGAACATCCAACGCAAGGTTCGAGAAGGCCTTGAGTTGCAGCAAAGAGGGAAATCGAGAAGGGCTTACGGGGGTGAGCCTGACTCGAAACGCAAAAGCCCCGTCCGGCGCGATGCCGGACGGGGCTTTTTTTGCTTCAGTTGCTCGAGCGCTATTACAACAGCGGGATCGAGTAGCTGAGGATCAGGCGGTTTTCGTCCTGGTCGCGTTGACCAGCGATGTCGGTGCGCCACGAAGCGTTTTTCCACATGAAGCCGACGTTCTTCAACGGGCCTTCCGGAACCACGTACGCCACGGTCAAATCGCGTTCCCACTCGGAAGCGCCATTCGAAGTCTGGACGCGACCGGCGTTGTACGTATCGACGTTGTCACCACGCAGGTAAACCATACCGGCGGTCAGGCCTGGCAAGCCAACCTTGGCGAAGTCATAGGAGTAGCGTGCTTGCCAGGTGCGCTCGCCGGCACGGGCGAACTTCTGGATCTGCATGTCGGTGATGGTGTAGTTCGACGAACCGTCGCCCTGGTTCAGCCAAGGGAAGTCGCTGCTGCCGTTGCTCACCTGATAGCCGCCACCAAAGGTGTGACCGGCAACGGTGTAGAGGAACAAACCACTGTAGAGGTTGTTGTCGACTTTGCCGCGACCGTTGGCGAAACCAGAGTAGCTACCGTTGCTGAAGTAAGCAGGTGTGTTGCCGTTTGCGCCGTCGTCGGAACTGTTGAAGTAACGCAAGTCAGACTTCAAAACGCCCGGGCCGATTGCCCAGTTGTGAACCAGACCCAGGAAGTGTTGCTTGTAGAAATCTTCCAGGTTGCCGTAGTAGTACTGGGCAGTCAGGTCTTTGGTGATTTTGTAGTCACCACCGGCATAGATGAACTTGTTGCTGTTAATGGTGCGCGCGCTTGCACCACCGATCGACAGCTGTTCATTGTTGCTGGAGTTACGACCTTTCACGTGCTCGATCTGGCCACCGACCAGAGTCAGGTCCTTGATCTCGCCGGAAGTGATCTGGCCACCCTGCCAGGTTTGCGGCAGCAGACGACCATCGTTAGTGACGATGACCGGGTTCTTCGGCTGCAGAGTACCCAGCTTCAGTTCGGTCTGGGAGATCTTGGCCTTGGCCGTCAGACCCAGGCTGGAGAAGTTGTCAACCGCCTGACCGTTGGATTCGCTTGGGAAAACAGTGCCGCCGTAAGCAGTACCTGGGCCGCCGCCGGAGGCAACGTTACCGTTGGTGCCGCCGCCCGAATCCAGACGTACGCCCAGCAGGCCGATGGCATCGATACCGAAGCCGACAGTGCCTTGGGTGTAACCGGAAATGAAACGCAGATCGAAGCCTTGGCCCCACTCTTCGTTGCGACTTGGTTCGGCAGTGCCGTTACGGTTGTCAGTGTTGATATAGAAGTTGCGCAGACCCAGAGTAGCCTTGCTGTCTTCGATGAAACCGGCGGCGCCTGCCTGCTGCGCCATAACCCCAACGGCCACAGCCAGGGCCAAGGTGGACTTGTTCATGTATCGCTCCTCTCGTTCTAATTCTTGTGTTCCTGGTTCGGGGTCGATTTGCCCTGAATCCTAAGATGCGCGATTAGCGCCAGACCGTGACTGCCAAGTCAATCGTAACCTTGTGTGTCTACGACCATCGTCTAATCGCCAGTGATTGGGTCCCTGCAGCGTAAAGACTTCCTGATAATCCCAAAAAGAATTTATTCATCCTTTTTCATACCATTCGGACATATGGCCCATTAATGGCCCTTTGCGCCGGGAAACAGCGTATCGGCGCCTAAGCTCATTCCTAAATGGTATTTGTTGACCTTTTTTTAGATCGATTAGCTTTGCCGTGCTCCCAACACGGCAAATCCCATCGAAAAGGCGACGCATCATGGCGAAACGCGCACTATCAAGTCAATTTGTTACAGTTTGTGTGTCGGCACTGTTTTCTTTTTCCACACATGCCGCCGGTCTGACGGTCGGTTACCAGACCGGGATCGATCCGAGCAAAGTGCCGCAGGCCGATGGTGTCTATGAAAAAACCATCGGCGAGAAGATCGACTGGCGTCGTTTCAACAGCGGCCCGGAAGTCGTCACTGCCATTGCTTCTGGCGACGTGCAGATCGGCAACCTTGGCTCAAGCCCACTGGCAGCAGCTGCTTCACGCAATCTGCCGATCGTGGCGTTTATCGTTTCGGCGCAGATTAATGCCGCAGAAGCCTTGGTGGTGCGCAACGGCAGCGGCATCGACAAACCGCAGGACCTGATCGGTAAAACCATCGCCACACCGTTCGTGTCGACCTCGCACTACAGTCTGCTTGGAGCGCTGAAGCACTGGGGCCTGAATACTTCGCAAGTCAAAGTGGTCAACCTGCAACCGGCGGAAATCGCCGCCGCGTGGAAGCGTGGCGACATTGACGGGGCGTTTGTCTGGTCGCCGGCGCTAGGCGAGATCCGCAAGACCGGTAAGACCCTGACCGACGCCGCCCAGGTCGGCCAGTGGGGTGCGCCGACCTTCGAGGTGTGGGTGGCGCGCAAGGACTTTGCCGAGAAGCATCCCGAGGTCGTGGCCAAGTTTGCCAAGGTCACCCTGGAGTCGTTCGCTGATTACGCCGCACACAAAGACAGCTGGACGGCCGACTCGGTGCCTGTGCAGAAAATCGCCAAATTGACCGGTGCCAACGCAGCAGATGTGCCGGAACTGCTGGCCGGTTCGGCGTTCCCGGATGCCAAGGCGCAGCAAAGCACGGCGCTGCTGGACGGCGGCACCGCCAAGGCCATTGCCGAAACGGCGAAATTCTTGAAGGAACAAGGCAAGGTCGAGGCGGTGCTGCCTGATTATTCGCCGTACGTCAGCGCCAAATTCATCACTGACTGAATGCAGAACCCTGTGGTGAGGGGATTTATCCCCGCTGGGTCGCGTAGCGACCACCTATGGTTTCACTTGGAAACGCAAGGGGACTGCTGCGCAGTCCAGCGGGGATGAATCCCCTCGCCACAGACCTCGCTGTTGTTCAGAGGGTCTTTTCGAAGATCTTCGAGTTGCGCTGATAGTTGTACAGCGACGCCCGTGCCGCTGGCAGGCGTTCGACGCTGCTTGGCTCGAACCCGCGCTCGCGGAACCAGTGCGCGGTGCGCGTGGTGAGTACGAACAGGGTTTTCAGACCCTGCGCCCGCGCGCGGGTTTCGATGCGTTCGAGCAATTCGTCGCCGCGTCCGCCGTGGCGATACTCCGGATTCACCGCCAGACACGCCAGTTCGCCGGCATCGGAATCGGCAATCTGATACAGCGCCGCACAGGCGATGATCATGCCTTCGCGCTCGACCACGCTGAACTGCTCGATCTCGCGCTCCAGCACTTCCCGCGAGCGGCGCACCAGAATGCCCTGCTCTTCCAGCGGACTGATCAGGTCGAGCAAACCGCCGACGTCTTCAATCGCCGCCTCGCGCACCAGTTCGAATTGCTCTTGCGCAACCAGCGTACCGCCACCGTCACGGGTGAACAGTTCGGTCAGCAGCGCGCCGTCTTCGGCGTAACTGACGATATGACTGCGCGCCACGCCGCCACGGCAGGCTTCGGCGGCGGCATCGAGCAACTCCGCTTGATAGTTGCTCATGCCGAGGCGCTGCAAATGGGCCGGCACTTGCTGCGGGCGCAGCTCGCGTACCAGCTTGCCGTTTTCGTCGATCAGGCCGAGCTCGGCGCCGAACAACAGCAGCTTGTCCGCGCCCAGATCAATCGCGGCGCGGGTAGCGACGTCTTCGCAGGCGAGGTTGAAAATTTCACCGGTCGGCGAATAGCCCAGCGGCGACAGCAATACGATCGAGCGCTCGTCGAGCAGGCGATTGATGCCCTTGCGATCGACCCGACGCACTTCGCCGGTGTGGTGATAGTCGACACCTTCCAGCACGCCGATCGGCCGCGCGGTGACGAGGTTGCCGCTGGCCACGCGCAGGCGCGAGCCCTGCATCGGCGACGAAGCCATGTCCATCGATAGCCGGGCTTCGATAGCGATGCGCAACTGGCCGACCGCATCGATCACACACTCCAGCGTCGCGGCATCGGTGATGCGCATGCCGTGATGGTAATGCGGGGTCAGGCCACGGGCGGCGAGGCGGGTTTCGATCTGCGGGCGCGAGCCGTGCACCAGCACCAGACGCACGCCAAGACTGTGCAGCAAGACCAGGTCGTGGACGATGTTGCCGAAATTCGGATGCTCGACGCCGTCGCCGGGCAGCATGACAACGAAGGTGCAATCGCGATGGGCATTGATGTAAGGGGACGCGTGGCGAAGCCAATTGACGTATTCGGGCATGAACCTGGGCCTGTAATAAAGAGCAGCCGAAAAAAGGGGCGAAACGAAAAACGCACAGCGGGCTGATGGTTATCGTCGGAACAGGCTTGGCGACACGCGCGCTCTCCTCATGAATACGGGTTGTGGTGCAGGCAATTTACCGGGTTGATGCAAGACATTTAACCCAGTGGGAGCGAGCCTGCTCGCGAAAGCGGTGGATCAGGTTCATCAATGGCGACTGACAAAACGCTTTCGCGAGCAGGCTCGCTCCCACACAGGGCCGTCATCGTTCGTCTGTCGTCAGGCAGTAATGTTCAATCAACTGCCGAATCAGATGCACGGTAGGCTGCAAACGTGACATTTCAAGGTACTCGCCGGGTTGATGCGCGCAGGCAATGTCGCCGGGGCCGAGGACGATGGTTTCGCAGCCGAGGCGCTGAAGATAAGGCGCTTCGGTGCCGAACGCTACTGCTTCGGCGCGATGGCCGGTGAGCTTTTCAGCGATGCGCACCAGTTCGGCATCTTCGGACTGCTCGAACGGCGGCACTTCCGGGAAAAGCGGTCGGTAATCGATCTTCACCTTATGCCGCTCGGCCACCGGGTTGAGCTTGCGCAGAATTTCCGCACGCAGCAGGCTCGGGTCCATGCCCGGCAGCGGCCGCAAGTCGAACTCCAGCGAACACTGGCCGCAGATGCGATTGGGGTTGTCGCCGCCATGAATGCAACCGAAGTTCATCGTCGGTTGCGGCACGCTGAATTGTGGATTGCTGAATTCGCGCTGCCACAACAGACGCAGACCGCGCAGTTCGCCGATGGCATCGTGCATCGCTTCAAGGGCGCTGTGGCCCAGGCGCGGATCAGACGAGTGGCCGCTCTGCCCGAGGATGTCGATGCGCTCCATCATGATGCCTTTGTGCATGCGAATCGGCTTGAGCCCGGTCGGCTCGCCGATCACCGCCGCGCGGCCCAACGGTTGCCCGGCCTCGGCCAGCGCGCGGGCGCCGGACATCGAGCTTTCTTCGTCGCAGGTGGCGAGGATCAGCAGCGGTTGCTTGAACGGCTGATCGAGCAGCGGCCGTACGGCTTCGATGATCAGCGCGAAGAAACCCTTCATGTCGCAGCTGCCCAGCCCGACCCAGCGGCCATCAACCTCCGTGAGCTTCAGCGGGTCGGTCTGCCACAACGCGTCGTCGTACGGCACGGTGTCGCTGTGCCCGGCCAGCACCAGGCCGCCGGGGCCGCTGCCGAAACTGGCGAGCAGATTGAATTTGCCGGGGCTGACCTGCCGGATATCGCAGCTGAAGCCCAGGTCACCAAGCCAGCCCGCCAGCAGATCGATGACGGCGCGGTTGGACTGGTCCAGGTTCGGTTGAGTACAGCTGACCGATGGCGCGGCAATCAGCGCGGCGAACTGGTCTTGCATGGACGGCAATGGCATCACTGACTCCAGGTCCCGGATTGAGGCCCACTATAGAACCATCCGGCGCGCGGAATAAACCGCCGCAGGGCGTAGGAAGTTTGACTCCTGTACACTGCACGGCCTTGGCAGCCACACATTCCCCCGGCTGCGCTCCCGATTCTGGATGTTCCGGCCATGCAAAAAGAAACTGAAATCAAACTCCGCGTCAGCCGCGAAACCCTCGCTGCCCTGCGCGAGCACCCGCTGCTGAAGAAACGCAACAAAAGTGGCTGGGAACGCCGTGAGTTGATGAACCAGTACTTCGACACCCCCGAGCGCGACCTCGCCCAAGCCAAAGTCGCCCTGCGCCTGCGCAAGGACGGTGACGAAGTGATTCAGACCCTCAAGACCCGTGGCCAGAGCGTCGCCGGTCTGTCCGAGCGTAACGAGTACGACTGGAAACTGGCGAAAGCCAAGCTCGACGTGAAAAAACTCGACGGCGAATGCTGGCCCGAGTCGCTGGCCGAGCTGGACAAGAAAACCCTCAAGCCGATCTTCACCACCGATTTCGTCCGCGAGCGCGCCGAAATCGCCTGGGGCCGTGGCAAGACCAAAGTGGTCATCGAAGCCGCGCTGGACCTCGGTCATGTGGTGGTCGGCAAGCAGAAGGAAGAAATCTGCGAGCTGGAACTGGAACTGCGCGAAGGCGAGCCTGCCGCGTTGCTGGAACTAGCTGCCGAATTGGCCGAAACCCTGGCGCTGATTCCATGCGATATCAGCAAGGCTGAGCGCGGTTATCGTCTGCACGACGCCAACAGTTACTCGCTGAGCCTGCCGGCGCCGCAGCTGACCAGCGAAACCCGTCTCGACGACGCCTTCGCCGCGCTGAGCTGGCATCTGCTCGGCAGCAGCCAGCGTCTGGCCGAACAATATCGCTTCAACGGTCACTGGCGTCTGTTGCAGGACTGGGTCGAGAACCTCGCGGAAATGCGCGCCCTGCTCAGCAGCCTCGGCCAGGCGGCGCCGCGTCAGTCGACCCACGATTTGCGTGTGGCCCTCGATGCCTTGCTCGAAGACTGGCGCCCGTTGGTGCAGGTCGGCATCGAGGACGAAGACGTGCGCAAGGCCGCGCCGGAGCAGTTCCTCGAAGAGCTGGAAGATCCGCGCTGGGGCCAGTTCTCGCTGAACGCTTCACGCTGGCTGTTGGCCCGCACCTGGACCGCCGACCGCAACACCCGTGGCAACCGTCAGGGTGACGCGCAACTGCACAGCTGGTTGCCGCGTCTGTTGGGCGAAGAAGCCACCGCTCTGCAGCTGCAACGCTATCAGCAGCAGCCGGAAGATCTCGCTGAACAACTGCCGCGTATCGAACGCATTCAGGTCTGGTTGCACCACGCGCGCAACGTGCTGGACATCCCGGAAATGGATCGCCTGTACGGTGAACTGAACAAACTGGCGCAACTGGCCAACGAGCCGACCATCACCGACGAACTGCTCGATGCGCGCAAGCATCAGGCGATTGCGGTGTACCAGAACCGCGCCTGGAAAATCCTCCTGCGCATGTGATGACCCTGTGGCGAGGGGATTCATCCCCGCTGGGTCGCAAAGCGGCCCCGTTCTTAAAAAAGCGGGGACTGCTGCGCAGCCCAGCGGGGATAAATCCCCTCGCCACAAAGGCCATCCGCACTAGACCGGCAGGCTGGTGGTGGACTTGATCTCCGACAGCGCCACGATCGAATTCACTTCCTGTATCCCCGGCACCAGCGACAGCTTTTCGAAAAAGAACCGCTCGTACGCCTCGATATCCGCCGCGACAATGCGCAGCATGAAATCCACCGCCCCCATCAGCACATAACACTCCAGCACTTCCGGAAAGCCGCGAATCGCCTCGGTGAATTCGGTGAAGTTCGAACGCCCATGAGCGTTGAGTTTGATCTCGGCAAAAATCTGCGTGTTCAGGCCGATTTTCTTGCGATCCAGCAAGGTCACCTGGCCGCGAATGATGCCCTCCTCCTTCATCCGCTGAATCCGCCGCCAGCACGGCGATTGCGACAGGCCCACCTGCTCGGCGATCTGCGCGCTCGACAGCGAAGCGTCTTCTTGGAGCAAAGCGAGGATCTTGCGGTCGTAGGCGTCCAGCTCGCTGTGCATAAAAAATCCTCAAAGATCAGCTTTCACGAATAAACTCTTTCGATAAATCCGTTCAGGCGCCGATCATAGCCAAGAAATACCCCGCACCGAATGTAAAAATTTCTCCACTGATCTGGAGATTCACCATGCCGCACCTTGAAGCCGTGAACAGCCCCGCCACCCGCGCCGATGTCTGGAACGTCAACAACGCCCATTGCCTGGCGCAGTACCGGATCCTCGCCGAGGCCGAGCCGGATCTGCTGGTGCGGGTGCTGAATCTGTTCGCCTTGCAGTTTCTGACCCCGGAGCAGGTCAACGTCCAGCGCCAGGACGATCTGCTGTCGATCGATCTGCTCATGAGCGGCCTGAGCTGGCATCGCGCGCAAGTGATCGCGGAGAAACTGCGCAACCTGATCAGCGTCTGCACAGTGGACCTGCACAACGCCGACGCGGCGTGGCAGGCGCCCGCCCAGGCTGCCGGCTGACAAATCCGGCAACGGCTTCGTCGGGTAGTGGCCCAACGGTCAGCGGGGCCACGACTATCCTTTTGCGCATGACGCTTAAAAAGGAAAGCCGCATGTCCGTTCAATTTGTCACTCAGGACCGCTGGCTGGACCTCAACGATGTATTACGGGAACTGGTCGCCCAAGGCTTCATCTGCCAGGACGCGGCGGAACAGGCGCTCAATGCCCGCCGTCGCCATGCTGCTCACGGGCAGATGCATCCGCTGGAATTCATCGCCAGCCAGCAACTCGACGACCTCAGCCGTCCGGGCAAACATCTGGATCTGGAAAGCCTGACCCTGTGGCTGGCGCAACAGGCCGGTCAGCCGTATTTGCGCATTGATCCGCTGAAAATCAATGTCGCGGCGATCACGCCGCTGATGTCCTACGCCTTCGCCCAGCGCCACAAGATTCTCGCCGTCGCCGTGGACCGCGACTCGGTCACCGTGGCCAGCGCTCAGCCCTACGTCAGCGGCTGGGAAGCCGACCTGACCCACGTATTGAAGCTGCCGATCAAACGTGTCGTGGCCAACCCGGTGGACATCCAGCGCTTCAGCGTCGAGTTTTTCCGGCTGGCCAAATCGGTCAGCGGTGCCAGCAATGCCGACGCCCAGAGCGGCAACCTCGGCAACTTCGAACAACTGCTCAACCTCGGCGCCAGCGACCAGGAGCCGGACGCCAACGACGCGCACATCGTCAACATCGTCGACTGGCTGTTCCAGTACGCCTTCCAGCAGCGCGCCAGCGATATCCACATCGAACCGCGCCGTGAGCACGGCACCGTGCGCTTTCGCATCGACGGCGTGCTGCACAACGTCTATCAATTCCCGCCGCAGGTGACCATGGCGATCGTCAGCCGCCTGAAAAGCCTCGGGCGCATGAACGTCGCGGAAAAGCGCAAACCCCAGGATGGCCGGGTCAAGACCAAGACCCCGGACGGCGGCGAAGTGGAGTTGAGGCTATCGACCTTGCCGACGGCGTTCGGCGAAAAAATGGTCATGCGGATTTTCGACCCCGAAGTGCTGCTGAAGAATTTCGATCAGTTGGGTTTCAGCGCCGACGACCTGCGCCGCTGGCAGGACATGACCCGCCAGCCCAATGGCATCATTCTGGTCACCGGGCCGACCGGTTCTGGCAAGACCACGACCCTGTACACCACGCTGAAAAAACTGGCGACGCCAGAGGTCAACCTCTGCACCATCGAAGACCCGATCGAAATGGTCGAGCCGGCCTTCAACCAGATGCAGGTGCAGCACAACATCGAACTGACCTTCGCCGCCGGGGTGCGCGCGCTGATGCGACAGGACCCGGACATCATCATGATCGGCGAGATCCGCGATCTGGAAACTGCGGAAATGGCGATTCAGGCCGCGCTCACCGGGCACTTGGTCCTGTCCACCCTGCACACCAACGACGCGCCGAGCGCCATCAGCCGTTTGCTCGAACTCGGTGTGCCGCATTACCTGATCAAAGCCACCGTGCTCGGCGTTATGGCTCAGCGTCTGGTGCGCACCTTGTGCCCGCACTGCAAGGCGCCGCTGACGCTCGAAGATGAAGACTGGCAAACCCTGACCCGGCCCTGGCAGGCGCCGCTGCCGAGTAATGCGCAACGGGCGATCGGTTGCCTGGAATGCCGCGACACCGGCTATCGCGGGCGCGCCGGCGTGTACGAAATCATGCAATTGAGCGACAGCCTCAAAGCGTTGATCACCCCGGATACCGACCTCACCGCGATCAGGCGTCAGGCCTTCAAGGAAGGCATGCGCAGCCTGCGCCTGTCCGGCGCGCAGAAAGTCGCGGCGGGGCTGACCACGGTGGAAGAAGTGCTGCGGGTGACGCCGCAAAGTGAGTTGAAATAATTCAGCACGGAACTGGATCGGGGGATCGGCTATCCAACCCCGTAGTCAATCCCAGGAGTCACCTCATCATGCGTCTCAAACTCGCTGTCGCCACCTTGGCCCTGCTGTCGCTTCCCGTTGGTTCGGCCATGGCGGACAGCTTTTGGCGTAACGTCATCTCCTCCGGCGCCACCACCGGTTCGACCTACCTGACGTTCAAGGATCACAAGCTGATCGTCGCCGCCCAGGACGACGCCGGCAGCTTCGTCGCCAGCGACGGCGGCATCCGTGGCCCGTACCTGGAAGCAGCGATGCAGAAAGTACGCGCCGACACCCCGGGCCTGCAGGCTTCGGACATGGAACTGGCGAACGCGATTCTGGCGAAGAACGCCGTGGCTTCCGAGTAAGCCTCGCACCCTCAAAAATGCCGCTCGATCGAGCGGCATTTTTTTGCCCGGATTACCGCCTCACCACCATGCCTTGTGGGAGCGAGCCTGCTCGCGAAAGCGGTGAGCCAGTCACCGAAAATGCTGGCTGGACGATTGCTTTCGCGAGCAGGCTCGCTCCCACAGGGACGGTGGTGGATTTAGAGATCAGCGGTAATCCTCCACCGGCACACACGCGCAATACAGATTGCGATCGCCGTAGACGTTATCCACCCGATTCACCGCCGGCCAATATTTGTGCAATCGAGTGTGCGCATCCGGGGTGATGGCCTGTTCGATGCTGTAAGGCCGTTCCCAGATCCCAGTGACATCGGCCAAGGTATGCGGCGCGCGTTTGAGCGGATTGTCTTCGCCCGGCCAGTTGCCCTTGTGCACTTCATTGATCTCGGCGCGAATGCTCAGCATCGCCGCGATGAAGCGGTCGAGCTCTGCCTTGGACTCGCTCTCGGTCGGCTCGACCATCAACGTACCCGGTACCGGGAAGGACATGGTCGGCGCGTGGAAGCCGTAATCCATCAGACGCTTGGCGACGTCCTCCTCGCTGATGCCGGTCTGCGCCTTCAGTGGGCGCAGATCAAGAATGCATTCATGCGCCACCCGGCCGTTGCGCCCGGCGTAAAGCACCGGGAATGCTCCGGATAGATGCTGCGCCAGATAATTCGCCGCCAGAATCGCCACCTCGCTGGCGTCCGCCAGTTGCGGGCCCATCATGGCGATGTACATCCAGCTGATCGGCAAAATGCTCGCACTGCCCCACGGTGCTGCGCTGACTGCGCCGTTCTGTGCCAGCGGCCCGTCAATCGGCACCACCGGATGATTGGCGACGAACGGCGCCAGATGCGCGCGAACGCCGATCGGGCCCATGCCCGGCCCGCCGCCGCCATGGGGAATGCAGAAGGTCTTGTGCAGGTTCATGTGCGAGACGTCGGCGCCAATGTCCGCCGGTCTGGCCAGGCCGACCTGGGCATTGAGATTGGCGCCATCCATATACACCTGGCCGCCGTGCTGATGGATCACTGCGCAGATTTCGCTGATGCCTTCCTCGTAAACCCCATGGGTCGACGGATAAGTCGCCATCAGGCACGACAACTTGTTCCCGGCCTCGGCGGCTTTCAGCTGCAAATCATCCAGATCGACATTGCCCGCCTCATCGCATTCGACAATGACCACACGCATCCCAGCCATCTGCGCCGACGCTGGATTGGTACCGTGAGCCGACGACGGAATCAGGCAGATATCCCGCGCGCCCTCCCCTCGGCTCTCGTGATATTTACGGATCGCCAGCAGCCCGGCGTACTCGCCCTGCGCGCCGGAGTTGGGCTGCATGCAGATCGCATCGAAACCGGTAATCGCGCAGAGCCAACGCTCAAGCTCCTCGATCATCAGCGTGTAACCGACAGCCTGCTCCCTCGGCACAAACGGATGCAGATGGGCGAACTGCGGCCAGGTGATCGGGATCATCTCGCTGGTGGCGTTGAGCTTCATCGTGCACGAGCCCAGCGGGATCATCGATTGGTTGAGCGCCAGATCCTTGTTTTCCAGCTGTTTGAGGTAACGCAGCATCTCGGTTTCGCTGTGGTGAGCGTTGAACACCGGATGTTGCAGGTACGGCGTACTGCGCTGGAGTTCGTCGGGAATTCCCGAGGCGATGTCCTGCGTATCAAGCGCATCAACGCTCAGGCCGTGATCGGCGCCGAGCAGCACATCGAACAGCTTCGCCACGGTGTGTTCATCACAGGTCTCGTCCAGACTCAGACCGACGCGGCCGCGCCCAAGAATGCGCAGGTTGATCTGCGCTGCCTGAGCACTTTCGATGATCGCCGTTTGCGCACCGCCGACCTCCAGAGTCAGCGTGTCGAAGAACTGCCTGTTGAGCCGTTTGATGCCGTTGCGCTCGAGTCCCGCCGCAAGGAGGCAGGTCAGGCGATGCACGCGCTGGGCGATACGCTTCAAACCCTCCGGGCCGTGATACACCGCGTAGCAACTGGCGATATTGGCCAGCAGCACCTGCGCTGTGCAGATGTTCGAATTGGCTTTCTCGCGGCGGATATGTTGCTCGCGGGTTTGCAGGGCCATGCGCAGCGCGACGTTGCCGCGAGCATCTTTCGACACACCGATGATCCGCCCCGGAATCGCTCGTTTGTATTCCTCGCGGCTGGCGAAAAACGCCGCGTGCGGGCCGCCATAACCCATCGGCACACCGAAACGCTGGGACGAACCGAACACCACATCGGCACCCAACTCACCCGGCGGCGTCAGCACCAGCAGGCTGAGCAAATCGGTGGCGACGCAGGCCAGGGCCTGTTGTGCGTGCAGGTGGTTGATCAAGGGTTTGAGATCGCGGATTTCGCCGTGGGTGTCGGGGTATTGCAGCAGCGCGCCGAACACCTCGTGCTGCGCCAGGTTATCCACCGCGTCGACGATCAGCTCGAAGCCGAAACCTTCGGCGCGGGTCTGTACCACGGAGAGGGTTTGCGGATGGCAATTTTCATCCACAAAAAACAGATTGCTCTTCGACTTCGCCACGCGCTTGGCCAAAGCCATGGCTTCGGCCGCTGCGGTAGCCTCATCGAGCAGCGAGGCGTTGGCCAGTTCCAGGCCGGTGAGGTCGATGGTCAGCTGCTGAAAATTCAGCAGGGCTTCGAGCCGGCCCTGGGCGATCTCAGGTTGATATGGGGTGTACGCGGTGTACCAGCCGGGATTTTCCAGCACGTTGCGCAAGATGACGGTCGGCGTGACGGTGCCGTGATAGCCCATGCCGATCAGGCTGGTGAACAGCTGATTCTGCTCGGCATAACCGCGGAGTTTCGCCAGCGCAGTCTGTTCGTCGAGGGCTGGCGGCAGATCCAGTGCGCGATTGAAGCGAATGCCCGGCGGCACGGTCTGCTCAATCAGCTCGGCGCGACTGCCCAGGCCGAGGCTGTCGAGCATCGCCTGCTGCTCGGCGGCATCCGGGCCGAGGTGGCGGCGCAGAAAGGCTTCGGGATCGCGTAACTGGCTCAGGGACGGCGACTGGGACATGACGGGCTCTCCTGGCTGGCGCTTGGCGTCAATCGACACGGTCAAACCAGCATAGCAGGCGAATTTTCAAGATCACGCCGCCCCTGTGGGAGCGAGCCTGCTCGCGAAAGCGGTGTTTCAGAAACCTTGGCATTGACTGATATGGCGCTTTCGCGAGCAGGCTCGCTCCCACAAAGGGATACTCGTCACCCATAAAAAAGCCCCGACGAATCGGGGCTTTGCGTGTTGCCGGCGACTTACTCGCCGATGGCAGCCTTGTAAGCCGCAGCATCCAGCAGCTTGTCCAGCTCGGCCTTGTCGCTTGGCTTGAGCTTGAAGATCCACGCGCCGTACGGGTCGGAGTTCAGCAGTTCGGGCGAGCCGCTCAGGTCTTCGTTGATCGCGATGACCTCACCGCTGACCGGGGCGTAGATGTCGGAGGCGGCTTTCACTGACTCGACCACGCCGGATTGGTCACCGGCGGCGAACACCTTGCCGACTTCGGTCAGTTCGACGAACACCACGTCGCCAAGCGCTTCCTGCGCGTGATCGCTGATGCCCACGGTGACGGTGCCGTCGGTTTCCAGACGCGCCCATTCATGACTTTCGGCAAAACGCAGTTCGGCAGGGATATCGCTCATCTTCGGTTCCTCGGAAATTGGTCAGCGGTCATACCCGCCAGAAAAGGTTAGATCAAGGTTTTGCCATGGCGTACGAAGGTCGGTTTGACCACTCGCACCGGATACCACTTGCCACGGATTTCCACTTCGGCGCGGTCGGCGGTTGCCATCGGTACACGCGCAAGGGCAATCGATTTGCTCAGCGTAGGAGAGAAACTACCACTGGTGATCTCCCCTTCGCCAACATCGGCGATGCGAACCACCTGGTGAGCGCGCAAAACGCCGCGCTCTTCCAGTACCAGACCGACCAGTTTGTGCGCCACACCGGCGGCTTTTTCCGCCTCCAGCGCCGCACGGCCGATGAACTGCCGCGAGGCCGGCTCCCAGGCGATGCTCCAGGCCATGTTCGAGGCCAGCGGTGAAACGTCCTGATGAATGTCCTGACCGTACAGGTTCATTCCGGCCTCGACCCGCAAGGTGTCGCGAGCACCGAGACCGATCGGCGAAATACCCGCACCGACCAGATCGTTGAAGAAACCCGGCGCCTGATTCGCGGGCAGGCAGATTTCCAGGCCATCCTCGCCGGTGTAACCGGTACGCGCGATGAACCAGTCGCCGTCGATAGCGCCTTCGAAAGGTTTGAGTTGCTGGATCAGCGTGGCGCGCGACTGGGTCACCAGTTCGGCAATCTTGTGCCGGGCCTGCGGGCCCTGGATGGCGAGCATCGCCAGCTCGGCGCGCTCGTGCAGTTGCACGTCGTAGGCGCCGAGCTGGGCGTTCATCCAGGCCAGATCCTGATCGCGGGTCGAGGCGTTGAACACCAGCCGGTACGCGTCGTCGAGGCGATAGACGATCATGTCGTCGACGATGCCACCGCGCTCATTGAGCATGGTGCTGTACAACGCCCGGCCGGGGCGGTGCAGTCGTTCGACGTCGTTGGCCAGCAGATGCTGGAGCCAGGCCTTGGCCTGGGCGCCGGTGACATCGATCACGGTCATATGGGAAACATCGAACACCCCGCAATCGCGGCGCACTTCGTGGTGCTCCTCGACCTGCGAGCCGTAATGCAGTGGCATGTCCCAACCGCCAAAATCGACCATCTTCGCGCCGAGCGCGAGGTGCAGGTCATACAGAGGCGTACGCTGTCCCATGGGTTTCTCCTTCCGGGCGTGGCGAGGGTGCGGACCGCCGCTATACGGCGGAAAGCCTTGATGAATAAGGCTTGCAGCCGATCCCAGCGCACGGGTCTGTCAGACGAACCGCACCGAATGCCGCGCATTGTAGCCGCATGATGTAGGACTGACGACTAAGTGTTTCGGTGCGCCGAACGTCGGATTAGGCCGATGACCGGCAACAGCCCGACCAGCACCAGGGTCAATGCCGGCAATGAGGCGCGCGCCCATTCGCCTTCACTGGTCATTTCAAAGATGCGCACCGCCAGCGTGTCCCAGCCAAACGGGCGCATCAGCAGGGTCGCAGGCATTTCCTTGAGCACATCGACGAACACCAGCAACGCGGCGCTCAAGGTGCCGGGCAGCAGCAGCGGCAGATACACTTTGAAAAACAGTCGCGGCCCACTGACACCTAGACTACGTGCCGCTTCGGGCAAAGATGGCCGTATACGCGCCAGACCGCTTTCCAGCGGCCCATAGGCGACGGCAATGAAGCGCACCAGATAAGCCATCAGCAACGCCGCGAGGCTGCCGAGCAGCAACGGTTTGCCGGCACCACCGAGCCAGGCGGAGAGCGGAATCACCAGTTCACGATCCAGATAACTGAAGGCGAGCATGATCGACACCGCCAGCACCGAACCGGGCAAGGCGTAGCCGAGATTGGCCAGACCGACCCCGGAGTTGATCGCTTGGGTCGGTGCCAGGCGCCGGGCAAACGCCAGCAACAGCGCAACGCTGACGGTGATCAGCGCCGCCATGGCACCCAGGTACAGCGTGTGCAGAATCAGTCCGGCGTAGCGCTCGTCCAGATCGAAGCGTCCACGCTGCCAGAACCACACGATCAGTTGCAGCACCGGGATGACGAAGGCGCAGGCGAACACCAATCCACACCAGCCTGTCGCCGCGAAGGCCTTGATTCCCCGCAGGTGATACAGCGCTTTCACCCGTGGCCGCTCGTTGGCGGCTCGATTCGCCCCGCGTGCACGGCGTTCACCGTACAGCACCAGCATCACCACCAGCAGCAACAGACTGGCCAGTTGCGCGGCGCTGGGCAGGCTGAAGAAGCCGTACCAGGTCTTGTAGATTGCCGTGGTGAAGGTGTCGAAGTTGAACACCGAGACCGCGCCAAAATCGGCCAGGGTTTCCATCAGCGCCAGCGCCACGCCCGCGCCAATCGCCGGACGCGCCATCGGCAGCGCAACCCGCCAGAACGCCTGCCACGGCGACTGGCCGAGCACCCGCGCCGCTTCCATCAGGCCTTTGCCCTGAGCCAGAAACGCGGTGCGCGCCAGCAGATAAACGTAGGGATAAAACACCAGCACCAGCACCACGATCACCCCGCCGGTGGACCGTACCCGAGGCAGGCGCAGGCCGGTGCCGAACCATTCGCGCAACAGGGACTGCACGGGGCCGGCGAAATCGAGCAGGCCGACGAAAACGAACGCCAGTACATACGCTGGAATGGCGAAGGGCAGCATCAGCGCCCAGTCGAGCCAGCGCCGACCGGGGAATTCACAGAGGCTGGTCAGCCACGCGAGGCTGACACCCAGCAGGGTCACGCCGACACCGACGCCGAGGATCAGCGTCAGGGTATTGCCGAGCAGACGCGGCATCTGGGTTTGCCACAGGTGCGACCAGATCTGCTGATCGATGGTCTGCCACGACAGCAGCAGCACGCTCAGCGGCAACAACACCAGCGCGGCGATGGCGAAGACGATGGGGTACCAGCGGCGTTGGGCGGGGTGGGCCAAGGAAACAATCTCGTTCAAATGATTGTGCCCACGCTCTGCGTGGGCACACATCCTGTGACGCTCCGCGTCACGCTTTCAGCGGCACGACGCAGAGCGTCGAGGGCTGCATTCCCACGCGGAGCGTGGGAACGATCAACAGTTACACGAAACGCCTCAATTCCACCCCGCCCGATCCATCATCCGGATCGCCTCGGCCTGACGCTTGCCCGCCACTTCAACCGGCAAGGTATCGGCGACAAACTTGCCCCACGCCGCCACTTCTTCCGATGGCGCCACCGCCGGGTTGGCCGGGAATTCCTGGTTCACGTCGGCAAAAATCTTCTGTGCCTCAGGCGTGGTCATCCATTCGACCAACGCCTTCGCGGCTTCCGGGTGCGGTGCATGTTTGGTCAGGCCGATGCCCGACAGGTTCACATGCACACCGCGATCGGCCTGATTCGGCCAGAACAGCTTCACCGGCAATTCAGGCTTCTGCTTGTGCAGGCGACCGTAGTAGTAGGTGTTGACGATGCCGACGTCGCACTGCCCGGCGTTGATCGCTTCCAGCACTGCAACGTCATCGGAGAACACGTCAGTGGACAGGTTGTTGACCCAGCCCTTGAGGATTTTCTCGGTCTTCTCGGCGCCGTGGACTTCGATCATGGTCGCAGTCAGCGACTGGTTGTAGACCTTCTTCGCCGTGCGCAGGCACAGGCGGCCTTCCCAATTCTTGTCGGCCAGCGCTTCATAGGTGGTCAGTTCACCCGGCTTCACCCGCTCGGTGGAATAGGCGATGGTCCGCGCGCGCAGGCTCAGGCCGGTCCAGGCGTGGGTGGACGAGCGATATTGCGCGGGAATGTTGGTGTCGATGGTTTTCGAGGTGAATGGCTGGAGGATGCCCATCTGCTCGGCCTGCCACAGGTTGCCGGCATCGACGGTAAGCAGCAGATCGGCGGTGGCGTTTTCACCTTCGGCCTTGATGCGCTGCATCAGCGGCGCTTCCTTGTCGGTGATGAACTTGATCTTCACCCCGGTCTTGGCGGTGTAGGCATCGAATACCGGTTTGATCAGCTCATCGATACGCGACGAGTAAACCACCACCTCATCGGCGGCCTGGGCAGTGGTGCTGCCGATCAGGGTCAAGGCCAGTGCGGTCAGAAGACGCTTGGGTGCCAACATGGGAGTGGTCTCACGGTCGGGAAAGGTGGGCCAAATGATAAGGACTCACATTTACCACCACAATCGAACACTGGGGGAAGGCGTTACCAGATGTTGCACGACTCAAAACTGCGGTAAGTGGGCGGACGCTTTCGCGAGCAGGCTCGCTCCCACATTGGAATGCATCTCAACTGTGGGAGCGAGCCTGCTCGCGAAGGGGCATCAGCCTCAATGAGGCGGTCAGGGCTTTGCCAGAGCTGGAAGATCACCGGTCAGCCCCAGCGCCTCGCGCACAAACAACGCCTTCGCCTCGGGCATCTGCTCGACCAGCTTCAACCCGGCATTGCGCAACCAGCGCAGTGGCAGCGGGTCGGCCTGGAACAACCGCTCGAAGCCTTCCATCGCCGCCATCAGCGCCAGATTGTGCGGCATACGCCGACGCTCGTAGCGGCTCAGCACCTTCACGTCTGCCAGTCGCTCACCGCGCTGATGCGCTTGCAGCAACACTTCCGCCAGCACCGCTGCATCGAGGAAACCAAGGTTCACACCCTGCCCCGCCAACGGGTGAATGGTGTGCGCCGCATCACCGATCAAGGCCAGGCCTTCAGCGACATAACGTTTGGCGTGACGCTGACGCAGCGGCACGCACAGACGCGGGTCGGCGCTGATCACTTCACCGAGGCGCCCTTCGAACGCGCGCTCCAGCTCAGCGCAAAACGCAGTCTCTTCCAGCGCCATCAAGCGCTCGGCTTCAGCCGGTGTGGTCGACCAGACGATCGAGCACCAGTCCTGCTGACCATCACGTTCCAGCGGCAGAAACGCCAATGGCCCGTGATCGGTAAAGCGCTGCCAGGCGGTTTTGCGGTGCGGCTGGCTGCAGCGCACGCTGGTGACGATGGCGTGATGCAGATAATCCCACTCGCGAGTCGCCACCCCAGTGAGACGGCGCACCGCTGAATTGGCGCCGTCCGCCGCGATCACCAGCGGTGCGCGCAAGGTGCGGCCATCGGCCAGGGACAGCAGCCAGTCATCGCCGGAGCGACGCATCTGTTCCAGCCGCGCATTGGCCAGCATGCCCAGGTCGCAGTCATGCAAACGCTCGAGCAGAGCATCCTGGACCACGCGGTTTTCGACGATGTGGCCGAGCACATCGGCATGCACACTGCTTGCCGAGAAATGAATCTGCCCGGTGCCGCTGCCGTCCCAGACGTGCATGTCGGTGTACGGGCTGCTGCGCCGCTGGGCGATGCCGTCCCAGACGCCAAGGCGTTCGAGAATGCGCTGACTCGCCGCGGACAATGCGCTGACGCGCGGTTCGAACGCAGCGTCGGCAGCGAAGGGTTTGACACTCAGCGGGCTACCGTCGAGCAACAGCACTTCCAGCCCACTGTCCTGTAACGCCAGCGCCAGGGCGCTGCCGACCATTCCGGCTCCGACAATCAGCAGATCTGCGCGCATTTCCATGCTTTAGGCCTGTCTCGCTTGCGGCTTGAGCCGCACGTAAAGGGTTTTACCGACCCGCGCCACGAGGTTGCCGGCGCCGTCATGAATGTCGACCTGCAACTGCGGCAGGTATTTATCGCCGTTGGCGGTCTGCCGGCGGATCTCGTCGAGCAGAGTCTGGTCGATGTTGAACCGGGCGAACACCGGGCCTTTGCCCGGCGCAATGAAATCGATGTCGGCGGCCTTGTCCCAGACGATGTACTTCGGACCGAGGTTTTCCATGAGCATCAACATGAAGAACGGGTCGACCATCGAATACAGACTGCCGCCAAACTGGGTGCCGACGTAGTTGCGGTTGTACCAGCCCAAACCCATGGACACCTGCACATCGCGAAAGTCGTCACTGATGTGCGGAACGCGCACTCCGGCGCCGAGATACGGTGGGTAGAAGGTCATTACCCAGCGCATCAACCGCGCCTTGCCGAATTTTTTGCTCAGCCACTCAAGCATCCGGACGGGTTCCCAGGCCCATCGCCTGCCGGGCGAACCAGCGCTTGGCTGGCGGCAGCAGGTCGAGGCCGAGCAGGCCGAGATTGCGCCCCAGCGACACCAGCGGCTGGGTGCTGCCGAACAGGCGCGTGACCTGATCGGAGAAGCCCACCGTCAGGTCCTGATCGAGGCGCTGCCGTTCGCGATAGGCTTGCAACGTGGCGAAGTCGCCCAGCGGCTTGTCGCTGGCCAGCAGCGCGGCAGCCAAGGCATCGGCGTCACGCAGCGAAAGGTTGAAGCCCTGGCCGGCGATCGGGTGCAGGCTGTGTGCGGCGTTGCCGAGCACGGCCAGATGCGAGCGCACCTGTTCTTCAGCTTCGATCAGTGACAGCGGATAAAGATGCCGTGCGCCGACCTGTTTCAAAGTGCCGAGGCGGTAACCGAACACGCCTTGCAGCTCGCGGAGAAAATCACGCTCGCTCAATTCAGTCAGACGCTGCGCGTCCATGCCCAGCCGCGTCCACACCAATGCGCAGCGATTGTCCGGCAGCGGCAGCAGGGCCATCGGCCCCTCATCGGTAAAGCGCTCGAAGGCCATGCCGTTGTGCGCTTCGCTCGGGGTGATGTTGGCGATCAGCGCGCTCTGGTTGTACGGGCGCGTGCGCACGTTGATGCCCAACTGTTCGCGCAACCCGGAGCGGCCGCCATCGGCGAGTACCGCGAGATCGCATTCCAGTGTGGTTTCGTCGTTGAGGGTCAGGCGGTAGCCATCGGCCAACGGTTCCATGCGCGTGACTTCCGCCGGGCAGCGCCACGTGATCACGTCTTTGTCGAGGTGCTGCCACAGGCACTGGCCGAGCCAGGCGTTTTCCACCACGTAACCGAGCGCTGGCACACCCTCTTCCATCGCCGACAAGCGCGCGGTGGAGAAGCGGCCACGGTCGGAGACGTGAATCTGTTTGATCGGCTCGGCGCGGCGGGAAATTTCCTGCCACACGCCCAGGCGCTGATAAATCTGCCGCGAGCCGAACGACAGCGCCGAAGAGCGGGCGTCGTAGCTCGGCTGCCAACTGTCGCCGGGGGCGAACGGTTCGATCAGGACGATCTTCCAGCCCTGCGCCTTGGCCCCGGCCTGCAACGCCAACGCCAGACTGGCGCCGACCAGACCGCCACCGATGATTGCCAGATTGACTCGACTCATGCTGCGTGTGTCCTTGCTTGTGCCATCAGCGCTTCGATCTCGGCGACGGTTTTCGGCACGCCGCTGGTGAGGATTTCACAACCGGATCGGGTCACGACCACGTCATCCTCGATGCGCACGCCAATGCCGCGCCATTTCTTCGCCACGTTCTGATTGTCCGCCGCGATGTAGATGCCCGGCTCCACGGTCAGCGCCATGCCGACCTCCAGCACGCGCCATTCGCCGCCGACCTTGTACTCGCCGACGTCATGCACGTCCATACCCAGCCAGTGGCCAGCGCGGTGCATATAAAAGGCCTTGTAGGCTTCGCTGGCGATCAACTCGTCAACCTCGCCCTGCAACAAGCCAAGCTTGACCAGACCTGCGGTGATCACCCGCACCGTGGCTTCGTGCGCCTGATTCCAGTGCTTATTGGGGGCGATCTCGGCGAATGCCGCTTCCTGCGAAGCCAGCACCAACTCGTAGATCGCCTTCTGCTCCGGCGAGAACTTGCCATTCACCGGCCACGTGCGGGTAATGTCGCTGGCGTAGCAATCAATCTCGCAACCGGCGTCGATCAACACCAGATCGCCGTCCTTGAGCAACGCGTCATTCTGCTGGTAATGCAGGATGCAGCTGTTGCGCCCGGCGGCGACGATCGAACCGTAGGCCGGCATCTTCGCCCCGCCCTTGCGGAATTCGTAATCCAGTTCGGCTTCGAGGCTGTATTCATACATCCCCGGACGACTGGCCTGCATCGCGCGGATATGCGCCTGCGCCGAAATCCGCGCGGCTTCGCGCATCACCTTCACTTCTGCCGCCGATTTATACAGGCGCATGTCGTGCAGCAGATGATCCAGGGCAACGAATTCATTCGGCGGCTGCGCGCCGAGGTGTGCCTTGGAACGGATCACGTTGATCCAGTCCATCAGGTGCCGATCAAATTCAGGGTTGCTGCCCATCGCCGAATACACCCGATCGCGGCCTTCGATCAGGCCCGGGAGGATGTCGTCGATGTCGGTAATCGGAAAAGCATCGTCGGCGCCGTACTCGCGGATCGCGCCTTCCTGCCCTGCGCGCAGGCCATCCCACAATTCGCGTTCGGCGTTGCGTTCACGGCAGAACAGGATGTACTCGCCGTGCTCGCGGCCGGGCATCAGGACGATGACGGCTTGTGGCTCGGGGAAACCGCTGAGGTACTGGAAGTCGCTGTCCTGACGATAGACGTGCTCGACGTCGCGGTTGCGGATTGCCACCGCGGCGGCGGGCAGGATCGCGATGCTGTTGGGTTCCATCTGCGCCATCAGGGCCTTGCGGCGACGGCTGTATTCCGCTTTGGGGATATGGGTCATGGGCAGATGGCTTTCCCTGGCACGCGATTAATGCAGCGAAGGTTTGGCGGCTGGCGGCACATCGGACTTCTTGGTTTCCGAGAACAGCAGCAACGGCGCGACGCGCAGGTATTCCATGACTTCCATGTAGTCGGATTCGCCGTCATCGGATTCTTCCAGCGCGTCCTGCACCTGGGAAATGGCTGCCAGATCCTGCAGCACTTCGGTGGCTTCAGTGCTGAGCATGCTGCTGTCGCGGCAGTTCAGGCCGAAACCGCTGAGGAAGCCCTGGCACCACTCGCCCAGTGCAGCAGCGCGGTCGGCCAGCGGTGCATCGTCGGTCGGCAGCAGCAGCACGACAGTGACGTCGTCGCCGGTCAGCTCGCCTTTGACCATCTCCTGCAGACCGATCAGGGCATTGCGGACGTTGTCCTGGATATCGCCTTCGAGCAGTTCGGCGGCGTCGATCAGCCAGCCTTCGTGATCGAAGCCGGCCCCGGCGCAACTGCGCCCGAGCAGCACGCCGTGCAGTTCGGCAGGCGAGACGTTGTGGCCGCTGGCAGTCAGCAGGGTGGCAAAGGCTTGGTACGGGGAATTCGCAATGGTCATGGGCAGCTAGGCGCCAGACGGCGCTATGTCTAGAATGAAGGCCTTGTATCCTACATCGACAGCCCCGCCAAGACCATTAAAGGCTGTCCGCCAGTTACCACCCATCAGACGAACACGTGGACCCAATGGAAGACACCGACCTGCAAGCGCTGATGGCCAGACTCGAACTGCTGATTGGCCGAGTCGAGCAACTTAAGAGTCAAAACGCACTCTTACTAGCTCAGGAAAAAACCTGGCGCGAGGAACGCGCTCACCTCATTGAAAAAAACGAAATCGCCCGGCGTAAGGTCGAATCGATGATTTCGCGCCTCAAGGCCCTGGAGCAAGACTCATGAGTTCAAGCAATAGCGTTACCGTGCAGATCCTCGACAAAGAGTATTCGATCATCTGCCCGCCGGAAGAACGCAGCAATCTGGTCAGCGCCGCCCGCTACCTGGACGGCAAGATGCGCGAGATCCGCAGCAGCGGCAAAGTCATCGGTGCCGACCGCATTGCCGTGATGGCCGCGCTGAACATCACCCACGACCTGTTGCACAAAGAAGAGCGCCCGGACATCCAGGCCAGCGGTTCGACCCGCGAACAGGTGCGCGACTTGCTCGATCGTGTCGATCTGGTCCTGGCCGACGATCAGAACACCGCCAAGGGCTGATTCGACTGACAGCTTGAGGTATACTCGCGGCACTCCCTGGGGTGCTTGCCAGTTGACGATGTCCCGGAGCCGATTCGCACTACCCTGGAAGTTGCACGTTGGGCTGGTGTGCATGTCCGCTAGACGGAAAGCCTTAAAGTCTACTGCTTCTTCCACCTTGAACTTTCGGGTTCAAGGGCTGAGTTGACAGCGGTTCATCCGGGGAGCCTGATTCGAATCCGATGTCGGTGTATGCCGACATCGGATTTTTTATGCGTACGTTTTTGCATCCACCTGCCGAAGCCGAACCATGACCGAACCCGCGCTGCTGCCCCGCCCGCAACTCCGCCGCCTGCTGCGCAAGGCGCGCCGCGCACTGACGCCGGGCGAACAACGCCGGGCGGCCAAAGGCCTGTTCCGGCAATTGGCGCAAGACCCGCACTTTCGCCGGGCGAAACATATCTCTCTGTATTTGCCCACCGACGGTGAAATCGATCCGCGCCTGCTGCTGCGCGAAGCCCAGCGTCGTGGCAAGGCGACTTATCTGCCGGTACTCAGCGCGTGGCCACGAACGAAAATGGTCTTCCAGCGCATCCGCCCCGGCGAAAAGCTCACGCCCAATCGCTTCCGCATCCTCGAGCCCCGGGCCAATCTGGCTCGGCAACGCAAGGTCTGGGCGCTGGATCTGGTGCTGTTGCCGCTGGTGGGGTTTGACGATGTCGGCGGGCGCCTGGGCATGGGCGGCGGATTTTATGATCGCAGCCTCGCCTATCTGGCCCGGCGCAAGAACTGGCGCAAGCCGACGCTGCTGGGCCTGGCCCATGAGTGTCAGAAGGTCGAGCGTTTAGCGCAGGCGAGTTGGGATGTGCCGTTACAAGGCACGGTTACCGACAAGGCGTGGTATTTCGCAGAGTAGACGCCGCATGGAACAGCGGCGTCGAAGAGACAGGTTCAGCGTTTGAAAGCGGTCGACTGTTGCACCTGTTGCGCCACTTCAATCGGCGCGTCGGTCTTGTTCGCCCACAGGCTCTGCGCGTAACCGGTGGTCACCACGCCCAGGCCAAACAAAATTACCAAAGTCCATAGCAAATCCGGTTTGCGTTTCATCGATTGCCCCCCTCAAGGCACATCATCACGATGACAGCAGCGGTTTCCGTTCGTAGGCCGTGCAGCAGCGTCAAGCTTTAAAGGCCGGCATTTTGCGGCAACGTGAACCTGTGCGCAAACGCTGACGTCAACCGACTGTCGGTTTGTCATAAAATTGCCCGACAACCTGCCCAATGACCGCTTCAGGAGCACACGACATGGCCTACTGGCTGATGAAATCAGAGCCCGACGAACTCTCGATCAAGGGTCTGGAAAAGCTCGGCAAGGCGCGCTGGGACGGGGTTCGCAATTATCAGGCGCGCAATTTCCTGCGGGCGATGGCCGTTGGTGACGAGTTCTTTTTCTACCATTCCAGCTGCCCCGAGCCGGGGATTGCCGGAATTGGCAAAATTATCGAAGCAGCGTATCCCGATCCGACGGCGCTGGAGCCCGACAGCCATTACTTCGATCCGAAGGCTACTGCAGAAAAAAATGCCTGGAGCGCGATCGATGTCGAGCATGTCGAGACGTTCAAACGGGTGTTGAAGCTCGATTATCTGAAGCAGCAGACGGCGCTGGCGGAGCTGCCGCTGGTGCACAAGGGCTCGCGGTTGTCGGTGATGCCGGTGACGGCGGAGCAGTGGGCGGCAGTCATCGCGCTCAAACCCTGATTCATTTTTGCCTGATAAATAGCTTTCGCGAGCAGGCTCGCTCCCACAGGAACATGCAGTCCAATGTGGGAGTGAGCCTGCTCGCGAAGAGGCCTGCCCGGACAGCGAATGACTTACTGAATGATCAGGTTGTTGAACAACAGATCCTCAACAACAGGCTTGCCGGTCTCGTCATTCATGACCTGCTGGGTCTGCTTCAACGCTTCCTGACGCAGCTTTTCCTTGCCCTCGATGCTGCCCATCGCCTCGGTCGACTGCTGAGTGAACAACGCCACCAGCTGATTGCGGATCAGCGGCTCGTTGGCCTTGACCAGTTTGGTCGCCTCCTCACCAGTCACACGCAATGCCACATCGGCCTTGTAGACCTTGAGCTTGGCGGTGCCGTCCAGGCCATAGTTGCCGACGAACGGCGGGCTCAGGGTGATGTAATTGACCTTCGGCGCCTCGCCTTCTTTGGCTTCTTCGGCCAGTGCTGCCACAGGCAGAGACAGGGCCAGCAACAACATGATCCACGCTTTCACAATTCGCTCCTTATCCGGTTTGCGGCCTAGCATAACGACCCGCCGCGCAAGCACAAGCTTATGGCTGACTATCAGGGCCGGGCATGCTCGTTGACCCGTTGATTCACACACCTACACTTATCGGCCATCACTCCCAAAGGAATAGCCCTGATGAAAGCCGTGCTGTGCAAAGCCTTCGGCCCTGCCGAATCGCTGGTGCTGGAAGACGTCGCCAGTCCTGTCGCCAAGAAGAATGAAATCCTGCTGGACGTGCACGCTGCCGGAGTCAATTTCCCGGACACGCTGATCATCGAGGGCAAGTACCAGTTCAAACCGCCCTTCCCGTTTTCGCCGGGCGGTGAAGCGGCGGGCGTGGTGCGTGAAGTGGGGGAAAAGGTCAGCCATCTGAAAGTCGGCGACCGGGTCATGGCGTTGACCGGTTGGGGCAGTTTTGCCGAGCAGGTGGCGGTGCCGGGCTACAACGTGTTGCCGATTCCACCGTCGATGGACTTCAACATTGCCGCTGCATTCAGCATGACCTACGGCACGTCGATGCACGCACTCAAGCAACGCGCCCAACTGCAACCGGGCGAAACCCTGCTGGTGCTCGGCGCGTCGGGCGGCGTCGGCCTCGCCGCGGTGGAGATCGGCAAAGCCATGGGCGCCCGCGTGATCGCCGCCGCCAGCAGCGCCGAAAAACTCGCGGTGGCCAAGGCTGCCGGCGCCGATGAGCTGATCAACTACAGCGAAGCCAGCCTCAAGGAGGAGATCAAACGCCTCACCGACGGCCAGGGCGCCGACGTGATCTACGACCCGGTCGGCGGCGACCTGTTCGACCAGGCCATCCGCGCCATCGCCTGGAACGGTCGCCTGCTGGTGATCGGCTTCGCCAGCGGACGCATCCCGGAACTGCCGGTCAACCTCGCCCTGCTCAAAGGCGCGGCGGTACTCGGCGTGTTCTGGGGCTCCTTTGCCCAACGCCAGCCCCAGGACAACGCAGCCAACTTCCAGCAGCTGTTCGCCTGGTTTGCCGAGGGCAAGCTGAAACCTCTGGTATCGCAGGTGTATCCGCTGAGCAATGCGGCGCAGGCGATCGATGATCTCGGCCAGCGCAAGGCTGTGGGCAAGGTTGTTGTTCAGGTTCGTTAAAACATGGAGCGATCCGGAGCAACCATCCGGATCGCTTTAACGCTGAGATCCGCCTCGCCAATACGTTAAACCGCAGAAACCCACCCGAGCCACCATCCCCTCAGCGCCGCCTTCTTATCTCAGAGCGACATGTTCATAAAGGAACGCTCATCTGCCCAAATTTCCGCTGTTTTGCCGACGTGAAGCGATGCTATTTTCGGTAACGAAACTGTAACATTCGCATCCGCAGTCAAAACAAGAAAACTGGAGCTCTTGAATGTTTGCTTTCTTTCGTCCTGCCGCACATCAGGCTCCATTGCCTGAAGAAAAAATAGACAGCACCTACCGCCGCCTGCGCTGGCAGATCTTCGCCGGTATCTTTATCGGCTACGCCGGTTACTACCTGCTGCGCAAGAACTTCTCCCTGGCCATGCCGTACCTGATCGATGAAGGCTACAGCCGTGGCGACCTTGGTCTGGCGATGTCGGCGATCGCCATCGCTTACGGTTTGTCGAAGTTCCTCATGGGCCTGGTGTCCGACCGTTCCAACCCGCGCTTCTTCCTGCCGTTCGGTCTGCTGGTCTCGGCCGGGGTGATGTTCATTTTCGGTTTCGCGCCGTGGGCAACGTCCAGCGTGACGATGATGTTCATTCTCCTGTTCATCAACGGCTGGGCGCAGGGCATGGGCTGGCCGCCGAGCGGGCGGACCATGGTGCACTGGTGGTCGCAGAAGGAACGCGGCGGCGTGGTGTCGGTGTGGAACGTAGCGCATAACGTCGGCGGCGGTCTGATCGGCCCGCTGTTCCTGATCGGCATGGGCCTGTTCAATGACTGGCATGCGGCGTTTTACGTCCCGGCAGCGGTCGCGCTGGGCGTGGCGGTATTCGCCTTCATCACCATGCGCGACACCCCGCAATCGGTCGGCCTGCCGCCGATCGAGCAGTACAAGAACGACTACCCGGAAGGCTACGACGCCAGCCACGAAGACGAATTCAGCGCCAAGGAAATCTTCGTCAAATACGTGCTGCGCAACAAAATGCTCTGGTACATCGCTCTGGCCAACGTTTTCGTCTACTTGCTGCGCTACGGCGTGCTGGACTGGGCGCCGACGTACCTGAAGGAAGCCAAGGGCTTCACCGTGGATAAAACCTCGTGGGCCTATTTCTTCTACGAGTGGGCAGGCATCCCGGGCACGCTGCTGTGCGGCTGGATGTCGGACAAGATCTTCCGTGGCAACCGTGGTCTGACCGGCATGGTGTTCATGGCCCTGGTGACTGTGGCGACTCTGGTGTACTGGCTCAATCCGGCCGGCAATCCGATGGTCGACATGATCGCCCTGCTGTCGATCGGCTTCCTGATCTACGGCCCGGTGATGCTGATCGGCCTGCAAGCGCTGGAACTGGCGCCGAAGAAAGCCGCCGGTACTGCAGCGGGCTTCACCGGTCTGTTCGGTTATCTTGGGGGTTCGGTCGCGGCCAGTGCGGCGATGGGCTACACCGTTGACCACTTCGGCTGGGATGGCGGTTTCGTGCTGCTGGTCGGCGCTTGCCTGCTGGCGATGGCCTTCCTTGCGCCAACGCTGTGGCACAAGCAAGTCGCCAGTCAGAGCCGTGAAGCGGTCGCCTGATCGCTGTGTGATTTACAGCGCTTGAGCCGCGCCTCCAGATTTCGATCCGGCATGGCGTGGCTGCGCAGGGCGTGCGCGGTCTGCTCGACATAATCGCGAGTGGTGCCGTAACGCCCGCTGGCGCTGGCGAACACCTGGCTGAGCACATGATCCGGCAAGTTGCCGGCATAGCTCGGCAGGTGACGCTCCAGAACGAATCCCAAGGCCTGCACCTGAGTGCCATCTTCGAGCCGGCAATTGAGCCAGTGCGGGCGATACGAGGGAAACGGCATCTCGCGTTTCCACAGCGCATACAGCGCGGTATCGAGATTGTCTTCCGGCAAGCGGTAGGCAAAGCCACTGCATGAACCACCACGATCCAGACCGAACACCAGACCGGGCATTTCCGGGGTACCCCGATGCTCGTGGGACCACAGGTACAAGCCGCGATGATAGCCATGCACGCGACCGCGCATGCGCTCGACTGCCGTGCATTCCGGCCGCCAGATCAGCGAACCATAGGCGAACAGCCACACCGGCCCGCCCTTGTGGCGCGCCATGGTCGATTGCATGGAAGCGAGAAGTTGTTCGTGCGTCAGCTGCGGCCCAAGATCGAGCCGCGGAGGGTAAGCCAGGTTCAGAATTGCGTTTTCAATGGCGCTCATGGCGAATAGCGTTCAGCTCCCCGCGGGTGAAGAATTACTTAATAGAACGCACCGCTGTAACAATAAGGCACATATGTTTTAAGGCAAATTAAGTGCCACTGCTTAATTGCCTGATTGATATATAACCTAGCGGTATTTGCCTAATTAGATAAATACCAATCGGCTATATGCCAAGTTATAAGTATCAGGAGCGCGGCGCGTAGGCGAACACATCGGCGCGCATCTGATGCGCATCCATGCCCGCCTCGACCAGCGCGTCCAAGGTGCCGTAAACCATCGCTGGCGAACCGCTGGCATAGACGTGCAGCGCCTTCAGATCGGGGAAATCTTCGCAAACCGCCTCGTGCAGCATCCCGCAGCGCCCTTCCCAGCCGCACTGGTCGCTGACCACTTTGTGCAGGAACAGATTGGGCAGCTTCAGCCATTCATCCCAGTGCTCGATCTGATAAAAATCTTCCGGGCGGCGTACGCCCCAATACAGATGCACTGGATGCTTGAAGCCTTCGGCGCGGCAATGTTCGATCAGACTGTGAATCTGGCCCATGCCGGTGCCGGCGGCGATCAACACCAGCGGACCGTCGGGCAGCTCCGCAAGATGGGTGTCGCCAAAGGGCAGCTCGACACGCACCATCGGGTTGCGTTGCAGCTGCTCGATCAGGCTCAACGCACTGGTTTCGCGCGCCAGCACATGGATTTCCAGATCACGTCCGCCGTGGGGTGCCGAAGCCATGGAGAACGCCGACTTCTCACCGCTCTCGCGCTCGATCATCAAATATTGCCCGGCGTGATAGCGCGGCGGCTTGCCTGCTGGCGCACGCAGACGCACGCGCCAGGTGTCGCCGCCGACCTCGCGACACTCGATGACCTGACACGACAGGCTGCGCACCGGCAGTTCACCCAGCGCGAGCACGCCATCCCACAGCAGCACGCAGTCTTCCAGCGGTGCGGCGATGCAGGTGTAGAACTCGCCATGATCGTGGACTTTGCCGGCCTGCTCGACGCGGCCCTCGACCAGCAGCGCTGCACACACGTGGCAATTGCCGTTGCGGCAGCTTTGCGGGCAGTCATAGCCCAGGCGCCGCGCACCGTCGAGAATCCGCTCACCGGGTTGGATCTCGAGCACGGCTCCGGAAGGCTGCAGGGTTACACGCATCAATCTATTCCTAACTGATTCCAGATGGCATCGATCCGTTGGGTGACGGCGTCGTCCTTGACGATCACGCGGCCCCACTCGCGAGTGGTTTCGCCCGGCCACTTGTGGGTGGCATCCAGGCCCATTTTCGAGCCCAGGCCGGAAATCGGCGAAGCGAAGTCGAGGTAGTCGATCGGCGTGTTGTCGATCATCACCGTGTCGCGCTTGGGGTCCATGCGCGTGGTGATGGCCCAGATCACGTCGTTCCAGTCCCGTGCGTTGATATCGTCGTCAGTGACGATAACGAACTTGGTGTACATGAACTGTCGCAAAAACGACCAGACGCCGAGCATCACGCGCTTGGCATGCCCCGGATACGACTTCTTCATCGTCACCACAGCCATGCGGTACGAGCAGCCTTCCGGCGGCAGGTAGAAGTCAGTGATCTCCGGGAACTGCTTCTGCAGAATCGGTACGAACACTTCGTTCAGCGCCACGCCGAGAATCGCCGGCTCATCCGGCGGCCGCCCGGTGTAGGTGCTGTGGTAGATCGGTTTGATCCGGTGGGTGATGCGCTCGACGGTGAACACCGGGAAGCTGTCGACTTCGTTGTAGTAACCGGTGTGGTCGCCATACGGGCCTTCGTCGGCCATTTCGCCGGGATGGATCACGCCTTCGAGGATGATTTCGGCGGTGGCCGGCACTTGCAGATCGTTGCCCCGGCACTTGACCAGTTCGGTGCGGTTACCGCGCAAGAGCCCTGCGAAAGCATATTCGGAGAGGCTGTCCGGCACCGGCGTCACGGCACCGAGAATCGTCGCCGGATCGGCGCCAAGGGCCACGGACACCGGGAACGGCTGGCCCGGGTGCTTCTCGCACCACTCGCGAAAATCGAGAGCACCGCCACGATGGCTGAGCCAGCGCATGATCACCTTGTTGCGGCCGATCACTTGCTGGCGGTAGATACCGAGGTTCTGGCGTTCCTTGTTCGGACCTTTGGTGACCGTCAGACCCCAGGTGATCAGCGGGCCGACGTCGCCGGGCCAGCAGGTCTGCACCGGCAACATCGCCAGATCGACGTCGTCGCCTTCGATGACCACTTCCTGGCACACCGCGTCTTTGACGACTTTCGGCGCCATCGAAATGATCTTGCGGAAGATCGGCAGTTTCGACCAGGCGTCCTTCAAGCCCTTCGGCGGCTCCGGCTCCTTGAGAAAGGCCAGCAGCTTGCCGATTTCGCGCAGTTCGCTGACCGACTCGGCGCCCATGCCCATGGCCACGCGCTCGGGCGTGCCGAACAGGTTGCCGAGCACCGGAATGTCGTAACCGGTAGGCTTCTCGAACAACAGTGCCGGGCCTTTGGCCCGCAGCGTGCGGTCGCACACCTCAGTCATCTCCAGCACCGGCGAGACGGGAATCTGGATGCGTTTCAACTCTCCGCGCTGCTCAAGCTGCTGCACGAAATCCCGAAGATCCTTGAATTTCATTGACGATGGCACCCTCAAAATAGGCGTACATCCTACCTGCTCTGAGGGGCAAACAGCAGCCCGTCATTGCTCGATTGTGGCCCCCGCGCTGCGGCGAAGGGGCAAGCCTGGGACTCAGCAGTGCGCTGCCGACGCCGCAAAATCGGCCCATCAACAGATATCCGTGATGGGCGCGAGATTTTTCGGGGCAAAAAAAAACGCCCCCTTGCGGGAGCGTCCTTTGTTGAAACGCCAGCGTATTACTTGCGTTTCATCGACAAGAAGAACTCGTCGTTGGTCTTGGTCGTCTTCAGCTTGTCGACCAGGAACTCGATGGCGGCCACTTCGTCCATCGGGTGCAGCAGCTTGCGCAGAATCCACATGCGCTGCAGTTCGTCGTCGGCGGTCAGCAACTCTTCGCGGCGGGTGCCGGAGCGGTTGATGTTGATGGCCGGGAACACACGCTTCTCGGCAATCTTGCGATCCAGAGGCAGTTCCATGTTGCCGGTACCCTTGAACTCTTCGTAGATCACTTCGTCCATCTTCGAGCCGGTTTCAACCAGCGCGGTGGCGATAATGGTCAGCGAGCCGCCTTCTTCGATGTTACGCGCGGCACCGAAGAAACGCTTCGGCTTCTCGAGGGCGTGGGCATCGACACCACCGGTCAATACCTTGCCGGAGCTCGGGATCACGGTGTTGTAGGCACGGGCCAGACGGGTGATGGAATCGAGCAGGATCACCACGTCTTTCTTGTGCTCGACCAGGCGTTTGGCCTTCTCGATCACCATTTCAGCAACCTGCACGTGACGGGTCGGCGGCTCGTCGAAGGTCGAGGCAACCACTTCGCCGCGCACGGTGCGCTGCATTTCGGTCACTTCTTCCGGACGCTCGTCGATCAACAGCACGATCAGGTGAACTTCAGGATTGTTACGGGCGATGTTCGCTGCGATGTTCTGCAGCATGATCGTTTTACCGGCTTTCGGCGGTGCGACGATCAGGCCACGCTGGCCTTTGCCGATCGGTGCGCACAGGTCGATCACGCGACCGGTCAAGTCTTCGGTGGAACCGTTGCCGGCTTCCATCTTCATGCGCACGGTCGGGAACAGCGGCGTCAGGTTCTCGAAGAGAATCTTGTTTTTCGCGTTCTCCGGACGATCGAAGTTGATCGTGTCGACCTTGAGCAGGGCGAAATACCGCTCGCCTTCCTTCGGAGGGCGGATCTTGCCAACGATGGTGTCACCGGTGCGCAAATTGAAGCGGCGGATCTGGCTCGGCGAGACGTAGATGTCGTCAGGGCCGGCGAGGTAGGAAGCGTCTGCGGAGCGCAGGAAGCCGAAGCCGTCCTGGAGAATCTCCAGCACGCCATCACCGGAGATTTCCTCGCCGCTTTTCGCGTGCTTTTTCAGCAGGGAGAAAATCACGTCCTGCTTGCGCGAACGGGCCATATTTTCTATGCCCATCTGTTCGGCCAATTCGAGCAGTTCGGTAATCGGCTTTTGCTTGAGTTCAGTCAGATTCATATAGGAATGACGTAATCATTTATGGAGGGGGGGGAAATTAAGCTTTTGGCTTAATGAGGCCGCGCCGCGGAGAAGGCGACAGGATCGCGAACTAATTCGAAAAGGAGTGCGTCGGCGACGGCTAGCAGGGGGCATTGGAGAAACCAGTGCGGGGCCGAATGTACCACCTGAGTTTCGGAGCGTCTAGCCCTGAATACGCAAAAAGCCCCGCGATTTGCGGGGCTTTTTTTCAGCGTTTTACTGCGACGCTCAGATGTTGGCGTCGAGGAACGCCGCCAGCTGCGACTTCGACAGTGCGCCGACCTTGGTCGCTTCAACGTTGCCGTTCTTGAACAGCATCAGCGTCGGGATACCACGCACGCCATGCTTGGCCGGGGTTTCCTGGTTTTCGTCGATGTTCAGTTTGGCGACGGTCAGCTTGCCTTTGTAAGTCTCGGCAATCTCGTCCAGAACCGGTGCGATCATTTTGCAAGGGCCGCACCATTCAGCCCAGTAGTCGACCAGGACAGCGCCTTCGGCCTTGAGTACGTCGGCTTCGAAGCTAGCGTCGCTAACGTGTTTGATCAGATCGCTGCTCATGGAATTCTCCAGGTTGTAAGCAAAAAAACGTGGCCCATCATAGCCGCCCTTCCCTTGTTCAGGAAGCCGCAGATGATTGAGTGTTGCTATGGCCCTTGATGAGTTTGGGTATAGCTCAAGTCACGCCGTGGCGGGAGCGATGAAGGCGATTCCGGTACGCAGGGCGGCGTTGCGCACGTGTTCCTGCATGGCTTTCTGCGCCGCCCCCGACGCGCGGCGCGCCAGGGCACGGAGGATCTTGCGATGTTCCTGCCAGGTTTCCATGGCGCGCTCGGCGCGGATGAACGGCAGTTTCTGGCTTTCGAGGAAGATCTCGGCGCTGGCGGTGAGAATGCTCAGCATCGCCTGATTACCGCTGGCAAGAAGGATGCGTCGGTGGAATTCGAAGTCGAGTTTCGCCGCTGCCTCAAAGTCGCCGAGCTTCAATTGCTCGCGCATGGCCGCAACGTTGTCTTCCAGCGCATCCAGATCGAACGTGCTCAACGTCACCGCCGCCAACCCTGCTGCAAACCCTTCGAGCGCATAGCGCAATTGAAAGATATCCAGCGGTGATGCCTGCGCCGCAAACGACCAGCCTGGCGCGTTGTCGCCGCGCGACAATTCGACCGGTGACTGCACGAACACGCCCTTGCCCGGCTGAATGCTGACCACGCCCAGTGCACTGAGCGACGACAGCGCTTCACGCAACGATGCCCGACTGACGCCCAGTTGCAGCGCCAGATCCCGTTGCGAAGGCAACGCATCGCCAGCGCCGAAGCCCTGTTCGGTGATCAGTTTGCGGATCGCTTGCAGCGCCACTTCGGGTACGGCGCGGGAGATCGAATTCATGATGTGCGGACGCGTCAGGGCCAAGGTGCGGCTAGTTGTAAAGCTATTCGTCGAGTCCGGCAAGTCGTGCCCCAGCGGGGTTCGGCGCGCACTGCCGATGCGCCATCGCAGTGCGAAAACCGAGTTGACTGTTCAGACCAGTAAGACCGAACGAAGCCGCTGATGCCGCGGCCTGCCGGGGCGAAATCCGCCTGTTGGCACGGCCCATGCTCTGTCCGATCGCAGCAACCACTTCCCGCCGATCCGGAGATTGTCCATGACCCAGCGTTACAGCGCCCTCCTCGCTTCCCTGTTTGCCGGCCTGCTGCTGTGCCAGGCCCCCGCTCACGCCGACGGTCTGGACGACGTGGTCAAACGCGGCACGCTGAAAGTCGCCGTGCCCCAGGACTTCCCGCCGTTCGGCTCGGTCGGCCCGGACATGAAACCGCGCGGCCTGGATATCGACACGGCGAAACTGCTCGCTGACCAACTCAAGGTCAAACTTGAACTGACCCCGGTCAACAGCACCAACCGCATCCCGTTCCTCACCACCGGCAAAGTCGATCTGGTGATTTCCAGCCTCGGCAAAAACGCAGAGCGCGAGAAAGTCATCGACTTCTCCCGCGCCTATGCGCCGTTCTACCTCGCCGTGTTCGGTCCGCCAGACGCTGCGATCACCAGCCTCGACGACCTCAAGGGCAAGACCATCAGCGTCACCCGGGGCGCCATCGAAGACATCGAGCTGAGCAAAGTCGCCCCCGAAGGCGTGACCATCAAACGTTTCGAAGACAACAACTCGACCATCGCTGCTTATCTGGCAGGCCAGGTCGATCTGATCGCCAGCGGCAACGTGGTGATGGTGGCCATCAGCGAGAAGAACCCCAAGCGCGTGCCGGCGCTGAAGGTGAAGCTCAAGGATTCGCCGGTCTACGTCGGTGTGAACAAGAACGAAGCGGCGTTGCTGGCCAAGGTCAACGACATCCTCAACACCGCCAAGGCTGACGGCGCGCTGGAAAAGAACTCGCAGACCTGGCTGAAAGAGCCGCTGCCGGCCGATCTCTGATCGACTGCGCGGGAGACGTTCATGGCTTATCAGTTCGATTTTTTGCCGGTGGTGGAAAACACCGACCTGCTGCTGCGCGGCGCACTGTTCACCCTTGAGCTGACCGCCATCGGCGCGCTGCTCGGGGTCGGCGTCGGGATTGTCGGGGCGCTGGTGCGGGCGTGGCAAATCCGCCCGTTCTCGGCGATCTTCGGCGTCTACGTCGAGTTGATCCGCAACACGCCGTTTCTGGTGCAACTGTTCTTCATCTTCTTCGGCCTGCCGTCGCTTGGCGTGCAGATTTCCGAGTGGCAGGCGGCAGTGCTGGCGATGGTGATCAACCTTGGCGCCTATTCGACCGAAATCATCCGCGCCGGCATCCAGGCGATTCCGCGCGGGCAGCTGGAAGCGGCTGCGGCACTGGCGATGACGCGCTTCGAAGCGTTCCGCCACGTCGTCCTGCTGCCGGCGCTGGGCAAGGTCTGGCCGGCGCTGAGCAGCCAGATCATCATCGTCATGCTCGGTTCGGCGGTGTGTTCGCAGATCGCCACGGAAGAATTGAGCTTCGCCGCCAACTTCATTCAGTCACGCAACTTCCGCGCCTTTGAAACCTATGCGCTGACCACCCTGATCTATCTGTGCATGGCGCTGCTGATCCGCCAGTTGCTCAACTGGTTCGGCCGCCGGTTCATTGCGAGGAGCAGCCAATGAGCGATTTCACTTTCTGGGACATCCTGCGCAACCTGCTCACCGGCCTGCAATGGACGCTGGCGCTGTCGCTGGTGGCATTCATCGGCGGCGGCCTCGTCGGCCTGCTGATTCTGGTGATGCGCATCTCCAAGAACACACTGCCCAGCAGCATCGCCCGCACCTGGATCGAGCTGTTTCAGGGCACGCCGCTGCTGATGCAGCTGTTTCTGGTGTTCTTCGGCGTGGCGCTGGCCGGGATCGAGATTTCGCCGTGGATGGCCGCCGCGATCGCTTTGACCTTGTTCACCAGCGCCTATCTGGCAGAGATCTGGCGCGGCTGCGTCGAGGCCATTCCCCACGGTCAGTGGGAAGCTTCGTCGAGCCTGGCGCTCAATCCGCTCGAGCAATTGCGCTACGTGATTCTGCCGCAAGCGCTGCGCATCGCCGTGGCGCCGACCGTAGGCTTCTCGGTGCAAGTGGTCAAAGGCACAGCGGTGACCTCGATCATCGGCTTCACCGAACTGACCAAGACCGGCGGCATGCTCGCCAACGCCACGTTCGAACCGTTCATGGTCTACGGCCTCGTCGCCCTCGGCTACTTCCTGCTCTGCTACCCCTTGTCCCTCAGTGCGCGCTACCTGGAAAGGAGACTGCATGCCTCTGCTTAGAATTTCCGCCCTGCATAAATACTACGGCGATCACCACGTACTCAAAGGCATCGATCTCAGCGTCGAGGAAGGCCAGGTCGTGGCGATCATCGGCCGCAGCGGCTCGGGCAAATCGACTCTGTTGCGCACACTCAACGGCCTGGAGTCGATCAACGACGGCGTGATCGAAGTCGACGGCGAATACCTCGACGCCGCCCGCGCTGATCTGCGCAGCCTGCGACAGAAGGTCGGCATGGTCTTCCAGCAGTTCAACCTGTTCCCGCACCTGACCGTCGGCGAAAACGTCATGCTCGCGCCGCAAGTGGTGCAGAAAGTACCCAAGGCCAAGGCAGCCGAACTGGCGCGGGAAATGCTCGAGCGAGTCGGGCTCGGGGAGAAATTCGATGCCTTTCCGGACCGCTTGTCCGGCGGTCAGCAGCAGCGGGTGGCGATCGCCCGGGCTTTGGCGATGTCGCCGAAGGTGTTGCTGTGCGATGAAATCACTTCGGCACTGGACCCGGAACTGGTCAATGAAGTGCTCAGCGTGGTGCGGCAGTTGGCCAAGGAAGGCATGACGCTGATCATGGTCACCCACGAGATGCGCTTTGCCCGGGAAGTCGGCGATAAATTGGTCTTCATGCACCATGGCAAGGTGCACGAGGTGGGCGATCCGAAGGTATTGTTTGCCAATCCGCAGACGGCGGAGCTGGCGAACTTTATTGGCACGGTGGAAGCGACAGCCTGAAAGGCCCTCTGTCCTGTTGATCGTTCCCACGCTCCGCGTGGGAATGCAGCCAGGGACGCTCCGCGTCCCAAAAGCGGACGCAGAGCGTCCGGTGAGGCATTCCCACGCGGAGCGTGGGAACGATCAGGTTCGGGGTGCGCGCTCCGGCGGTTTGAACCATGTGCGTTGGCGCCAGCGTTTGATCGTGGCACGATGTCGGGGTTATCGACCGAGACCCCCTGACCATGCCGCAATCCCAAGCCAAGAATCTGTCCCTGATCGCCGCAATCGACCTGGGCTCCAACAGCTTTCACATGGTCGTGGCCAAGGCCCAGAACGGCGAAATCCGCATCCTCGAGCGCCTCGGCGAGAAGGTGCAACTGGCCGCTGGCATCGACGATGCGCGCCAGCTCAACGAAGAATCGATGCAGCGCGGCCTCGATTGCCTCAAGCGCTTTGCGCAACTGATCAACGGTATGCCGCTCGGCGCCGTGCGCATCGTCGGCACCAACGCCCTGCGTGAAGCACGCAACCGTGGCGAGTTCATCCGCCGCGCCGAGGAAATCCTCGGCCACACGGTAGAAGTCATCTCCGGCCGTGAAGAAGCGCGCCTGATCTATCTCGGCGTTTCGCACACACTCGCCGACACCCCAGGCAAACGTTTGGTCGCCGACATCGGCGGCGGCAGTACCGAATTCATCATCGGCCAGCGCTTCGAGCCGCTGCTGCGCGAAAGCCTGCAAATGGGCTGCGTGAGTTTCACCCAGCGCTACTTCAAGGACGGCAAGATCACTCCGGCCCGCTACGCCCAGGCCTACACGGCGGCGCGCCTGGAAATCATGAGCATCGAGCACGCCCTGCATCGCCTGACCTGGGATGAAGCCATCGGCTCCTCCGGTACGATTCGCGCCATCGGCCTGGCCCTGAAGGCTGGCGGCCACGGCAGCGGCGAGGTCAACGCCGAAGGCCTGGCGTGGCTCAAGCGCAAACTGTTCAAGCTCGGCGACGCCGACAAGATCGATTTCGAAGGCATCAAGCCTGACCGCCGCGCGATCTTCCCGGCGGGCCTGGCGATTCTCGAAGCGATCTTCGACGCCCTCGAACTGCAACGCATGGATCATTGTGAAGGCGCGCTGCGTGAAGGCGTGCTCTACGACCTGCTCGGCCGCCATCATCACGAAGACGTGCGCGAACGCACCCTGACCTCGCTGATGGAGCGCTATCACGTCGATCTGGAACAAGCGGCGCGGGTCGAACGCAAGGCCCTGCACGCGTTCGATCAGGTCGCCGTCGACTGGGAACTGGATGACGGTATCTGGCGCGAACTGCTCGGCTGGGCGGCGAAAGTCCACGAAGTCGGCCTCGACATCGCGCACTATCACTACCACAAGCATGGCGCCTACCTGATCGAACACTCCGATCTGGCCGGCTTCTCCCGCGAGGATCAGCAGATGCTCGCGCTATTGGTGCGCGGGCACCGGCGCAATATTCCCAAGGACAAGTTCGCCGAATTCGGCGATGACGGCATCAAGCTGATTCGCCTGTGCGTGCTGCTGCGGTTCGCCATTCTGTTCCATCACATTCGTGGAACCCAGGCGATGCCGCAGGTGGCGCTGCATGCCAATGGCGACCATCTCGATGTGGAATTCCCGGAGAACTGGCTGGATGAAAATCAGCTGACCCAGGCGGATTTCGGGCTTGAGGCGGACTGGTTGACGCGGGTGGGGATTGTTCTCACGGTGCACTGACACTGATTGTGGCGAGGGGATTTATCCCCGCTGGCCTGCGCAGCAGGCCCGATTTTGACTCAAGGGGTCGCTTCGCGCCCAACGGGGATAAATCCCCTCGCCACAGGTCGGAATCAGTGCAGGTACAAAAAAGGCGATCCCGAGGGATCGCCTTTTTATTGGGCTGAAGGTCAGCTGCTCACCGGCAATATCGGGCTGCCCAACCGCTCCAGCAACGTCGCCTGCGCACTGCGCGGGTTCTGGTTGCCGGTTGGCGTGTTGCGAATGTAGCGGCCGTCCGATTGCAAACTCCAGCTGTGGGTGTTGTCGGTCAGGTACAGCTCCAGCTCCTTCTTGACGCGGGTCAGCAGCTTCTTGCCTTCCACCGGGAAGCAAGTCTCGACGCGCTTGTCGAGGTTGCGCTCCATCCAGTCGGCGCTGGAAAGGAACATCTGCTCGTCGCCGCCGTTGAGGAAGTAGAACACCCGCGTGTGCTCGAGGAAGCGGCCGATGATCGAGCGCACATGAATGTTGTGCGAAACCCCAGCGATGCCCGGACGCAGGCAGCACATGCCGCGCACCACCAGATCGATGCGCACGCCGGACTGGCTGGCCTTGTACAGCGCGCGGATGATCTTCGGATCGGTCAGCGAGTTGAACTTGGCGATGATGTGCGCCGGTTTGCCTTCGAGGGCGAACTGGGTTTCGCGGGCAATCATGTCGAGCATGCCCTTCTTCAGGGTGAACGGCGCATGCAGCAGCTTTTTCATGCGCAGCGTCTTGCCCATGCCGATCAACTGGCTGAACAGTTTGCCGACGTCTTCGCACAAAGCGTCGTCGGAGGTCAGCAGGCTGTAGTCGGTGTAGAGCTTGGCATTACCGGCGTGGTAGTTGCCGGTACCGAGGTGCGCGTAGCGGACGATTTCGCCAGCCTCACGGCGCAGGATCAGCATCATCTTGGCGTGGGTCTTGAAGCCGACCACGCCGTAGATCACCACTGCGCCCGCCGCTTGCAGACGGCTGGCCAGTTGCAGGTTGGATTCTTCGTCGAAGCGCGCGCGCAGCTCGATCACCGCAGTGACTTCCTTGCCGTTACGCGCGGCATCCACCAGCGCATCGACGATCTCGGAGTTGGCGCCGGAGCGGTACAGGGTTTGCCGTACGGCCAACACATGCGGGTCTTTCGCGGCCTGACGCAGCAGGTCGACCACCGGGGTGAACGACTCGAACGGGTGCAGCAGGAGGATGTCCTGCTTGCTGACCACACTGAAGATGTTTTCGCTGTTTTGCAGCAGTTTCGGGATCTGCGGGGTGAACGGCGTGTATTGCAGCTCCGGATGGCTGTCCAGACCGGTGATGCTGAACAGGCGCGTCAGGTTGACCGGGCCGTTGACTTGATACAGCTCGGTCTCGCTCAGGTTGAACTGCTTGAGCAGATAGTCCGAGAGGTGTTTCGGGCAAGTGTCGGCGACTTCCAGACGCACCGCGTCACCGTAGCGCCGCGAGAACAACTCGCCACGCAGAGCGCGGGCCAGGTCTTCGACGTCTTCGGAATCGAGCGCCAGGTCGGCGTTTCGGGTCAGACGGAACTGGTAGCAGCCTTTGACCTTCATGCCCTGGAACAGGTCATCGGCGTGGGCGTGGATCATCGACGACAGGAACACATAGTTGTCGCCGGCGCCGCCGACTTCTTCCGGCACCTTGATGATCCGGGGCAGCAGACGCGGCGCCGGAATGATCGCCAGACCGGAGTCGCGACCGAAGGCGTCGATACCTTCGAGCTCGACGATGAAGTTCAGGCTCTTGTTCACCAGCAACGGGAACGGGTGCGTCGGGTCGAGGCCGATCGGGGTGATGATCGGCGCGATCTCGTCGCGAAAATAGCGCCGGACCCAGGTCTTGAGCTTGGTCGTCCAGTTGCGCCGACGGATGAAGCGAACCTGATGCTTTTCCAGCTCCGGCAGCAGAATATCGTTAAGGATCGCGTACTGGCGGTCGACGTGACCGTGGACCAGCTCGCTGATCCGCGCCAGCGCCTGATGCGGCTGCAAGCCGTCAGCGCCGGCCTGTTCGCGGGCAAAAGTGATCTGCTTTTTCAGCCCGGCGACGCGGATCTCGAAGAATTCGTCGAGGTTGCTGGAGAAGATCAGCAGGAACTTCAGCCGCTCCAGCAACGGGTAGGACTCGTCCAGCGCCTGTTCCAGCACGCGGATGTTGAACTGCAATTGCGAAAGCTCGCGGTGGATGTACAGGCTGCTGTCATCCAGGCCGGGAATGGCGATCGCCGGTACCGCCACAGCGGTTTCGGCAACCGGCGCGGGTGGCGCAGGCTCCAGTTCCGGCGGGGTTTCGGTGATTTGCTCGACCACCGGCTGAGCTTCTTTTACGGCAACTTCAGTGAGTCCTTCGGTATTCATGGAATGTTCCTGGGAGGGCTATTTCTGCTCTCGTAACAATTGAGCGGCACGAACGGCAAAGTAAGTCAGGATGCCATCTGCACCGGCACGTTTAAAGGCGGTCAGTGACTCGAGGATCACCGCTTCGCTCAACCAGCCATTCTGGATAGCGGCCATGTGCATGGCGTATTCGCCACTGACCTGATAGACGAAGGTCGGCACCTTGAAGGCATCTTTGACGCGAAAAAGAATGTCCAGGTAGGGCATGCCCGGTTTGACCATGACCATGTCCGCACCTTCGGACAAGTCGGCACCGACTTCGTGCAGCGCTTCGTCGCTGTTGGCCGGGTCCATCTGATAAGAAGCCTTGTTGGCCTTGCCCAGGTTCGACGCCGAACCCACGGCATCGCGGAAAGGCCCGTAGTAGGCGCTGGCATACTTGGCCGAGTAGGCCATGATGCGCACGTTGACGTGACCGGCAATTTCCAGCGCCTCACGAATCGCCTGGATGCGACCGTCCATCATGTCCGATGGCGCCACCACCTGCGCGCCGGCTTCGGCGTGGGACAGCGCCTGACGCACCAGCGCATCGACAGTGATGTCGTTCTGCACGTAGCCGTCTTCGTCGAGAATGCCGTCCTGACCGTGGGTGGTGAACGGGTCCAGCGCGACGTCAGTGATCACGCCCAGCTCCGGGAAACGCTCGCGCAGGGCGCGAGTGGCGCGCTGGGCGATGCCTTCGGGATTCCAGGCTTCGGCGGCATCGAGGGATTTCAGCTCAGGCGGGGTGACCGGGAACAGAGCCAGCGCCGGAATGCCCAACTCGACCCATTTCGCCGCTTCTTCAAGCAGCAGATCAATGGTCAGTCGCTCGACGCCCGGCATCGAGGCCACGGCTTCGCGGCGGTTTTCACCGTCGAGCACGAACACCGGCAGGATCAGATCATCGACCGTCAATACGTTTTCACGCACCAGGCGCCGCGAAAAATCATCACGACGATTGCGGCGCAGACGAGTGGCTGGGAACAGACGATTGGCGGGGGTAAAGCTCACGGCAGACTCCTGAGCCCGGGCAAACGGGCGAGCGTGACAGTTATAGACGGCCATTATGACTAACAGATGACAGTTATGTGTGCTCTGTGACAGGTAGCCGCAATCCATTGTCGATGTAGGAAATGTTCACGTCGAGACACATTTGGACACTTTCATGAATGTGCCCGAAGGGTTAGGCTGCGCGTTCATTTCGCCAGCACCCAGACAATGCTCCAACAATTTCTGCACGACTTTGGCTACTTTGCCTTGTTTCTCGGCACGTTCTTCGAAGGCGAAACCATTCTGGTGCTCGCAGGCTTCCTTGCGTTCCGTGGATACATGGACATCAACCTGGTGGTGGTCGTGGCGTTCTTCGGCAGTTATGCCGGTGATCAGCTGTGGTACTTCCTGGGGCGCAAGCACGGGCGCAAATTGCTTGCGCGCAAACCGCGCTGGCAGATGATGGGCGACCGCGCGCTGGAGCACATCCGCAAACATCCGGACATCTGGGTCCTGAGCTTCCGCTTCGTTTATGGCCTGCGCACGGTGATGCCGGTGGCGATCGGCCTGTCCGGTTATCCACCGGGACGTTACTTGCTGCTCAACGGCATCGGCGCGGCGATCTGGGCCACCGCGCTGGCTGCGGCGGCTTACCACTTCGGCGCAGTGCTGGAAGGCATGCTCGGCAGCATCAAGAAGTACGAGCTGTGGGTGCTCGGCGCATTGCTGATCCTCGGGCTGGGCCTGTGGCTGCGGCGCCGCTTCAAGAATGCGCAACTGGCGAAGAAAATCTATCAGGACGAGCAGCTCGCCAAGGCCGCCGAAGCAGAGCAGTTGCGCCAGGCCGAAACGACCCCTCCTGCCGGGCCGAAAACGCCAGCCGAATAAGCCATTCGCTGGCGACTGCCATGCGCAGCCCAGGCAAATAATGAACACCCCGCCGCCGTTGCGATCCATTGAGAGAGCGCTCTGCCCCCGCGCGCGTCAGCCATGCCCCTATGGCCACGCGCGACGATTTGAGGGACATTGAGCGCCATGAATCTGGAGAGAAGCCCATGAGCAAAAAAGTTGCAGTGATCCTGTCCGGCAGTGGCGTGTACGACGGCGCCGAAATCCAGGAAAGTGTCATCACCCTGCTGCGCCTCGACCAGCGCGGCGCACAGGTGCAGTGCTTCGCGCCGAACATCGCGCAATTGCATGTGATCAACCACCTGACCGGCGAAGAAATGCCGGAATCGCGCAACGTGCTGGTGGAATCGGCGCGCATTGCCCGGGGCAACGTCAAGGATATCCGCGACGCCGACGTCGAAGACTTCGATGCGCTGATCGTGCCCGGCGGTTTCGGCGCGGCGAAGAACCTGTCGAACTTCGCCATCGAAGGCGCCGGCTGCACCGTGCAACCCGAAGTGCTGGCCCTGGCCGAAGCATTTGCCGAAGCGGGCAAACCGGTCGGGCTGATCTGCATCTCCCCGGCGCTGGCAGCGAAAATCTATGGCCCGGGCGTGACCTGCACCATCGGCAACGACGCCGACACCGCTGCGGCCATGAACAAGATGGGCGCCACCCACGAAGAGTGCGCCGTCACCGAAATCGTCGAAGACAAGGCGCGCAAACTGGTCACCACCCCGGCGTACATGCTGGCGCAGACCATCAGTGAAGCGGCTTCGGGGATCAACAAATTGGTCGACCGCGTGCTCGAACTGACTCACGAAAACGACGCTTGAAATCAAAAGATCGCAGCCTTCGGCAGCTCCTACAGGTTCCGTGTCGCGCCGTGATATTGCGGCATACACCGCCCCGGTAGGAGCTGCCGCAGGCTGCGATCTTTTCAGGGCTTGCGGGTGAGCCGGGTCAGAATCCGGTCCAGCGCATTGGCAAACGCCTGCTTCTCACGCTCGCCAAAGGGTGCCGGGCCGCCGCTCATCTGGCCCTGCTCCCTGAGATCGGTGAACAGATTCCGCACCGCCAGCCGCTCGCCCATGTTCTGCGCATCGAACTCCTTGCCGCGCGGATCCAGTGCCGTCACGCCCTTCTTCACCAGCCGATCGGCCAGCGGAATATCGCTGCAGATCACCAGTTCGCCCGGCACGGCGTGCTCGACCAGATAATCATCCGCCGCATCCGGCCCGCTTGGCACCACAATCAATTTGACGATCGCCAGCCCCGGTTTGATCTGCGGCTGCCCGGCTACCAGCACCACTTCGAACTGGCGCTTTAACGCGAACTTCACCACCAGATCCTTCGCCGCCCGCGGACAGGCGTCGGCATCGATCCATACACGCATGTTCTTGCCTCCAAAAAATCAGCGAGCAGGCTCGCTCCCACAGGATACATACCGAACCTGTGGGAGCGAGCCTGCTCGCGAATATGAGCGCAGCGAATGCCTTTATGCAGCCGAAACCCGACGCTTCTCCGCCACCCAACTGCGCCCATACAGCACAGCAATCGCCACAATCGCCACCACCTGCGCGGTCAGCGAATAGGCATCGGCATGGATTCCCAGCCAGTCGAATTCAAAGAACGCCACCGGCCGTGTGCCGAAGATCCCGGCTTCCTGCAAGGCCTTGACGCCATGCCCGGCAAACACCACCGACAACGCGCACAACAGCGCGGCGTTGATGCTGAAAAACAAGGTCAGCGGCAGTTTCGCCGAGCCGCGCAGAATCACCCACGCCAGGCCGACCAGCAGCACCAGCGCCGTGGCACCGCCAGCCAGCACCGCGTTGTGCCCGGCAGGCCCGGCCTGCAGCCACAGGGTTTCGTAGAACAGAATCACCTCGAACAATTCGCGGTACACCGAGAAGAACGCCAGGATCGCAAAGCCGAAACGTCCACCGCCGCCGACCAGGCTGCTCTTGATGTAATCCTGCCAGGCCGCCGCATGACGGCGGTCATGCATCCACACGCCGAGCCACAACACCATGACGCTGGCAAATAGCGCGGTCGCGCCTTCCAGCAACTCACGCTGCGAACCGCTGACGTCGATGACGTACGCCGCCAGTGCCCAGGTGCCCAAACCCGCCAGCAAGGCCAGGCCCCAGCCAACGTTGACACTGCGCACCGCTGACTGCTGACCGGTGTTGCGCAAGAAGGCGAGGATCGCCGCCAGCACCAGAATCGCTTCCAGGCCTTCGCGCAGCAGAATCAGCAGACCGGAGATGAAGCTCAGCGACCAGCTCAGACCATCGCTGCCCAGCAGACCGGCGGACTCCTTGAGTTTGGCCTTGGCTGCGTCCAGACGCTGTTCGGCCTGTTCGACCGGCAGACCGTCCTGCAGCGACTGCCGGTAAGCCATCAGCGATTTTTCGGTGTCCTTGCGCACGTTGGCATCGACGTTGTCCAGCGAGCTTTCGACCAGCTCGAAGCCTTCCAGATATGCCGCTACCGACAGGTCATAGGCCTGATCATGTTCCCCGGCGCGGTAGGCCGCGAGGCTCTTGTCCAGCGTGGCGGCGGTGTAATCGAGCAACTGCGCCGGACCGCGTTTGACCTGCGGTGGTTGTGCGCGCTGGGCACGGAACGTCGCCGCGACCTCTGCGCCCTCGGCAGCCTGCACCTCGGCCGGGGTCTGGCGGGCCAGGTCGGCGATGTTGTAGACCTTGTCGGACTTGGCGGCCGCCGCATCGGCACTGAAGCCGGCGATGTAGGTGGCCAGATCCCAGCGCTGGCGATCATCGAGCTGATCGGCAAACGCCGGCATGTCGGTGCCTTCGACGCCTTGGCCGAGGGTGCTGTAGATCGCGTACAGGCTCAGGTGATCCATGCGCGCAGCGTCGCGCAGGTTGGCTGGCGCAGGGGTCAGACCGACGCCGGCCGGGCCGTCGCCCGCGCCAGTGTCGCCGTGGCACACCGAGCAATTTTGCGCATACAGCGGCGCACCGCGTGTCGGGTCCGGGGTGATGATCGGTGCCTGGCTGACTTCATAAGCCACCGCCAGTTTCGCCCCCAGCTGTCGGGCCTGACGGGCGACATCGGCACCGTCCTGCTTCGCAGTGATGGCGGCGTGCAAAGACTCCACGCCCTGTTCCAGCGCGGCTTTTTCCGGTTTGGCCGGTAATGCAGTGATCAAGCCTTGCAGAACCTGAGTGAATTCCAGCTGCTCGCGGTATTCGCCATCGTCGATGACTTTGCCTGCCGCGACCGTTGGCGGGTAATCGGCACTGATGTAATCGAGCAGGTGCAACGCTTGCGGCGCGCCTTCCACGGTATCGGCCAGCAGCGGCAGGCTGCTCAGGGACAATAACGGGAACAGCAGCCAGGCCAGCAATCGGGACGAGGCAGTCATGAACGAATCTCAAATGGAAATGCGAAGTTACATATTGTTCACTTCGAAGACATTTCTCTCAAGCTTTGTCGGCGTTTCGCTTTGATTGGCAGGAAATACCCGGCAGACGGCAGCAGCATTTGTCGCCGAGTATTGCCGCACTGCCCGCTGCCGATTGAGCCTCGACACGTTCGATCAAGATCGCAGCCGTTTGCCACCATCCACTTTATACTGCCCGCCCCAGAGCATTTGCGCGCAAGGAATCAACCTCAATGCGGAGTCTTCCGTTCGTTTTGCTGCTTTGCGTCGCTGTTCAGTTGAGCGGTTGTGCCGCTTATCGCAACTACGATCTTGAAATGCAGCAGACCACCGAGCAAATGACCCGGGGCAATCTGACCGGGGCTCTGGCACTGGTGGAAATGAACAACCCGTGGGAAGACAAGGATCTGCTGTATTACCTGGAAAAAGGCGCGATCCTCAGCGCTGGCAGTGCCCTGCCCGACAGCCAGGACGCTTGGCGCAATGCCGACCGGATGATCTTCCAGCGCGAGGAAGCCAACCCGTCCGGCGCGATGAAATTACTGGCCCGTTTCGGTGATGAAATGGGCACGATGCTGGTCAACGACAAGCTGCGGCGCTATGAAGGCTACGATTACGAAAAGGTCATGTTGACTACGCAAATGGCCTTGAACCAGCTATCCGTCAATGACTTTGCCGGCGCCCGCGCAGACATCAGGAAAACCCACGAACGCGAAGCATTGATCGCCCGCCAGCGTGAAAAGCAATACGAAGCGGCCGAGGAACAGGCAAAAGCTCAAGGCAAAGTTCTCCATTACAAGGAACTGGAAGGCTACCCGGTCGCCTTGCTTGATGCGCCGCAGGTCGTTGAGCTGAAAAACGGCTATCAGAGTGCGTTCAGCCACTATCTGGCCGGATTCACCTATGAAGCCCTCGGCGAACGCGCCCTCGCGGCGGCCGGTTATCGTCAGGCGATCGAACTGCGGCCGGATATGCCCTTGCTGCAAAAGGCCCTGAGCAATCTCGACAAACCGCCAGCGAAAGCCGATGAAAGCGATGTGTTGCTGATTATCCAGAGTGGCCTGGCTCCGGCTCGCAGCTCAGTGCAAGTGCCGATCCCGGTTCGTCTGAACGAAACGCTGGTCATCATCGCGCCCATTTCATTCCCGGTGATGGTGCCGGACGCAGTTACGCCCAACTTCAGCCATATCACCGTAGACGGTCGCAAACAGCCGCTGGTGGTGATTAATAGCGTGACCGATATGTCCATGCGCACACTGCGCGACGACATGCCGCAAATCATCTCGCGGGCGATGTTCCGCGCCAACATGGCCGCCATCGGTCAAGCGCAGGAAAACGAGCGCAACCCGGCGAAAGCCTCGTTGATCGTCACTCAGCATGATCCGTTCGAAGAAGCCGACACCCGCACATGGCGAGCGTTGCCGGACAAGACGCTGGTCGCCCGCCTGCGCTTGAAGAAAGGCCTGCATACCTTCCGTTTTGCGCCTGCGTCCATCGACCACCCTTTTGAAATGCGCGTCGACCAGGACCGCCAGATTCTGCACCTGCGGGTATTCCGGGATCAGGTCTATACCGTCGGATCAGCCTTTGTACCGAATCAAAAACCCGCGTCGGATAAACCCGCTTCTGCGGAGAAGTGATGGCACCGCATCTGAAAATGCACCCAAAAAGCTATTACATAGCCATCACGCCACGTTTATAATGCCGCGCCCTCGCCCAGCGAGCCGGCATCAAAAGCTCCTCACCCATGAGGAATTGGCAGGAGGCCAGCGCCGCCGTCGATAGGTCACACCAGCCCGACCAGCACACGCGGCTGCAAGTTTTGTTACTCAGGGAAGAAGTACCCATGGCATTCCGCGCTCCCATGCTGCTCGCGCTCAGCGCTGTCACGCTGTTGTCCGGCTGCGCAGCGTTTCGCAACTACGATTCCGAACTGGCCCAGACCAATCAGCAACTGGCATCCGGCAACGTCGACGCCGCGCTGACCCTGCTGGAAAAGAACAACACCGGCACCGACAAAGACCTGCTCTATTACTTCGAGAAAGGTGAACTGCTGCGCGCCAAGGGCGACCTGTCGGGCAGCCAGAACGCCTGGGGCAGTGCCGATCAGGTGGTCGGTCAGTGGGAAGACGCGGTCAAGCTCGACTCGGCCAAGTACCTGGCACAGTTCGGCAGCTTCATCGTCAACGACAAGGTGCGTCGCTACGAAGGCTATGACTACGAAAAAGTCATGCTGACCACGCAGATGGCCCTGAACCTGTTGGCGGTCAACGATTTCGATGGCGCCCGCACGGCGATCAAAAAGACCCACGAACGCGAAGCAGTGATCGCCGACCTGCGCGACAAGGAATACCTCAAGAGCGAAGAAGAGGCCGAGAAAGAAGGCATCAAGACCCAGTACAAGGATTTGCAGGGTTATCCGGTGGCCAGCCTCGACGCGCCGGAAGTGGTCGGCCTGAAGAACAGCTACCAGAGTGCGTTCAGCCATTACCTGGCCGGTTTCGTTTACGAAGCTTTGGGCGAGAAGGATCTGGCCGCGCCGGGTTATCGCAAGGCTGCCGAATTGCGCCCGAACACGCCGCTGCTCGAGCAGGCGCTGGTCAATCTCGACAAGCCTTCCAAATCCGATGACAGCGACATTCTCATCGTCGTGCAGAGCGGTCTGGCCCCGGCCCGCGACTCGATTCGCGTACCGCTGCCGCTGCCGATTTCCAACAACGTAGTGATCACTCCGCTGTCGTTCCCGATCATCAAACCGGACACCTCCACCGCGCCGTTTGCGCAGATCGGCGTCGACGGCAAGCAAGTCGACCTGACCGCGCTGAACAGCACCACCGCCATGTCCCGCCGCGCTCTGCGTGATGACATGCCGGGGATCATCGTGCGCACCACCGTGCGCGCGATCACCAAAGGCGTGGCGCAGAAGCAGATCAACGAAACCAATCCGCTGGCCGGTCTCGCCGTGGGTATTTCTTCAGCGGTGCTTGAAGGTGCCGATACCCGTACATGGCGCACCCTGCCGGACAACACCCAAGTGGTGCGTCTGCGCCTGAAAAAAGGTGAGCATCAGGTTACCCTGCCGAGCGCCGTGGGCGGCTCGGTGGTCAAGGTCACTGTCGACCAGCGCTACCAAGTGATCAGCCTGCGTGCCGTGGGCAACCAGGTATTCGCTGGCGGCATCGCTGCTCACGTAATGCCGAGCGCTGCCGCGACCAACGTCGCCAGCCTCAAACAACCTTAAGAACGGAGTCTTTGCAATGCGCTTGAAGATCATCGCCGTCGCCGCCCTCGCCTTGCTGGCAGGCTGCGCCACCCCGCCACCGCCGGAGCCGGGCAGCGCCGCGAGCAAAGTCGTGGCCATGGGCCCGCAGAAACACATCGTCGTCGGCGCCATGCGCGTGGCTCGTGAAAACGGCTTCATGACCGTCAACGTGCAGTTGAGCAACACCCTCAACAGCAACAAGATTTTCTACTACCGCTTCGCCTGGCTTGGCGCCGAAGGTTTCCCGGTTGCCGAAGAAGAAGTGTGGAAAAGCCAGATGATGTACGGCGCCCAGACCAGCTTCATTCAGGCCATCGCGCCGACCCCGAAAGCCGTGGATTTCCGTCTGGAAATCAAGACGCCGTAAACCCGCCACCCTATTTCTGATTGAGAGAGCTTTCTCATGTTTGCACGCTTTTCCTGCATCGCCGTCATCGCCCTGCTCGCCTCCGGTTGCGCCAACACCTCGCCGACCCTGGGCAGCAAGAACATCAGCTACGGCGACACCAAAGCGGTTGAAACCGTGACCAACGAATTCGGTTCGACCGACCTGCAAATGATCGCCGAGTCGATGACCCGCTCGCTGGCCCAGTCCGGCATCCTGCAGGGTCGTCCCGTAGTTCAGGTTTACGATGTGAAGAACAAGACCAGCGAGTACATCGACACCCGCGAAATCACCACCAGCATCAAGACCCAGCTGATGAAGACCGGTGTCGCGCGCTTTGCCAGCGACAACAATGCAATGCAGAGCCAGGTTGACCAGCTCAAGCTGCAAAACCAGAGCGGCCTGTACAAGAAAAGCACCGTGGCCAAGACCGGCAACATGGTTGCCGCCAAGTACCGCATCGAAGGCTCGATCAGCTCGATCGTCAAGCGCAGCAGCGACTACAAGGACGTCTTCTACAAATTCAGCCTGCAGTTGATCGACGTCGAAAGCGGTCTGGCCGAGTGGATGGACGAAAAAGAGATCCGCAAAACCACGGAGCGTTGATCGATGCGCACATGGATTGGCATGATGGCCCTGGCTTGCGCGTTCAGCGCGCAGGCGGCCCCGAAAGTGGCGGTGACGGATCTGGCGTATCAGGAGCGCGTGGAGCAATACATCCACATCGTTTCGGCGCAGAGCAATCACCGCGAGAGTTACTACAGCGCCAGCGGTTCTTCGAGCTACAACGAGATCGAAGCGACCACCAGCTACATCGAACAGGGCGAGTTGCGCAAATTCACCGGCGACATCAAGGGTGAAATCCTGCGCACCGGCATGTTCCAGCTGGTGCAGGGCACGCCGTACACCGCCTCGTCCAAAGGCGATGTGTATGACGTGATCAGGCGCATCAAGGCCGGCAACTTCAAAGGCGCCGACTACGTGCTGTTCGGCACCGTGTCCGATATCGACTTCACCCAGGACATCAATGAGCTGGCGCACACCGACAGCTATTCGGCGGTACTGGGCCTGACGCTGGTGGCGGATTTCAGTCTGATCAACACCAAGACCTACGAGATCACCTCGGCCTTCACGGCGATGGGTGAAGCGCAGGACACCAAACTGGTGAACCATCGCGACATCAAGATCTCGCTGAACCGTCCGCGGGTGGTGCGTGAGGTGTCCAAGGCTTTGGGCGAAGACGTGGCCGGGCAACTGAGCATGCAGCTCGGTAGTGGTGACGGTTATGAGCAGCCGCGTGAAGCGCCGCAGCGCAACAATCTGCCGCGTGATACGGCGCCGGTGATTTTACGCTGAGCCGGATCTGAGGACTTTTGTGGCGAAGGGCTCCGTGGCGAGGGGATTTATCCCCGTTGGGTCGCGAAGCGGCCCTCGCTATTGATTCAAGAAAAGCTCGCTTGCCCCGATGTCTCGGTAGAAATGCAAAAGGCGACCTCATGAGGCCGCCTTTTTTCTGCCCGGACGGTTTACGCCGCCGCTTTGCGCAATGTTGCCATGAACGCCGCCGCGCCAATGAATAACCCGGCAAAGGTGCGGTTCATGCGTTTCTGCTGCTTGGGCGTACGCAACAGGCGCAGCACCTTCGACGCCAGTCCGGTGTAGCCGGCCATGACAATCAGGTCGACGAACACCATGGTCACGCCGATCACCAGATACTGAATCAGCAGCGGCGCATGGGGATTGATGAACTGCGGCAACACCGCGAGCATGAACACCAACGCCTTGGGGTTGCTGATGTTCACCAGAAAGCCGCGAAACACCAGGGCCAGTGGCTTGCCGATCGGCCGCACTGCGGCGTCATCGCTCATGTCCATGGGCAGCGCGCGCCATTGCTTGATCGCCAGGTAAACCAGATAGGCGACACCGAACCATTTGATCGCATGGAACGCTGTGGCCGAAGCGGTGAGCACAGCGCCAACACCCGCGCCGACAATCGCGATCTGCACCGCCAGACCGATCTGCAGGCCCAGTGCGTTCCAGTAGCCGCGCCAGAATCCGTACTGCAGACCGCTGGACATCGACGCGATGGCGCCCGCGCCCGGGGACAGGCTGATCACCCAGCAGGCGGCAAAAAATGCCAGCCATGTTTGAAGCTCCATCGCACACCTCGGCTGATGCTTGTGACAAATGCCTAAGCTAATGCGGCTTCGTGTGGATGACTACCGATTTCTTGCTGAATGTTGCAGGTGCGGCTGACGGCCCCTTCGCGAGCAGGCGGCGTTCCGACGAAGGCGTCGGAACAGACGACGTAGAAATTACTTCTCAAACCCGCTGGAAGGAAACACATCCGTCCCGCGCCAACGCCGCACCGAACGCTGGAAGAACAGGCTGTTCGGCACCTGCACCATGGCGCTGCCGGTGCCGAGTTCTTCGGCCTCGACCAGCGTGGTATAGAGCAGATTGATCGCGATCACCCGGCCTTTGACGCCAGGCTTGTCGGTGGTGTCGACCAGTTCGACCACGTCGCCGAGGCGGAACGGCCCGACGGTGAAGATCAGAATGGCGCAGAGCAGGTTCGACAGCACGCTCCACATGGCGAAGAACGCCACCGCCGCCACCGCGACAAATCCCGACAGCGCCGTCCACAGCACCGTGGCCGAAACGCCGAGGCGCTCGAGCACGAAGAGCAGCGCGCTGCCCATGATCAGCCAGCGCAACACGCCACGCAGCGGCATCAGCAACTGCGATGGGAACGGATAGCGCTCACCGAGGCGAGTCAGGCCTTTGGCAACGAAACGCTGGGTCAGGTAACCGGCCAGCAGAATCAGCAGAATCTGCGCGGTGAACCACAACGGTTCGACCCACACCGCCGCAAGGGGCAGCTTGAAGGCTTCCATCAGGACAACGCCTCCAGCTCCGCCTGCATGCTTTCCAGGGTTTCCAGCGCTTCCATCCAGGCTTCTTCCAGCTCGGCTTCACGCACCTTCAACTTGGCCTGTTCGGCGAGCAGATCACGCAATTCATTCTTGCGTGCCGGCTCATAGATATCGCTGTCACCCAGGCTGGCATCGACCTTGGCCAGTTTCTCGTGCAGCTTGCCCAGTTCGGCTTCGAGCTTGTCGGCCTCGCGCTTGTGCGGCGCCAGTTGCTGACGCAACGCTGCCGCCGCTTGGCGCTGAGCTTTCTTGTCGGTCTTGTCCGGGTTGACCGGCGTGTTGCTGACCGGCGCATTGCGCTGACGGTATTCCACCAGCCAGCGTGCGTAGTCTTCGAGATCGCCATCGAACTCTTCGACCTTTCCGTCGGCAACCAGATAGAAGTTGTCGGTGGTGCTCTTGAGCAAGTGCCGATCGTGAGAAACCACCAGCACCGCACCGCTGAATTCCTGCAGGGCCATGGTCAGCGCCAGACGCATTTCCAGGTCGAGGTGGTTGGTCGGTTCGTCGAGCAGCAACAGGTTCGGCCGCTCCCAGGCGATCAGCGCGAGAGCCAGACGGGCCTTCTCGCCACCGGAGAAATTCAGCACCGGCTCATCGATGCGTGCGCCCCGGAAGTCGAAGCCGCCGAGGAAGTCGCGCAGGGTCTGCTCGCGCTCACCCGGCGCCAGACGCTGCAAATGCAGCAACGGGCTGGCCTTGGAATCCAGCGAGTCGAGCTGATGCTGAGCGAAGTAGCCGACCACGGTGTTTTCGCCACGGGTCAGGCGCCCGGCCAGCGGTTCGAGCTCGCCGGCGAGGTTCTTGATCAGCGTCGATTTACCCGCGCCGTTCGGCCCAAGCAGACCGATCCGCGCACCCGGGGTCAGTTGCAGCTTGACCTTCTCGAGGATTGTCTTGTCGCCATAACCCAGGCGCGCATCGGACAGGTCGATCAGCGGACTGGCGATCTTGGTCGACTCGCGGAAGACGAAGTCGAACGGCGAATCGACGTGGGCCGCCGACAATTCTTCCATCCGCTCCAGCGCCTTGATCCGGCTCTGCGCCTGACGGGCCTTCGTCGCTTGCGCCTTGAAGCGGGCGATGTAGCTTTCCATGTGCGCACGCTGCGCCTGCTGCTTCTCGTAGGCCTGTTGCTGCTGGGCCAGACGCTCGGCGCGGGCGCGTTCGAACGCGGTGTAGCCGCCCCGGTAGAGGGTCAGTTTGCGCTGATCGACATGGGCGACGTGATCGACCACCTCGTCGAGGAAATCCCGGTCGTGGGAAATCAGCAGCAAGGTACCCGGATAACTCTTCAGCCACTCTTCGAGCCAGATGATCGCGTCGAGATCCAAGTGGTTGGTCGGTTCATCGAGCAGCAGCAGATCCGACGGGCACATCAGTGCCTGCGCCAGATTCAGACGCATCCGCCAGCCACCGGAGAAATCGCCTACCTGACGATCCATCTGCTCATTGGTGAAACCAAGACCGGCGAGCAGCTTGCGCGCCCGCGCATCGGCGGTGTAGCCGTCGGCGCTGTCGAGTTCGGCGTGCAGGCGCGCCAGTGCGGTGCCGTCATGGGCCTCCTCGGCGGCGGCAAGCTCGCGTTGCACCTCGCGCAGACGCAGGTCGCCATCGAGCACATAATCGACCGCCAGGCGTTCGAGCGTGTCGACCTCCTGGCGCATATGCGCGATGCGCCAGTCGGCCGGCAGCAGGCAGTCGCCCGAATCCGGGTGCAACTCGCCGCGCAGCAACGCGAACAGGCTGGATTTGCCGGCACCGTTGGCGCCGATAAGGCCGGCTTTGTGGCCGGCGTGCAGGGTCAGCTCGGCGTCTTCTAGCAGACGTTGCGGGCCACGCTGTAAAGTCAGGTTCTGAAGTCGGATCATAATGGCGGCGGAGTCTACCAGCTTCGCTCACAACTGGCGCGAGTAGCACGATGTCCTCTGACCTGTGGAGCTTTGCCCTTGATGTCTACGCCCGGCCGGGCGTGGAAGATGCCTGCCTGCAATTGCAAACGGCGGGCGCCAATGTCTGCCTGCTGCTCTGCGGTTTGTGGCTGGAGCAGCGCGCGGTGACCTGCGATGAACCGCGCGTACGTCTGCTCAAGGCCTTGACCGCGCCGTGGGATATCGAAGTGGTGCAGCCGCTGCGAACCCTGCGCCTGCAATGGAAAGCGCGGGCCGTCGACGATGCGGTGGTGGCCGGCATGCGCGAGCAGATCAAATCACTGGAGCTGGAGGCTGAGCGAACCTTGCTGTCACGGCTCGAAGGTGTGGCGCAGGAGTGGACGCGCAACGATGCAGGTTCGGTGACCTGGCTTGAAGACCTGGCCGGCAATGCCGCCAGCCTGAACCGCGACGCGCTGCAAGTGCTGCGCGTCGCGGCAACCGGCACTTAGGAAGCGCTGGTCGGGGTGCTGCTGACGTTCGACGAAGCGGCTGGTGCTGGAGCAGTCGAAGTGGTCGAGTGGGCGGCGGACGACGGTGCCGACGCAGCTGGAGCAGCCGGGGTAGCGGCAGTGGCAGGCTTGGCTGCTGGAGCGGCAGCCGGTTTGGTCGCGGCTGGCTTGGCAGCTGCAGGCTTTTTCACCGCTGGTTTTGCGGCTGGCTTGGCGGCCGGTTTTGCAGCAGCGGTCGCAGGCTTGGCAGCAGCGGGTTTCGCAGCTGGCTTGGCGGCCGGTTTCGCAGCGGTTTTTGCCGCAGGTTTTGCTGCCGATGTTGCGGCTGGTTTGGCAGCCGGTTTTACCGCCACTTTCGCAGCAGGTTTGGCGGCGGCCGGCTTGGCCGCAGTCTTGGCAGCAGGCTTCGCAGCGGCGGTCTTCGCAGCAGGTTTTGCTGCTGGTTTCGCTGCTGCTTTGGCAGCAGGTTTGGCGGCTGCGGTTTTCGCCGGTGCAGCTTTGCTCGCGGCCGGTTTTGCAGCGGCTTTGGCAGGGGTGGCTTTCACTGCTGGCTTGGCTGCAGCAGGTTTGGCTGCGGTGGTTTTAGCCGCCGGTTTTGCCGCGCTCGCCGCCGGCTTCTTCGCTGCAGTTTTCGCCGCTGGTTTGGCAGCCGCTTTCACTGGCGCCTTGGCCGCTGGTTTGGCGGCGGTTTTCGCGACAGCAGGTTTCGCCGCAGCGGTCTTCGCCGGGGCTTTGCTTGCAGCAGGCTTGGCAGCAACTTTCTTCGCCGGTGCTGCTGCAGGGTTGGCCGAACGCGACGACAGAACCTTGCCCACTGCTTCCTGAACGCGACCAACACCCTGGGCCAGTTTCAGGCTTTCCTGGGCATCGCGCTTGAGTTGCAGAATGTAGCTGCGGGTTTCGGACTGACGATCTTTCAAAGCGTCGAGCAGGTCTTCGAGTTCTTTCACGGCAGCCTTGGCCTTGTTCTGTGCCTTGGCTTTGCCGGCGGTGGCGGCGTCCTGCAATTTGGTGCGCGATTTATGCAGTTTTTCCTGCGCCTTGCCGCGCTGCTTTTCCAGCTTGGCGAGCAGTTTTTCAGCATCAGCCAAGGCTTGCGAGCAAGCGTTTTCCAAATGCTCGAGCAGGCTGCCCGACAACTGTTGGAGTAAGTGCAACGGAGTATTTACAGGCTTCTTGGTGGCCGACATGGTTTACCTCCTGGCTGACGTGAGTGCGGCTCATACTAGACCTCTGCTGATACCGCCGCTAGGGCATGTTGACAGTATCTGCACCGTTGCGTTGCACCGAAGCCGAAATGTTCTGCGCGCGGGAAAAAGCAGTTCACCGATGCAGACGTTTGCACTGGCATAATCCCCCGCATCTCAGGTCGGAGAGTGCCCATGTCGCGCTACTTTATTTTGTCCCTCTGCGTGTTTTTTTCGACGGCGTATGCCGATGAAAAAACTACGGCAAACGATGCTCATGACCTGGCTTACAGCCTCGGTGCCAGCCTCGGCGAACGGCTGCGCCAAGAGGTACCGCAGTTGCAGATCCAGGCGCTGATCGAAGGTCTGCAACAAGCGTATCAGGGCAAGCCGCTGGCGCTGAGTGAAGCGCGTATCGAACAGATTCTGGCCGACCACGAATCGCGCAATGCCGAGCAGGCATCACGGCAATCGAGCGACGCGGCGATGGAAAACGAGCAACGCTTTCTCAGTGCGGAAAAAGCCAAACCGGGGGTGAAGGAACTGGCGGATGGCATCCTTCTGACTGAACTGGTTCCGGGCACTGGCGCCAAGGCCGGCCCGGACGGCAAAGTGCAGGTGCTGTATGTCGGCAAGCTGCCGGATGGCACCGTGTTCGATCAGAACACCCAGCCGCAATGGTTCAACCTCGACAGCGTGATCGCCGGTTGGCGCACCGCCTTGCAGAACATGCCGGTGGGGGCGAAATGGCGGCTGGTGATTCCATCGGATCAAGCCTATGGCGCCGACGGTGCCGGCGACCTGATCGCGCCGTTCACGCCTCTGGTTTTCGAAGTGGAATTGCGTGGCGCGACGAACTGATCAGGCATAAAAAAACGGTGCGCTTTCGGGCGCACCGTTTTTCATGAAGGACGTGGATCAGGCCTGAACCGGATCTTCTGCCTTGTGTGCCGTGTGCAGCACTTCGATCAGGCAATCTTCAAGTTCGAAGCGCTCATGCAGCAAGCCGCCCAATTCCTTGAATTTCTCCGCAACGCATTTGCCTTCGTCGCACAGGTCGTTGAACGCGAGCAGCTTCTCGGTAATGACGTCGATGCGCGGATAGATGGTCTCGGCGAGTTCCAGACCGCGCTTGTCGTTGAACGCCTTGGCTTCGCCAGTCAGCTGTTCATAGATTTCGAAGTGCCCCGCCGATACGTAATCGACCAGTACACCGCAGAATTCCAACAAGGGTTTGCGGCTTTCGGACAGCGAATCAGGCTGCGCACCGAGCTTGTCGTAGGCGCCGATCAGCTCTTCACGCTCCTGCAACCAGCGGTCGATCAGCAGATGAACCCCACCCCAACGTTCCTGAGCATTCTGACAACTTTCGAGCATGGCGATCTCTCTTCCCTTGTGGGTCATGCTGCTCTACACCCGCGCCCCTGTTCTGATTTGACTGGTGGACGATCGGGCAGAGCGTCATCGAGCAACATAAATCCAATGACACGTGCCGGCCAGATTATGCCCGCACGCCTATGGCTTCAAGGTACGCAGGAGATAAAGTTCATACAAGTGTTTAATCCCTGACCAGCAGGTGGTGCGACGCTTCGTCGCTGACCGGTCGTTGCAGAGCGCTCCAGATCAGACGCAACAACTGATAAACCGCAAGGATCGACACGCCGACAAAAAACAGCAGGCTCCATTCCGGGATGCTCAGATCGAACAGTGTCCAGGAGATGTCCGCACAATCGGCGCCGCCGTTGAACATCCGTTGCAAGGCGCAGATCCACGGCAGGTCGCTGAACAGTGACTCCACGGTTGGCGAGCATTTGACCAGTTGCAGCATCGAGTCACTCTGGATCAACACCTGCCGCCACGCAGCGGTGGTTCCACCCAGACTGGCGCCGAGTGCAAACAGCCAGTACCACCATAAGCCAACGCGCCGGGGGCCATGCACCGCCGCCACGCCGCAGCCGATGCACAGCAATGTGAGGAACAATCGCTGCACCAGGCACAGACTGCAAGGCGTCAGTCCGACCGCGTATTCGAGGTAATAGGAAGCTCCCAGAGCAAAGGCCCCCGCAATGAAAGCCATGAAGAACAAGGAGCGTGAGCAGGCCAACGACATGGCTTTTCCGTAACAGTAGAGACAGACGGTTACGGTAGAGGAAAGCGTGTCAGCCTTTCAAGGCAAGGGCCTGCCGACAGTTCACCGCAGGTGTAGGGAAAACCCGACAGGCTCGATAGGAAACAGTGAAGCGCTCTGTAGGACTTTGTCTCTAGAGCGCAAGGAAGGGGAATTTTCGGTCATCAAAGTTCACGAGGGAGCATCCTCCCCCGCCCTTCAGACCTTCGCCGCAACCGGCAACGGCGCCGCCAGCAAGCGTTCATCCAGCAGCCCCAGACCTTCCTGGAACAACTGATTGCTGCGCTCGGTATCGCCAAGCTGTGCAAGCAGACGGGCCAGTTCCGCACAGGTCTCCGGATTACGCTGCACGCGCAAACTGCTTTCCAGATAGTCGCGAGCCTTGCCCCACAGACTGGTTTGCAGACACAAGCGCCCGAGGGTCAGCAGCAGACTCGGATCGGCCGGATGCTCCTTGAGCCAGCCTTCGGCAACCTGCAACTGACGCGCAGGATCACTGCCACGAACCAGACCATAAAGCCGCGCCAGATGGCTGTCGTACTTGCGCTTGAGCGCTGTTCGCAGCACTTCTTCGGCCTCGACCTGAGCGCCCAACTGGCGCAATTGCTCGGCATAGGCCAGTACCAAGGGTGCTTCCTGACGCTGCGCCGAAGTCAGCTGTTCCCACGCCCGCTTGAGCGATTGCAGACCCACCGTACCGTCTTCTTCGCGATGCGCTGCCAAGGACAGGTTCTCACCCCAGGCGCGACGCTCGAGTTCAGCCAGTTCGGCCGGCGGCAGGACCTTGTCCTTGCGCAGCTCCGGCAGCAGACGAATCACCGCCGGCCATTCGCCACGCTGCTGATGCAGACGTTGCAATTGACGCAATGTCTGCGCGCTGCGCGGATGCCGTTCATGCATCGCCTGCAAGGTCACCAGCGCACCGTCGGTGTCGCCACGATCGGTCTGCAACTGTGCGTGACTCAGGGCGATCGCCAATTCGGCTTGCGGCTGACGCTCCAGCGCGCGTTCGAGCAAACGATCACTTTCTTCGTACTGACCTTGCTCGTTCGCCGCACGGGCGGCGCCGAGGTAATACAGCAGTGGCTGGCGCTCGGCTTCCGCTGCGCGGGTCAGATGCCGCTGTGCGCTGGCCCAGCGACCTTCGGCCAGATCCAGTTGTCCGTGTTCGATCGCCACTTGCACGCGGCGGCTGCGATTGCGTCGCGACCACGGATTGACCACGCCGGTGGAGGTCATCACCAGCTCGACCAGCACCTTGATGCCCCAGAACAGCAACCACAGCACCGCGATCACCGCCAGCGTCGCCCACAGGCTCGACTCGTAACGGAAGCTCTTGTACGCCACCAGCACGTAACCGGAATGCTCGGCAATCGCCAGGCCCAGCGCTGCCGTCGCGGCGATGACCAGAAACACGATTACATAGAGGCGCTTCATGGGGTCGCCTCCTGCGCAGCATTGGCGGCAGGCTTGGCGAACGGTTTCACCGATTCCTCGGCATTGACGTTACGTCGCTCCAGATATCCCTGCACCGCACTCAAGGTGCCGGCCAGATCCGGCGTCTTGACGGTGACCGGTTCCTTGCTCAGCTCGGCGACCTGCTCCAGCATGACTTTGCTTTGCGGGTTGTCCGGGTTGAAATTGCCCTTGAGCACATCGCGCGCCTCGGCCAGCGCCTGGGTGTACACCGGCGCCTGACCGTTGAGCGCGGCCCACTGCGCCTGCTCCAGCGCCAGGCTCAGGGCCAGGCGCACCTGGCTCAGGCTTTGCCCGGCCAGCAGCGGTTTGACGTTTTTGTCAGCGTTGAAATCGATGCGGATATAGCGCGAAACCTTGTCCCACCATTGCGCCCAGCGACTGGCGCCATCGCCATCGTTGGTCAGGCCCAGCAGCGACTCGCCGCGATCCTTGTACTCCGGCGCCAGCTCGGTGAGGTCGATGACCTGATCGCGCAGCGCGCCGAGACGCAGGAACAGCCCGGTGCGATCCGGCTGTTCGGTGCTGCGCAAGGCGACCAGGGTTTTCGCCACTTGCTCGCGCGCGGCGAAGGAACCCGGATCGTTCTGTTCACGCAGAATTTCATCGGCGCCCTGCACCAGTGCCTGGGCGCTGCTGATGTCCTGCAACGCTGAAAGGCGCAGGCTGGCCAGACGCAGCAAGTGTTCCGCCTCGGCCAGACGCCAGTCCTTGCGGCTGGCGCCGAGGACGGTTTCCAGACGTTGATTGAGGCGCTGCTGATCGCCCTGCAGTTGCGTGACCAGACGCTGGCGCTCGGCGAGTTCGTCCGCACCGGGCAACTGTGCAAGACGCTCGGTCAGACGCTGTTCGTTGAGCTTCAGACTCTGCGCCTGATCGTTCAACGCCTGCACCTGACTCGACTGTTGCTGCGTGTTGTTCTGCAGGTGGCGCACCTGCCAGACACCCCAGCCGCCGATGGCGACACCGGCGGCACCGAGCAGCAAGGCGACAATCGCCAGTCCATTGCCTCGGCGCGGCTCTTTGGCCGGTGGTGGAGTTTCAACCTGGGCATCAAGCGCAGGCTGGACGTCATCTTTTGGCAAGGCTGTTTCGCTCACGTATCCATCCTTTGCATTAGAAAACGGCACGGGAAATTCCCGTAACGCCGTCAGCAAAGCCGCGGCACTCGCGCCGCGGCAATCCACAACTGTTTGAGCCCCGGCGGCACGTGCCAGCTCCGCGACCCTCGGGCTTGGAACAAACAACGGCAACTGCGCGATCTTCGGCCAGGCATCGCCGGCCATCTGCCGCAGGTGCTCGAAACCCTGTCCACTGCTGACCACCAGCCCGTTCAAGCGTTCCGCTTCGATCCGCCGTGGCAGCTCGTTTGGCGGGTAGGCTGGCAGGTCGCGGCGATACAACTCCAGATACTCGACACTAGCACCAAGCGCGCGCAGGCGCTCGGCGAGCAGTTCACGACCGCCCTCTCCGCGCAGGATCATCACCTTCGCGCCGGACTGGTCGAGCGCCTCGCGCAGACGCGGCAATTGCAGCAGGGCTTCACTGTCATCGCCGTCAGCCGGGAAGCTGACATCGAGACCATGCTCGCGAAGAATGCCTGCGGTCGCCGCGCCGACGCTGAACCACGGCATGCTCAATGGCGCCGTGCCTTCGGACTTGAGCAGATCCACCGCAATCCGCGCCGCCGGTTTGCTGACCACAATCACCGCGCTGCAAGCGGGCAATCGCGAAATCGCCTGGCGAATAGTGTCAGAGAGCGGCAGCGGAACAATGTCCAAAAGCGGCAGGCAACTGCTGAAAATCCCGTGCCCGGCCAACTGTTCGGCCAGCGCCGCGCAGTCGTCTGCCGGGCGCGTCAGCAGCAGGCGCCAGGCCGTCACTCGTGCCCCGCCTCGCCGTACACCGCTTTGAGAATGTCGTCGGCGCCTTGCTTGAGCAGCGCTTCAGCGACCTGCACACCCAAGGTCTCGGCGTCCGCGCGCGGCGCGCGGGCTTCGGCGCTGAGCAGCTTGCCGCCGCTCGGCTCACCGACCAGACCACGCAACCACAGCTGCTCGCCTTCAAGCACGGCGTAGCAGGCGATCGGCACTTGGCAGCCGCCGTTCAAATGTTTGTTGAGGGCGCGTTCCGCATTCACCCGCGAAGCAGTATCGGCGTGATGCAAAGGCGCGAGCAAGGCGTGGATTTCGTGGTCGGCGCTGCGGCATTCGATGCCGACCGCGCCCTGGCCACCGGCCGGCAGGCTGTCATCGACACTGATCGCCGAAGTGATGCGATCTTCGAAACCCAGGCGGATCAGGCCGGCAGCGGCGAGGATGATCGCGTCGTACTCGCCGGCGTCGAGTTTGGCCAGACGGGTGTTGACGTTGCCGCGCAGGAAACGGATCTGCAGGTCGGGACGCCGCGCCAGCAATTGCGTCTGCCGACGCAGGCTCGAGGTGCCGACGATGGCCCCGGCAGGCAGCGCTTCAAGACTGGCGTAGGTGTTGGAGACGAAAGCATCGCGCGGGTCTTCACGCTCACAGATGCAGAACAGACCCAGGCCTTGCGGGAAGTCCATCGGCACGTCTTTCATCGAATGCACGGCGATATCGGCCTGGTTTTCCAGCAGCGCGGTTTCCAGTTCCTTGACGAACAGACCCTTGCCGCCGATCTTCGACAGTGGCGAGTCGAGCAGCTTGTCGCCGCGACTGACCATGGGCACCAGCGTCACCAGCAGGCCCGGGTGGGCCGCCTCGAGACGGGCTTTGACGTATTCGGCCTGCCAGAGGGCCAGCGCACTTTTACGGGTGGCGATGCGGATTTCGCGAGGGGACATGGAACAATCCGTACTGAATAGATACGGCGGATAATAACAGCTCAGTCAATTTCGCTTTGACCTGAATCAGAACCGGCGCGGCCTCCCTGGCCTGCCATGCCGGGTAAAAGAACTCGAAAGGCCCGGCGAAGACCGGGTCACAGCCCCTGCATCATCTTGCGCACACCGGCAACATGCCGCCGGCTGACAATCAGTGCATCGCCATTGAGGCCTTTGAGGAACAACTGGAAATGTCCCAGTGGTGTGCGTTGCAATCGCTCGATGCGATCGCGAGCGACCAGCGCGTTGCGGTGGATACGCACAAAGCGTTCGCCGAATTCGTCTTCGAGGGCTTTGAGGGGTTCATCGAGCAGCACCTCGCCGGCTTCATGACGCAGGGTCACGTATTTGTGGTCGGCGATGAAGTAGACCACCTGATCCAGCGGAATCAGCTCGATGCCTTTACGGGTCCGTGCGCTGATGTGGCTGCGTGGGCCGTTGCCACTTTCGGCAGCGGGACGGGTCAGGGCCGAGAGTTGCGCCCGGTTGGGACGTTCAGCCCGCTTCAGGGCTTCATTCAAGTGTTCGGTTCGCACAGGTTTCACCACATAGCCCACGGCGCTGGCCTGCAGGGCTTCCACGGCAAATTCATCGGGACTGGTGCAAAACACCACGGCCGGCGGCGTCTCTCGTTCGCACAGTCGGGCAGCAACCTGCAGGCCATCGAGGCCCGGCATGCGGATATCGAGCAGCACGATATCCGGCTTGTGGCTGTCGATCAGCGCTAACGCCTCCTCGCCATTCGTGGCACTGGGCTCCAGGACTGTGTAACCCTCGAGTTCGCTCACCATACGGCTTAGGCGCTCGCGAGCCAGGGGTTCGTCATCAACGATCAGGACATTCATATTGCGCTGGATTCCTGCGTGAGTCTCGCACAAGGATAGCGTAGACAGGTGTAGTGACCTCCGTCACCGCGATCCACGCTAAGACTAGCCCGAGCGCCAAAAAGTGCCGTACGTCGGCCAGCAATATTTGCCAGCGTCCGGGTCGAACGGCTCAGAGCCCAGTGTTTCCTGCGTTTCTCACGGTGGGTGACCGTTGTACAACTCACCCGCCCCCTCTTCTTATAGCCAGTGGCCGGACCTTTGCATGATCCGCATTCGCACCGACCCTTATGTCCACTGTAGACGTTCGTCGGAACGATATTGCTCAATCAAAAAATATCCTTTTGTAAATTCCTTGCAGACCGCGCCGGACATGCCTGACACATCTGCGAAAAAACGTATCGACCGGTGTCAGCGACAGGATTGGCAACCCTGTTATTATCCGCGCCAGCGTTTCACGCCATTTCTTCAAGCCGATACGAGCGAATTCATGAGCACTGACAAGACCAATCAGTCCTGGGGCGGCCGCTTCAGTGAACCCGTCGACGCCTTCGTCGCCCGCTTCACCGCCTCCGTCACTTTCGACCAGCGCCTGTATCGCCACGACATCATGGGCTCGATCGCCCACGCCACCATGCTGGCCAAGGTCGGCGTGCTGACCGATGCCGAGCGCGACAGCATCATCGATGGCCTGAAGACCATTCAGGGCGAAATCGAGGCCGGCCAGTTCGACTGGCGCGTCGACCTCGAAGACGTGCACATGAACATCGAAGCACGCCTGACCGACCGCATCGGCGTCACCGGTAAAAAGCTCCACACCGGGCGCAGCCGCAACGACCAGGTCGCCACCGACATCCGTCTGTGGCTGCGCGATGAAATCGACCTGATCCTCGCCGAGATCACCCGCCTGCAAAAAGGCCTGCTGGAGCAGGCCGAACGTGAAGCGGCGAGCATCATGCCCGGCTTCACCCACCTGCAGACCGCGCAGCCTGTGACCTTCGGGCACCACATGCTGGCCTGGTTCGAAATGCTCAGCCGCGACTACGAGCGTCTGGTCGACTGCCGCAAGCGCACCAACCGCATGCCGCTGGGCAGCGCCGCGCTGGCTGGGACCACTTACCCGATCGATCGCGAATACACCGCGCAACTGCTCGGCTTCGACGCCGTCGGCGGCAACTCGCTGGACAACGTTTCCGATCGCGACTTCGCCATCGAATTCTGCTCGGCCGCAAGCATTGCGATGATGCACCTGTCGCGCTTCTCCGAAGAGCTGGTGCTGTGGACCAGCGCGCAGTTCCAGTTCATCGATCTGCCGGATCGTTTCTGCACCGGCAGCTCGATCATGCCGCAAAAGAAAAACCCCGACGTGCCTGAGCTGGTGCGCGGCAAGACCGGCCGCGTCTTCGGCGCGCTGATGGGCCTGTTGACCCTGATGAAAGGCCAGCCGCTGGCCTACAACAAGGACAATCAGGAAGACAAGGAACCGCTGTTCGACGCCGCCGACACCCTGCGCGATTCGCTGCGCGCGTTCGCCGACATGATCCCGGCGATCAAGCCGAAACACGCGATCATGCGTGAAGCGGCACTGCGCGGTTTCTCCACTGCGACTGACCTGGCGGATTATCTGGTGCGCCGTGGCCTGCCGTTCCGTGATTGCCACGAAATCGTGGGCCACGCAGTGAAATACGGCGTCGACAGCGGTAAGGATCTGGCCGAGATGAGCCTGGAAGAACTGCGTCAGTTCAGCGATCAGATTGAGCAGGACGTGTTTGCCGTGCTGACCCTCGAAGGCTCGGTGAATGCCCGCGACCATATCGGCGGGACTGCGCCGGCGCAGGTCAAGGCTGCAGTGGCGCGCGGCCAGGCCCTGCTGGCCAGCCGCTAAAAGCCAAGAGCTTCGCGAGCAGGCTCGCTCCCACAGGGATTCTGGATGTTCACAAAATTTGTGTTCACCACCGGTTCAATGTGGGAGCGAGCCTGCTCGCGAAGGCTTCCTTCAGAGCGCTACAAAATTCATTTCTTGGCAGCAATCATCGCCAAAAACGCCGGCATCGCCGCGTCCTTGTCCTCCTCGATCTTCTGCACATGCGGATTCTGCTCAAGCCGCTCCAGCAGCGCCTTCGCCTGCGGCATCTCGGCCAGCAGATCAATCCCGAACAGCTTCTGCCCGACCGCACAGGCCAGCGGCACGCTGTAGAGGAAATACAAATCGGCAATGCTCAGGCTGTCACCCGCCACGTAGGGGGCGAACTTGCCATGACGGCCCAGCGCGGCGAAGCCCAGCAGCAGCTCGGTCCGGGTCTTCTCCTTGATCGCCTCCGGCAATGTCACACCGAAAAACGCCTCGCCATAGCAGGCACGCCCCGGCAACTCGATGTACAACTCGATCTCCTTGGCAATTGCCAATACCTGCGCGCGCTCGAACGAGTCGCTGGGCAGGAGTGGCGTGCCCTTTTGTGCTTGTTCGAGGTATTCGAGGATGATCGCGGTTTCGTTGATATAACCGGCGTCGACACCCAGCACCGGGACCTTGCCACGCGGACTGATTGCCAATGACTCCGGGGTCTGCGTCGGGTAGAAGGTCACCTCTTCGAAGGGCAGGCCTTTTTCCAGCAGTGCCAGTTTGACCATGTTGTAGTAGTTGCTGACAGCGAATCCGTAGAGCTTGAACATCACAGAGCCTCCAGGCCGTGCGGGGTGGGCAGTGCCTGTTTATAGATCGCCGCGGCGTTTCCCGCCAGCAGCATCACGCCGCTGAATGCGGGTAAACTGGCGCCTTTCCCTGAGGAGCCTGCCATGAGCGAGCCGACAGATATCGTCAACGATGACGACGAAGAAGCATTCACCGAAGCGACCCTGATCGAAGCCATCGAGAACCAGATTGAAAGCGACAACCCGCCGGCGGCCAAGGCGACGTTGAACAAGCTGACTTTGGTCGGCATGGACCGTGAGGAGATCCTCAATTTGATGGCCCATGTGCTGGCTTTCGAAATTGACGCGATGCTCGATGAAGATCGCCCGTTCGACACCCAGTGGTACGAAGCGGCACTGCGCGCTTTGCCAGAGCTGCCACCGGAAAAGCAGTAACCACATCACTCTTGTGGGAGCGAGCAGGCTCGCTCCCACAAGGTTTGTTACGCATCCATCCAGCCATCTGCTGCCGCCCGACTACACTGGAATTCGCCTCAAGACAAAATCCCCTGATCCGAGCACTGGACATGCTGCACCAGCGGGTTCACCTTAGAGGCGCTGTCGTCCAATTCCTAGAAAGTCTGGAGTCCTTATGTCGCTTACCCCTGAGTTGGTTGCCGAACTGGAAGTCCTTGCACTCTTCAACCTGGACAGTTCCCAGGAAGGTCTGAAAATTCACCAGACCGCTGCCCCGAAACATATCGCTGCTGCCCAGCGCCTCTTTGAAAAAGAACTCACCGACCAGCCCGATGGCGGTTATCTGACCAGCCTCGGTCGCGATGCCGCGCAAAGCGTGCAGACCGTACTGACGATTTTGAAAGAACAGGAAACCGCCTGATTTCTCTGACTTTGCCCACGGGAACTCCTGCCACGGGATTTCCGCGGGCCCGCCCGATCGCTGTCGATAAAAATCTGACGTCAAAAAACAAATTCAGCTTAAACGTCCTGCCGCGCAGCGGCTAAACTGCGGCCATTCCGAGACCCTCTACGTCCGAGCCTGCAAGCCGGTTTGAGCTGATATGACCCGCACACACGAAATCCGCCCCGACCTGGACGAAGGCATCGACCGCAAGGTACTCAGCCAACTGCGCGCACGTTTTCTCAAACTCAATGAAGGCCGCCTCGGCCGCGCTCTCGAAGGCTTGTCGACGCGCCAGCAAAGCGTGTTGACGCTGTTGCCGCTGTTCTTTCACGTCAATCATCCGTTGCTGCCCGGCTATGTCTCGGGCAGTACGCCGGCCGGTCTCTCGAATTATGAGCCGGACGCCAATGCGCTGACCGAGGCGCAGCGCCTGACTCGCTCGTTCTCTTACAGGCCGCGCCATGGCAGTAACCCGCCGCGACCGATCCACGGCCTGTTCCTGATGGGCAGCCTCGGCACACTGGCACAGGCCGATCAGAGCGATATGGATGTGTGGGTCTGCCATGGGCCGGATCTGAGCGAAAGCGACCTCGCCGAGCTGAGCAAGAAGTGCCAATTGCTGGAAGCCTGGGCTGCGAGCCAGGGTGCCGAAGCGCATTTCTTCCTGATCGACCCGGCGCGCTTCGTCAAAGGCGAACGAGATTCCAAGCTCAGTTCGGACAACTGCGGCAGCACCCAGCACTATCTGCTGCTCGACGAGTTTTATCGCACGGCGATCTGGCTGGCCGGGCGCACGCCGATCTGGTGGTTGGTGCCGGTCTATGAAGAAACGGCCTACGACGCTTACACCCACACCCTGCTGTCCAAACGCTTTATTCGCGCCGACGAAACCCTTGACCTCGGGCCGATGGCGACCATTCCGCCTGGCGAATTCATCGGTGCCGGGTTGTGGCAGTTGTTCAAAGGCATCGAGTCGCCCTACAAAACGGTGCTCAAACTGCTGCTGACCGAGGTGTACGCCAGTGAACACCCGCACGTGCAGTGCCTGAGCCTGCGCTTCAAGAAAGCCGTGTTCGCCAATCAGCTCGATCTTGATGAACTGGACCCGTACATGGTCGTGTACCGGCGTATCGAGGAATACCTGATCGCCCGCAACGAACCGGAACGTCTTGAGCTGGTGCGCCGCGCGCTGTATCTGAAGGTCAACCGCAAGCTCACCGGCAACAGCCGCAGCCAGGGCTGGCAACGCGCACTGCTCGAACGCCTGGCCGGCGAGTGGCACTGGGATCAGCGGCAACTGGCGCTGCTCGACAGCCGCAGTCAGTGGAAAGTCCGCCAGGTCAGCGCCGAGCGCCGCGCGCTGGTCAACGAACTCAATTACAGCTATCGCTTCCTGACCCAGTTCGCCCGCAGCGAACAGACTGTCAGCCTGATCAACAAGCGCGACCTCAATGTCCTCGGCCGGCGCCTGTACGCAGCGTTCGAGCGCAAGGCCGACAAGGTCGAGTTCATCAATCCGGGCATCGCCCCGGACCTGGCCGAAGACACCCTGACCCTGGTGCAGTCGCCGAACAAAAAAGAGCCGGGGCAGACCCAGTGGGGCCTGTACAACGGCAGCCTGACGGCGCTGGAGTGGGAACATTTCGCACCGATCAAGCGCAGTCGCGAGCTGCTTGAACTGCTGACCTGGTGCCACCGCAACGGCGTGATCGACAGCAGCACCCGCCTGGCCCTGCATCCGGGCACCAGCGACTTGAGCGAGTTCGAACTGTTCAACCTGCTCGGCAGCCTGCAGCAGTGCATCGCCCTGCCCTTGCCCACCGTTGCCGAAGAGCCATTGCTACGTGCCGCTGTGCCCAGCGAAGTGCTGCTGCTGATCAACGTCGGCGTCGACCCGCTCAAGCATCACCGTGATCTGAACATCCTGATGACCACCGAACGCACCGACTCGCTGAGCTATGCCGGTGTGCGCGAGAACCTGGTGCTGACGCTCGATCAGGTCACGCTCAACAGCTGGAACGAAGTGCTGGTCAATCGTTTCGACGGCCCGCATGCGCTGCTCGACTGCCTACGCGATTACCTCAACAACCTGCCGCGCGGCCCGATGCAGCCGTCGCTGAAGGTGCGCTGTTTCTGCCACAACCGCGCGCAATTCATTGCCCGCCGCGTCGAGGAAATCGTCGACACCGCGCAGACCCTGTTGCTCAGCGAGTTGAATCACCGCTACCTGATTCAGGTGCAGCAGCACTATCACGTGCTGGAGCTGGTGCCAGGTCAGGTCAACCATGTCGCCCTCGCCACTCTGCCGGCACTGCTCGACTATCTGGGCGAAGAACAACCGCGCTATAGCCCGCTGCACCTGGACCCGATGGCACTGGAAGATCACGACCTGGCGCTGATCCTGCCGATGGGTCAGCCGGAATGCATTCAGGTGTTCTACCGCATCAGCGAACAGCAGGCGGAGCTGTACGTGCTGGATGAATTCAATGCGCTGTGGCAGCAGCAACTGCCGTACCACGACGAGCAGAGTCTGCTGGTACCGCTGCAGCGTTTTCTGCAATCGATCCAGTACCGCCGTGAAGCGCAATTGCCGATGGACGGTGGCCCTGCAGGTAGCCCCGAGACTTTGTATTACCAGCTGTTGCCGTCAGGCCCGGGGCGCTCGCGCAGGGTCGAAACCCGACCAGCACCGCAGACCCCGGTGAACAAACCGTTCTACGATGTACAGGCGATCATCGGTAAAGCCGCGCCCGGCGAAGTGCAGGTCACCCTGTATTGCAATCAGCGCGAATTCAGCGAGCTGGAGCATGGCGACCAGTTGTTCAGCGTGGTCGCACGAGAGATCGTCGAGCAGCGCCGCGAGACCGAGCGCTATCGCTGCTACATCACCGACCTCGATCTCTCGGGGCTGCTCGGTGACGGGCACAGTTCAAGCAATCTGTATCTGCGCTACAAGGCGGACCTGGAGCGCTCGTTGAATGAAGCGCTCGAACAGGTTTGAAGCGGGGAGTTATTCGGGGAAGGCGCCGCCGTTGACCGGTTGCGATTCCACTTCCAGCAAGGTCAGTTTCAGCGACTTGCCGCCCGGCGCCGGCCAATCGATGTGCTGACCGACCTTCAGACCCAGCAGCGCACTGCCGACCGGCGCCAGAATGGAAATCTTGCCTTCATCGGCGTTGGCGTCCTTGGGATAGACCAGCGTCAGGTGGTAATCCTTGCCACTGCCTTCTTCGCGGCAATGCACGCGGGAATTCATGGTCACGACATCGGCGGGCACTTCATCGTGGCCGACCACGGTATCGGCGCGGTCCAGCTCGGTTTGCAGCGCAATCACGCCCGGCGCTGCCTGGTCTTTATCGATCAGGTTGTCGATCAGGCGCTGCAGACGTTGCACGTCCAGACGGGTAAGGGTGATGGAAGGTGCGGTCATGATCCAGGCAGACTCCTTTCTTCTGCACAAAAAAAGCAAAACCCCGCCAAAAAAGACGGGGTTTTCACCGTGCCTCGGTGGTTTGAGGCGTTCGCGGACACTATCACAGCTCAAAAAATATACAAGTCACGCCCTTTTTTGCCTGGGTGAAACCCTTGTGGCGAGGGGATTTATCCCCGTTCGGCTGCGCAGCAGCCGTATAGATTCTGGGGCCGCTACGCGACCCAACGGGGATAAATCCCCTCGCCACGATATCAACAGGCTTGGGATTTTCGTGCGGCAGCCTGCTGGCAAATCACCCGGCGCCGTTGATCATCGGCCGAGCGCCATTCGCGAATGTCTTCGACGTGACGCGCGCAGCCGAGACAGACTTTCTGTTCGTCCAGCCGACATACGCCCGTGCACGGCGAAGGCACCGCCGGGCTGACGTTGCTGTAGAGCGGTTTCGGCGGGCGAACAGGCGCGGCATCAGTCACGAATCACAGACCTTCGAAATCGAATTCGGCGCCAGCCTGCTGCTTGACGAGACGCTGAAGCATTTCGCCCAATTGCTCTTCGCTCTTGTCGCACATCCAGCGCTCGCTTTCTTCGTCATAGTCGAAGTGGAAACCACCGGACACGGCCGCCAGCCACAGCTGACGCAATGGCTCCTGGCGGCTGAAGATCAGCTGCGAGCCGTTTTCGAACTTGACGGTCAAGACACCTGCCGAGCTTTCCAGATCGATGTCCAGATCGCTTTCGTCAAATATGTCTTCCAGTTTTTCCTGGGTTTCATCGACCAGATCGTGGAAACGGGCTTCGGACAAACTCATTGCGGCAACCTCAAAAATGTCTGATCAGGCTCAAGCGCCGAAAGATACGGACGCTGCCGGCCGATTGCAAAGATTAACGACCAAGCACCAGTTTCCATCCAACATCGCCCTCTGTGGGAGCGAGCTTGCTCGCGAAAGCAGTGTGTCAGGCAACAAACATATCGAATGTGACGACCTCTTCGCGAGCAAGCTCGCTCCCACAGGTATTGCAGGTATCCATCCGGTATCCAGCAAGCCCCGCCGGACGGGAACCCCCTCGCATAGGCAAGCTGCCGGGTGGCCGGTATACTCCGGCGCAATTAACGCATTTTCAAGGATTTCGCCATGAAGCGCCTGATCTCTTCCCTTGCTGCGCTCGTCGCGGTTGCCTGCCTGGTTTCGGCCTGTGGTCAAAAAGGCCCGCTGTACCTGCCCGATGACGACCAGGACCCGGCCGAACAAGCCCAGTCTTCGCAGAAGCAGCCATCCAAGGCTCACAAGCACGACGTTTACTAAGGGATCGCCATGGACGCTTTTAACTACCGTGGCGGGGAGCTGTTCGCGGAAGGTGTGGCGCTGTCCGCCATCGCCGACCGCTTCGGCACGCCCACCTATGTCTACTCGCGCGCGCACATCGAAGCGCAGTATCTGGCCTACGCCGATGCGCTGGCCGGTATGCCGCATCTGGTCTGCTTCGCGGTCAAAGCCAACTCCAACCTCGGTGTACTGAATGTCCTGGCCCGTCTCGGCGCCGGTTTCGACATCGTTTCCCGTGGCGAGCTGGAACGTGTACTGGCCGCAGGTGGCAGCGCCGACAAGATCGTTTTCTCCGGCGTCGGCAAGACCCGTGACGACATGCGCCGCGCGCTCGAAGTCGGCGTGCACTGCTTCAACGTCGAGTCCACCGATGAGCTTGAGCGCCTGCAAGTGGTCGCCGCCGAGCTGGGTGTTCGCGCCCCCGTTTCGCTACGCGTGAACCCGGACGTCGATGCCGGCACCCATCCGTACATTTCCACCGGTCTGAAAGAGAACAAGTTCGGCATCGCCATTGCCGACGCCGAAGACGTGTACGTGCGCGCCGCGCATCTGCCGAACCTGGAAGTGATCGGTGTCGACTGCCATATCGGTTCGCAACTGACCACGCTGCCACCATTTATTGACGCCCTGGATCGCCTGCTGGATCTGGTCGACCGTCTGGGCGATTGCGGGATTCACCTGCGCCACATCGATCTCGGTGGCGGCCTGGGCGTGCGTTATCGCGATGAAGAGCCGCCGTTGGCTGCTGATTACATCAAAGCCGTGCGCGAGCGTCTCGACGGGCGTGACCTGGCGCTGGTGTTCGAACCGGGTCGCTTCATCGTTGCCAATGGCGGCGTGTTGCTGACACAGGTCGAATACCTCAAACACACCGAGCACAAGGATTTCGCCATCGTCGACGCGGCGATGAACGACCTGATCCGCCCGGCGCTGTATCAGGCGTGGATGGACGTCACGGCGGTGAAACCGCGCGACAGCGCTGCACGCAAGTACGACATCGTCGGCCCGATCTGCGAAACCGGCGACTTCCTCGCCAAGGACCGCGAGCTGGCGCTGGAAGAAGGCGACTTGCTGGCAGTGCATTCGGCTGGCGCCTACGGTTTTGTGATGAGCTCCAACTACAACACTCGCGGCCGTGCCGCTGAAGTGCTGGTGGATGGTGATCAGGTTTTTGAAGTGCGTCGCCGCGAAACCGTGGCCGAGCTGTTTGCCGGCGAAAGCCTGCTGCCGGAGTAACCCATGCTGCTGCGTTTTACCAAAATGCACGGCCTGGGCAACGACTTCATGGTCCTCGACCTGGTCAGCCAGCACGCGCACATTCTGCCCAAGCACGCCAAGCAATGGGGCGACCGCCACACCGGGATCGGTTTCGACCAGTTGCTGATCGTCGAAGCACCGAGTAACCCGGATGTGGATTTCCGCTACCGGATCTTCAACTCCGACGGCTCGGAAGTGGAGCAATGCGGCAACGGTGCGCGCTGCTTCGCCCGCTTCGTGCTCGACAAGCGTCTGACTGCGAAACGGCAGATCCGCGTCGAGACCAAGGGCGGCATCATTGAACTGGACGTGCGTAACGACGGCCAGATCGGCGTGAACATGGGCGCGCCGCGCCTGGTGCCGGCGGACATTCCATTCCAGGCACCAGCGCAGGCCATCAGCTATCAGCTGGACGTCGATGGCACTACGGTCGAATTGGCCGCCGTGTCGATGGGCAATCCCCATGCAGTGATCCGCGTGGACGACATCAACAGCGCACCGGTGCATGAACTGGGGCCGAAGATCGAGCACCATCCGCGCTTCCCGGCGCGGGTCAATGTCGGCTTCCTTCAGGTCATCGACCGCCATCGCGCGCAACTGCGTGTTTGGGAACGCGGCGCCGGGGAAACCCAGGCCTGCGGCACCGGCGCCTGTGCGGCGGCGGTGGCGGCTATCAGTCAGGGGTGGATGGATTCGCCGCTGTTGATCGACCTGCCCGGCGGGCGTCTGTCCATCGAGTGGGCCGGCCCGGGCGAACCGGTGTTGATGACCGGTCCGGCAGTGCGTGTATACGAAGGACAAGTGCGTCTTTGAGCGAGCAGAAATCATGACCGACAAGCCACAGGTACCCGCCCGACCAGTCGACGAATCAGCGTCCGAGAGCCTTGAGGCAGCCGCGGTTGCCGCCTACCTGGAGGCTCATCCGGACTTCTTCGTCGAGCACGAAGAGCTGCTGCCGTCGCTGCGCATTCCGCACCGACGTGGCGACACCGTGTCGCTGGTCGAGCGGCAGATGACCATCCTGCGCGACCGCAATATCGAGATGCGCCATCGCCTTTCGCATCTGATGGACGTGGCCCGCGACAACGATCGCCTGTTCGAAAAGACCCGCCGCCTGATTCTCGCGCTGATGGATGCATCGACCCTGGAAGACGTGGTCATCAGCGTTGAAGACAGCCTGCGTCAGGATTTCCAGGTGCCCTTCGTCAGCCTGATCCTGCTCGGCGACAACCCCGCACCGGTCGGCCGCTGGGTGACCCACGCCGATGCGCAAACCGCGATCGGCGGCCTGCTCACCGAAGGCAAAAGCGTCAGCGGCAGCCTGCGTGAACATGAGCTGGACTTCCTCTTTGGCGAAGAACAGCGCCAGCAGATCGGCTCGACCGCCGTGGTTGCCGTCAGCCATCAGGGCATTCACGGCATTCTGGCCATCGCCAGCCGCGACCCGCAGCACTACAAGAGCTCGGTCGGCACCCTGTTCCTCAGTTACATCGCCGAGGTCATGGGCCGCGTGCTGCCACGGGTCAACAGCTCGCTGCGCTCGGTACGCTGACCATGGAACGACAACTGGACGCTTACTGCGAACATCTGCGCAGTGAGCGACAGGTGTCGCCGCACACCCTGTCGGCTTATCGCCGCGACCTCGATAAAGTCCTCGGCTGGTGCATCAAGCAGAACATCGGCAGCTGGGCCGCGCTGGACATCCAGCGCCTGCGCAGCCTGATCGCCCGGTTGCATGCGCAAGGCCAGTCCTCGCGCAGCCTCGCCCGCCTGCTCTCGGCGGTGCGCGGGCTCTATCACTACTTGAATCGCGAAGGCCTGTGCGACCACGACCCGGCCACCGGCCTGGCCCCGCCGAAAGGCGAACGGCGCCTGCCGAAGACCCTTGATACCGACCGCGCCCTGCAATTGCTGGAAGGAGCGGTCGAGGACGATTTTCTCGCCCGGCGTGATCAGGCGATTCTTGAGCTGTTCTATTCCTCTGGCTTGCGCCTGTCCGAACTGACCGGGCTCAATCTCGATCAACTCGACCTCGCCGACGGCATGGTTCAGGTGCTCGGCAAGGGCAGCAAGACCCGGCTGTTGCCGGTTGGCACCAAGGCCCGCGAAGCCTTGGAACACTGGTTGCCGCTTAGAGCCATGACCAACCCGGCGGACGATGCGGTTTTTGTCAGCCAGCAAGGTCGGCGTCTCGGCCCGCGCGCGATTCAGGTGCGGGTCAAACTGGCTGGCGAGCGCGAACTGGGGCAGAACCTGCATCCGCACATGCTCCGGCACTCGTTCGCCAGCCATTTGCTCGAGTCTTCACAGGATCTGCGCGCGGTGCAGGAATTGCTCGGCCACTCCGATATCAAAACCACGCAGATCTATACCCACCTCGACTTCCAGCATCTGGCGGCGGTCTACGACAGCGCCCATCCCCGGGCCAAACGCATGAAAGGCGATGATTCATGAGCATTCAGTTGATCACCTTCGACCTCGACGACACTTTGTGGGATACCGCGCCGGTGATCGCCAGCGCTGAAACCGTGTTGCGCGAATGGCTGAGCGAGCATGCGTCGAACCTGGGCGCGGTGCCGGTGGAGCATTTGTGGTCGATTCGCGAGCGAGTGCTGGCGGGCGAACCGGGCCTCAAACACCGCATCAGCGCGCTGCGTCGACGTGTGCTGTTCCATGCGCTGGAAGAAGCCGGGTATGCCCACGGCGAAGCGTCGGAGCTGGCTGACAAGGCTTTTGAAGTGTTCCTGCATGCGCGGCATCAGATCCAAGTGTTTCCCGAAGTCGAGCCGTTGCTGGAGCTGCTCGCCAATCATTACGCCCTCGGCGTGGTCACCAATGGCAATGCCGACGTGCGCCGGCTGGGGCTGGCGGATTACTTCAAGTTCGCCTTGTGCGCCGAAGACATCGGCATCGCCAAACCGGATGCGCGGCTGTTTCATGAAGCGTTGCAGCGCGGCGGTGTAAGCCCCGCAGCGGCGGTGCATGTCGGCGATCATCCTGGCGATGACATTGCCGGCGCTCAGCAGGCAGGCTTGCGCGCGGTGTGGTTCAACCCGACGGGCAAGGTCTGGGAAGCGGAGCGCTTGCCGGATGCGGAAATTCGCAGCCTCACTGAACTGCCAGCCGTCCTCTCCCGCTGGAATGCTTCCTCGAACTGATCTACAGCCCTGTGGGAGCGAGCCTGCTCGCGAATGCGGTGTGTCATCCAACATGTATGTCGGCTGACATGCCCTCTTCGCGAGCAGGCTCGCTCCCACAGGGGACTGCATTTGTTTTCAACGCATTTATTCCAGGCATAAAAAAGCCCGCAGCGACGGCGGGCTTTTTCAGCAAGCGAGCGACGCGCCTCAGATAGGGCGGCTGCCGTACTTGTTATCCGGCTTCTTGGGCGGATCGGCGACCACGTTGGCCTCAACTTCCTGCACCTTGCCGCCGCGCGCAAGGAATTCTTCCATGGCCTTGGCCAGGGCGTCACGCTCCTTGTTCTTGGCTTCGATGCTCGGCAACTCGTCGACCGATACCGCAGCCTTGGCTTTGCCTTTGGCAGCCGGGGCCGGCGTGTCGTCACCGCCATCGTCTTCGGCAACGTCTTCCGCTGCCGCTTCCAGGCCTTCCTCGGCCTCGTCTTCGTCGCCTACTTCGAGGTCGTCGTTTTCCAGATCATCGTCGCTCATGTTCTACCTCATGACTTGCCAAAAGCAGATTAGTTATAGACCAGCTTTGGCGACTGTCGAAGCCGCCGTTGAAAAATCTTCTGCCGCTGCCCGGCAGCGGCTCATGCCTGTTCACCGTGCAAGGTGGCGAGGACTTTACGTGCACCGCCATGATCACGGTGCTCGCCCAGATAAATCCCTTGCCAGGTACCCAGTGCCAGCCGCCCTGCCGCAACCGGCAGACTGATCTGGCAACCGAGCACGCTGGCCTTGAAGTGCGCCGGGAGGTCGTCCAGGCCTTCGTCGTTGTGCTCGTAGCCGTCTGTTCCTTGTGGGATCAGACGATTGAAAAATCGTTCGAAGTCGCGACGAACTGCCGGATCGGCGTTCTCGTTGATGGTCAACGACGCCGACGTGTGCTGCAGCCACAAATGCAACAGACCGACCCGACAGGTCTTGAGTTCAGGCAAGCCTGCGAGCAACTCGTCCGTCACCAGATGAAAGCCCCGGGGCCTTGCCCGCAGGGTTATCAGAGTCTGTTGCCACATACAGTTCTCCGCTCGTTCGGGGCGCATTCTAGCGTGCTCTGAAAAAAAACAAAGGCCCTAATATTCCTGCAGCGATGTAAGCGATTGCCCGCAGAAAAAGCCTCGTCGTAAAGACGACCAAAGCCGTAAGAAAAATCCTTTCAGCCGCACCTTGAATGACAAATCCCGGACAAAAAAATGCCCGGCGAACCGGGCAGTTTTTTTATCGCGCGTACTTACAGGTTGTAGCCGCGTTCGTTGTGTTGTGCCAGATCGAGGCCGACCGACTCTTCTTCCTCGGTTACGCGCAGACCCATGACGGCGTCCAGCACCTTGAGGATGATGAAAGTCACGATCGCGGTGTAGATCACCGTGAAGCCGACGCCTTTGATCTGAATCCAGACCTGCGCGCCGATGTCAGTCACGGTGCCGAAGCCGCCCAGTGCCGGTGCGGCAAACACACCGGTGAGGATCGCGCCGAGGATACCGCCGATACCGTGCACGCCGAAGGCATCCAGGGAGTCGTCATAGCCGAGTTTGCGTTTCAGGGTGGTGGCGCAGAAGAAGCACACCACGCCTGCGGCCAGACCGATCACCAGTGCACCCATCGGGCCTACAGTGCCAGCGGCCGGAGTGATCGCGACCAGACCGGCGACCACACCCGAAGCAATACCCAGTGCGCTTGGCTTGCCGTGGGTGACCCACTCGGCAAACATCCAGCCCAGTGCCGCAGCGGCAGTGGCGATCTGGGTAACCAGCATGGCCATACCGGCAGTGCCGTTGGCAGCAGCAGCGGAACCGGCGTTGAAGCCGAACCAGCCGACCCACAGCATCGCCGCGCCCATCAGGGTGTAGCCGAGGTTGTGCGGAGCCATTGGTGTGGTCGGGAAGCCTTTGCGCTTGCCCAGCACCAGGCACGCGACCAGACCGGCGATACCGGCGTTGATGTGCACCACGGTGCCGCCAGCGAAGTCGAGCACGCCCCAGTCCCACATCAGGCCGCCGTTACCAGACCAGACCATGTGCGCGATCGGTGCATAAACCAGAGTGAACCAGATACCCATGAAGATCAGCATCGCGGAGAACTTCATGCGCTCGGCGAACGCACCGACGATCAGCGCCGGGGTGATGATCGCGAAGGTCATCTGGAAGGTGATGAACACCGCCTCAGGGAACAGCGCCGCCGGGCCGGTGATGCTCGAAGGCGTGACACCGGCGAGGAACGCCTTGCCCATGCCACCGAAGAACGAATTGAAGTTGACGACGCCCTGCTCCATGCCGGTGGTGTCGAAGGCAATGCTGTAGCCATAAATGACCCACAGGATGCTGATCAGACCGGTAATGGCGAAGCACTGCATCAGCACGGAAAGAATGTTTTTCGAGCGAACCATACCGCCGTAGAACAGCGCCAGGCCGGGAATGGTCATGAACAGCACGAGCGCTGTCGAGGTGAGCATCCAGGCGGTGTCGCCGGAATTGAGGACTGGCGCTGCCACTTCGTCTGCCGCCATGGCGATGCCGGGCATTACGATGGACAACAGGGCGCCTAGCCCTGCGAATTTACGCAGAGTCATATTGTTTTCTCCTGGGGCGTTGGGTTTGTGGCGGCGCTTAGATCGCGTCGGTATCGGTTTCGCCGGTACGGATGCGGATCGCCTGTTCCAGATTGACCACGAAGATCTTGCCGTCACCGATCTTGCCGGTGTTGGCCGCTTTGGTTATCGCCTCGATAACCCGATCCAGATCCTTGTCGTCGATGGCCACGTCGATTTTCACCTTGGGCAGAAAATCGACCACATATTCCGCGCCGCGATACAGCTCGGTGTGACCCTTCTGCCGGCCGAAGCCTTTGACTTCAGTGACGGTAATGCCCTGCACGCCGATTTCGGACAGCGACTCGCGCACGTCGTCCAACTTGAACGGCTTGATGATGGCAGTGACTAGCTTCATGAAACTCTCTCCCGAATTGGTGGACTTGCCCCAGGAAAACAAACCCGTCTCAAGTCTAAGCGCAGTGCCTGGCTTTGTAACGCATCGTTGACGCCAGCTAACCGCATCAGACGAAACTCCCCGCTTCGTCTGCCGCACTGCATTCGTCACAGCGACTGCATCAGTGCATGGGTCGAGGGTGACTAAGCAGAAACCTTGCCAGCTCGGCAAAAACCCTGCATTTCAATCTCTTGGCCCCTGTTGCACGCGCTCGGGCAGAAAAGCTTTTGCCGATACGCACAACAACGGTGCGCCACCGTCCGTCCCCCTGCGCGAAAAGCGTGCATCCGTGCAACGGGATTGACTATAGACACTGCGTGATACACTGCCGGCCATTGTTTCCAGGACATTCCCATGCTCGCGCCCAAAGACTTCCTCGACGCCCTGAGCGGCACCGCCTCCCGCCTCTTCAACGGCGACACCCCGCTGCCGAAAGCCGAAATCGAAAGCCAGTTCAAAATGCTGCTGCAAAGTGCCTTCAGCAAACTCGATCTGGTCAGCCGGGAAGAGTTTGATAGTCAGATGGTGGTGTTGGCTCGCACGCGCGCCCGCCTCGAAAGCCTCGAAGCCAAAGTCGCCGAGATGGAAGCGAAACTGACACCGCCCGCGGAATAATTCGCGCCTCCTGGAGCTGCCGAAGGCTGCGATCTTTTGATCGATAGCCCTTCGACCATCCCGGCAACGTCCTAAAACCTTAAATGACCGCCGTCCGATTGCGCCAAAAAAGCCCAGGTTTCTAAGCTCATCTGATGCTGAATGTTCAGCAGCGGGTTTGGCGACCTGGATCGAATTCGACGCAATGCAACTAAATTCACAGAGAGGTTTTTTCTCTCAACGAGTAATGGCGGCTTTGCGTGGGAGACCTCAGGGTCTGCCGGTTTCGAATTCACCGGTTCGCCAACCCGCGCATAGCTGCCACCCTTTTCGTTTGGCGACGAACAGAAGCAGTTTTCTTCACTTGAATTCGAGAACTGAACCATGGACGAAAACTACCTGACACCTTGCATCTTCACCCGCCACAAACTCCCCCTCCACGCCCTCCTCATCCAGAACTAACCCTGGTTCTGCGTCCGAGACCTGAGTCGCCTGCTGCACATCTACCTCAACGAACGCATGCTGCGGAAACTCGACCCCGACCAATACCAAACCCGCAAAACCCTGATCCACAACCAGATCGAAAACACCCTGCTGATCAGCGAATCCGGCATCTACGCCCTCCTCGTCTACCACTACTGCCCCGAATACCGAGCCCTGCGCGAATGGCTCACCCACCAGGTCATCCCCACCCTGCGCGACGCCCAACATCCCTGCACAGGCGAACGCCCACACCTCAGCTTGCTCAGTTGGCCGGACATGACGTTGAGTTTGTTGCATTGGAATAATCAGCCGTGGATACGGTTGCAGGATGTACCGCAGATGATGGTGGAACGGGAGCAGACCAAGCGCCCAAAGACAGGGCCATGGTGGAAAAGAGCTTCGCGGATGCTGCAATCGCTATAAACTCGCATGCCGGAGCTGGGCCCTGCGCAAATCGTAAGTCGATTGGAGATTCATCCAGAACTCAGGCGTAGTGTTGAGATGAGTGGCAAGGCTGATTGCCAGATCGGCGCAGATCCTGAGCTGGCATTTCACAAGCTTTTCGATCTCACTTTCGGGCCAGTTCGTGGGCATGGCCAGATCCATGACAGTCATGCCCAACGGCTCCATGAACTCCTTATTCAGAACCTCGCCAGGATGAATCGGGCGCATACCATTGCGGTTCATTTTTCGCCTCCAGAGGCTGCGTTGAGTGACCAAACTGGAGCATCCGACTCCGCGATACCAGACCGTTGAAACCTTTCGCCGGCGTCCTACATCTATTAGGGCATAGTCCTACAAACATCAGCATCTTCGCCCAGTTACGCAGCCCTTACGCATGTCATTACATTGGCAAACGAAATACGCCCATCAAGATGGAGGTATCTGAAGGATAAGAAGAGGAAGGAAAAGCTATTTCAGATTGTTGATTTGCACCTCGAAGCACTCCGTTTGGCTGGAAATATGTCAGCCAACCAACGGCGATTTATTGAAGTTGCTGTTACATGTGGGCCAGCGCTTGAGCCTAGCGGCGCGCTGGCCGGTAGAAGGTCCTGAGTGAAAAATGAAAAAGGCGTCCATAGGACGCCTTTTTTTGTTCGGAGGAATAGTCGCAGCGATTCTTTAGCTCCTGGCTTCACGGCCTCGGGTTCAGAATCCGACAGGCTAGCCCGTCGTCACTACTTCAGAGAAACCAGCTTTCTCTGCTGCCAAAAATGCGGGGGAGCTTTTGCTGGTGCCCAGTCCCGACGAATGCGCAGTTGCAGTCCTCGAACGGGATGATCCGTCAATGCCGGTCGAGAGTCAACGGTCCAATTCAGGCAAGCAATGACAGCCCATCGGGTCTTGATACGTCTTGTAAACCTCTATTTCAGCACTGAAACCCGGCTCAACTACCCTTCAAAAACCCGCATGAAGCGGCTCCCCGATTCAACTCAAGGAACGACCATGTCCCTCTCCATCGTCCACAGTCGCGCCCAGATTGGCGTGGAAGCTCCAGCCGTCACCGTCGAAGTCCATCTGGCCAACGGTCTGCCGTCGCTGACCATGGTCGGCCTGCCCGAGGCGGCGGTGAAGGAGAGCAAGGATCGGGTGCGCAGTGCGATCATCAATTCCGGGCTGCAATTTCCGGCGCGGCGGATCACCTTGAATCTGGCGCCGGCGGACCTGCCCAAGGATGGCGGGCGCTTCGATCTGGCGATTGCCTTGGGGATTTTGTCGGCCAGTGTGCAGGTGCCCTGCCTGACCCTGGACGAGGTGGAATGTCTGGGTGAATTGGCATTGTCCGGTGCCGTGCGACCAGTGCGTGGCGTGCTGCCGGCGGCACTGGCGGCGCGCAAGGCCGGGCGGGCGTTGGTGGTGCCTCGAGCGAATGCGGAAGAGGCGTGCCTGGCTTCGGGGCTGAAAGTGTTCGCAGTCGATCACTTGCTGGAAGCGGTGGCGCATTTCAATGGGCACACACCGGTCGAGCCTTACGTTTCCGATGGTTTGATGCACGCTGCCAAACCCTATCCCGACCTTAACGAGGTGCAGGGGCAGACAGCCGCCAAACGCGCACTGCTGATTGCCGCAGCAGGCGCGCACAATTTGTTGTTCAGCGGGCCACCGGGAACCGGCAAGACGCTGCTGGCCAGTCGTCTGCCAGGATTATTGCCGCCGCTATCCGAATGCGAGGCGCTGGAAGTGGCAGCGATTCAATCGGTCGCCAGCGGGGTTCCCTTGACTCACTGGCCGCAGCGGCCGTTCAGGCAACCGCACCATTCGGCTTCAGGGCCGGCATTGGTCGGTGGCAGCTCGAAACCGCAACCCGGCGAAATCACCCTCGCCCACCATGGCGTACTGTTTCTCGATGAGTTGCCGGAGTTTGATCGCAAGGTTCTGGAAGTGCTGCGCGAGCCGTTGGAGTCCGGGCATATCGTCATCGCCCGGGCCAAGGATCGCGTACGTTTCCCCGCGCGATTTCAATTGGTGGCAGCGATGAATCCATGTCCCTGTGGATATCTTGGCGAACCCAGCGGCAAATGCTCGTGCACACCGGACATGGTCCAGCGCTATCGCAACAAGCTGTCAGGGCCGCTGCTGGATCGGATTGATCTGCACCTGACCGTCGCGCGGGAGGCAACCGCATTGAATCCGGCAGCCAAGCCCGGCGAAAACAGCGCCAGCGCTGCGGCGTTGGTGGCCGAAGCGCGGGAGCGTCAGCAGAAACGTCAGGGCTGTGCCAATGCGTTTCTCGATCTGCCGGGGCTCAAGCGTCACTGCACGTTATCCACAGCCGATGAAAAATGGCTGGAAGCGGCCTGCGAGCGATTGATCCTGTCGCTGCGCTCGGCGCATCGCCTGCTCAAGGTCGCGCGCACGCTGGCGGATCTTGAACAGGCCGATGCGATTACCCGCGAGCATCTGGCCGAGGCACTGCAATACCGGCCGGCGACACCTTAATGCTCAGTCAGATCAACCAGCGGTGCCTGACGCACTTCAGTGTCGCGACCGGCCTGAATCTCGGTCACGCGCTTGAGGGCCTTGTCCACCGCCCCTTTGTCGGCCAGCAGGCTGTAGCTGATCTGGAACTGTTTATGTTCTTTTGGGGCAATGGTCGGCACCAGATTCAACGGCCGCTGATAGCGACGGTTGTAGGAGAAACTGGTTCCCGGCTCCAGCCCGGTGACGTAGCCCTGCCCTTGGGTGTCGGTGTTTTTCCACAGCGAAAACACTGGCAACTGCTGAGTGTTGAAGCCAACGGATACGCCGAGGCTACCGGCCTTGTTGTGCAGCACGGTGAGGGTCTCACCCTTGGCGTCCGCATACGGCACGACGTTGTAGACAGTTTCGTCGTAGTCCTTGGTTGGCCCGCGATAGGTCTGCCAGTCGGGCAGATCTCCCTTGGCCTTGTCGTTGAACGGCGAAACCTGCTTCACCGGCGCTGCGAACGTTGCGCCCTGCTCGAGAAACGGCGTGCTGAAATTGCTGTGATACAGCGCCTGATATTCCTTCGCATAGTCGCCGTTGTTGGTCAGGGTGTCGTTGAGGGCGAAGCTTGCGCTGCCCGGTTCGGTGACGAGTTCGGTCGCTACCGAGAAATCGACTTTCTTGAATGCCTGCTCTTTCAGCTCGCCACGCAGCGTGATGGCATACGGCGGCTTCTCGTCGATGTGCAAAGTGACGGTGCTGGCCGGGATGTTGGCGGCGCGACCGTGCAAGGTCAGCAATTCGCCGTTGTCCATGCCGGGATGGCCAACCCACTCGTAACCGCAACGGGTGACCAGTTCATTGAAACCTTCGAGCCAGCCCAGGCCACCGCGACCGTTGAGTTCGATGAACGCCGGGTTGACGACGTCCTTGACCGGCGAGTCCCAGCCCATGCGCACGTCGCCCACCGAAGCCTGCAACACATTCATGCCACGAGTCGGCACGACCGACAGCTTCATCGTGCCGTTATCGATGTCGACAATGCTGACGCCCTCCTGACGACCACCATGCAGGGTACGCAGGGTCACGGAAAACGGTTTGGCGGTTTTTACGCCGAGTTGCTCACTGGTGATCGTCCGGTTTTTTGCCGGAGTATTGGCGTCGAGCAGGACATAGTCCCAGGCCATGGCGTGAGAAGCGGCAGAGAATGCGCCGAGGGCGACGAGAAGTTTGAGCGGGGTCATGGCAGCAGCCTTTATTGGAGTTGTGCCATTTTTATAACGCTGCGGAAACGTTTCAGCAAGTGCAAAAACCGGTTTGTGCCGGAGCATTCGCGAGCAAGCTCGCTCCCACCGGATTTTCGGCTGCTCACACGATTTGTGAACGACCGCGGAAACTGTGGGAGCGAGCTTGCTCGCGAAAACTGTTTCAACGACACATCAGCGGAAGCGATCAACCTCGGAACGCAGATCCGCCGCCAGCTTCTCCAGCTCTTTCGCGGTGACAGCCAGGTTCGACACAACCTCACGCTGCTCACTGTTGGCCAGTGCGATGCTCTGCAAATTGCTGCTCAGCAACGTCGCAGTGCTGCTTTGTTCCTGAGTGGCGGTGGTGATCGCGGCGAACTGCTGGCCTGCCGAACGGCTCTGCTCATCGATCCGCGCCAGTGCCGAGGCGACATTGGCGTTGCGCGACAGGCCTTCCTGCATCAGCACATTGCCCTGTTCCATGGTGCTGATCGCGTTGCCGGTTTCCTGTTGGATGCTGTGGATCATGCTGGAGATTTCGTCGGTCGCCTGGCGGGTACGCGAGGCGAGGCTGCGCACTTCGTCCGCGACCACGGCAAAACCGCGACCTTGTTCACCGGCACGCGCGGCTTCGATGGCAGCGTTAAGTGCCAACAGGTTGGTCTGCTCGGCGATCGAAGTGATCACGCCGACAATGCCGCCGATTTCCTGCGAGCGCTGCCCCAGCGTGTTGATCACGCTGGCGGTGCTGTTCAGCGCGCCAGCGATCTGCTCCAGCGACGACGACGCTTCTTCCATCGAGCTGCGGCCAATCTGGGTTTGCTGCGCGTTTTCCTGCGCCAGGCGCTGGGTCGCGCCCATGTTGTCGGCAATGTTCAGCGAGGTGGCGCTGAACTCTTCCACGGCGCCGGCCATGCTGGTGATTTCGCCCGACTGTTGCTCCATGCCTTCATACGCACCGCCGGACAAACCGGACAGCGCCTGCGCACGGCTGTTGACCTCTTCCGAAGCGCGGCGGATGTGCTCGACCATGGTCGACAGCGCCTGGCTCATCTGGTTGAACGCGCGGGACAGCTGACCGATTTCATCGTGGCTCGATACGTTCAGCCGCACACTCAGATCACCCGCGCCCAAGGCTTCGGCCTGACGCACCAGATCGCCCAGCGGTGCAAGTTTGCTGCGCAGCAGCCAGACCACGGAACCGACCGCGAGCAACATCGCCAGCAGGCTGCCGATCGCCAGTTGCGTACCGACACTCCAGGTCACCGCGCGGATCTCGGCTTTCGGCATGCTCGCCACCACCGACCACGGGCCACCTTCGAACGGCACGGCGATGCTGTAGAAGTCCTCACCCTTGTCGCTCCAGAACTCACCCTTGCCCGGGGTTTTCACCAGGTTGTTGATGGTCGGGGCGGCTTGATCCAGGTTTTCGACGCCGGCAATCGGCACCAGCCATTTGTTCTGCTCGTCGAGCAGCGCCAGCGAGCCGGTCTTGCCAATGCGGAAGCGCTTGAGATTGGCGAACTGCGCGTTCTGCGCGTCGGTGTAGTCGAAGCCGACGTACAGCACGGCGATGATCTTGCCGCCCGCATCGCGCACCGGGGTGTACTGCGACATGTAGTAGCGCTCGAACAGCAACGAGCGGCCGACATAACTCTGCCCCGCCATCAACTTCGCGTAGGCCGGGTTGGCATGATCGAGCACGGTGCCGATGGCACGGGTGCCGTCCTGCTTGCTGACGTTGGTGCTGACGCGGATGAAGTCTTCGCCGCTGCGCACGAATACCGTGGCCACACCAGCGGTCATCTGCTTGAACTCGTCAACTTCCTTGAAGTTGTTGTTCAGCACCTCGTTGCCCAGATGCAGGCCCGGAGTCTGCACGCCGGCCACGGTCACTGGCTGATCGGGGTGCACACTCAAACCACTGCCGAAGCGCTTTTCGAACAGCCCGCTCAGGCGCAGGGTGCTTTCGCGCAGCGTACCGTGGAAGGTACTCAGCTGATCGGCCAGCAGCCGGGCCTCACTGGCCAGATGCTCTTCACGGGTGGCGAGGTTGGCGGAATCCAGCGAACGCAAGGCGAACACCGTACTGCCGCTGATGACTATCGCCAGTATCACAGCAAGGGCAAGGCCCAGCTGCGAGGCGATCCGAGCACGAGGTTGAGACATGAACAGCTCCTGGCCGAGCCACCGAATCCTCCTTGATCGCGGTAATTGCCCGGAAAATATTCTAATAATGGGGGTAGCGCGGAACCGGCACGACGGTTCCACATGCTCGTAGTCGGCGGAAAATCCGAATACTTGAGCGGATTGCGTGGGTATGGCGCAGTAGTGGCATTGTGCCGGCTCGAACGTTTCAGCTCAAGCGCTCTACCGCCGGCAATTGCATGGCACGGACTTCGCCTTGGAGAAAATCGCTGAGACGGCGCAAACGTTCACCTCCCGGGCGCGGCTTTGGCCAGACCAGGTAATAATTCAGGCCACTGGCGACGGCCGTAGGCCACGGCAGGCTCAAGCGCCCTTGCGCAACATCTTCGGCAACCATCAACAGATCCCCCATCGAAACGCCGTAGCCGCGCGCCGCCGCGATCATGCCCAGCTCCAGCGTATCGAACACTTGCCCGCCCTTGAGCGAAACCTGATCGGACAGGCCCATGCGCTCCAGCCAACTGCGCCAGTCGCGGCGATCCGGGGTCGGGTGCAGCAGTTCAGCAGCTGCCAGACGCGCTACATCCCAAGGTTGATCATTGAGCAGGTTCGGCGCGCCGACCGGGATCAATTCCTCGGGAAACAGCAGGCTCGCTTCCCAGTCCGGCGGGAAATGCCCGTCACTGAGCAACACCGCGCAATCGAACGGTTCATTGTTGAAGTCCACCGAATCGATATCCATCCATGCGCTGGTCAATTGCACCTCATTGCCCGGCTGCAAATGGCGGAAGCGACTCAACCGCGCCAGCAGCCAACGCATGGTCAGGGTCGATGGCGCTTTCATGCGCAGGATGTCGTCCTCGGCGCGCAAGGTATTGCAGGCGCGCTCAAGGGCGGCGAAGCCTTCGCGGATACCGGGTAGCAGCAGCCGCGCCGATTCGGTCAGTTGCAGATTGCGCCCGCTGCGGTGAAACAGCCGGCAGGCGAAGTGCTCTTCAAGAGTGCGCATGTGCCGACTGACCGCGCTCTGGGTGATCGACAATTCTTCCGCCGCGCGGGTGAACGAGCTGTGTCGCGCTGCCGCTTCGAATGCGCGCAGGGCATACAACGGCGGAAGGCGTCGGGACATACACAAAGCTCCAATAGGGGGGGATACAGCCAATTCGGCAGGACGATTCAGGATGAGTATTAATCATGCCACCCATCCTTTTTATCCCTTTGTGCAAAGCCTGCCAAGCGCCGAGAATCGACGCTCTTCTGTTCCCTCTGAAATTTGGGTGGTGATGACCATGCAGCATCCTGTGCGTACCGAACTCTGGGCCATTCTGCGGCTGGCGGGGCCGCTGATTGCTTCGCAGTTGGCGCACATGCTGATGGTGCTGACCGACACCCTGATGATGGCGCGCCTCAGCCCCGAAGCGCTGGCCGGTGGCGGCCTCGGTGCCGCGAGCTACTCGTTCGTGTCGATTTTCTGCATCGGCGTGATTGCAGCGGTCGGCACACTGGTGGCGATTCGTCAGGGTGCCGGCGACATCATCGGCGCGGCGAGGCTGACGCAGGCCGGGTTGTGGCTGGCCTGGCTTATGGCCCTCGGCGCCGGGCTGCTGTTGTGGAACCTCAAACCGGTGTTGCTGCTGTTCGGCCAGACCGAAACCAACGTCAACGCCGCCGGGCAATTCCTCATCGCCCTGCCTTTCGCCCTGCCCGGTTATCTGAGCTTCATGGCTCTGCGCGGCTTTACCAGTGCAATCGGCCGGGCGACGCCAGTGATGGTCATCAGCCTCGCCGGTACGGTGGCCAACTTCCTGCTCAACTACGCGCTGATCACCGGCATGTTCGGCCTGCCGCAGCTGGGTCTGACCGGCATCGGTCTGGTCACGGCGATTGTCGCCAACTGCATGGCACTGGCGCTGGCCTGGCATATCCGTCGGCATCCGGCGTATGACGCTTATCCGTTGCGCGCCGGCCTGTCGCGGCCGAACCGGCAATACTTGAAAGAACTCTGGCGCCTGGGCCTGCCGATCGGTGGCACCTATGCGGTAGAGGTCGGGTTGTTCGCTTTCGCTGCGCTGTGCATGGGCACCATGGGCAGTACGCAAATGGGTGCGCATCAGATCGCCCTGCAGATCGTGTCGGTGGCCTTCATGGTCCCGGCCGGGATGTCTTACGCCATCACCATGCGCGTCGGCCAACACTATGGCGCCGGGCAATTGGTCGATGCGCGCATGTCCGGGCGTGTCGGCATCACTTTCGGTGCGGTGGTGATGCTCGGCTTTGCCCTGGTGTTCTGGCTGTGGCCGAACCAGTTGGTCGGCCTGTTCCTTGACCACAACGATCCGGCGTTTACCGAAGTGATCCGTCTGGCGGTGAGCCTGTTGGCAGTAGCGGCGTGGTTCGAGCTGTTCGACGGCACGCAGACGATTGCCATGGGCTGTATTCGTGGGCTCAAGGATGCCAAGACTACGTTTCTGGTGGGGCTCGCTTGCTATTGGCTGATTGGCGCGCCGGCGGCGTGGTGGATGGCGTTCCATCTCAATTGGGGGCCGACGGGTGTCTGGTGGGGTCTGGCGTTGGGCCTGGCCTGCGCGGCGGTGAGCCTGACGCTGGCGTTTGAATGGAAGATGCAGCGGATGATTCGGCGCGAGCCAGTTGCAGAGAGGTTCGAGGCCATCGGCGCGGATTAAGATCAAAAGATCGCAGCCTTCGGCAGCTCCTACAAGGGAACACATTCCAAGGTAGGAGCTGCCGAAGGCTGCGATCTTTTAAATGGCTTCCACCGAAGCCTGCTGACTGGCTCCAAAGGTCAGATATTCCACCAACTCATCCAACGGCAACGGTCGGCTGATCAGATAACCCTGCACCTGATCGCAGCCGAACCCGCGCAACAATTCCAGTTGCTCCGGCGTCTCGACGCCCTCGGCGACCACTTCCAGGTGCAGGTTGTGCGCGAGGTTGATCATCGCGTGCACCAGTTTGCGGTTCTCTTCGCGCTGTTCCATGCCGCCGACAAAACTCTTGTCGATCTTCAACAAGGTGATCGGCAGGCTGTTGAGGTGCACGAACGACGAAAACCCGGTGCCGAAATCGTCCAGCGAGAAGCGCACACCGAGGCGGCCGAGCGCATCCATGGTCTGTTTGACCAGATCGCTGCGCCGCATTACTGCGGTTTCGGTCAGTTCGAATTCCAGCCACTGCGCCTCGACGCCACGTTCGGCAATCAGGCGGCTGAGCGTCGGCAGCAACTGGCTGTCCTGAAACTGGCGGAACGACAGGTTGATCGCCATGTGCAGCGCCGGCAGCCCCTGCTCGCGCAAGGCCTGCATATCGCGCAAGGCGCGGGAAATGACCCAGTAGCCCAACGGCACGATCAGACCGCTCTGCTCGGCCAGCGGGACGAACTCGCTCGGTGGCAACAGACCGCGCTCGCCATGACGCCAGCGCACCAGCGCTTCGAGGCCGACAATCTGGCCGTCCTCAAGATTCAGGCGTGGCTGGTAATGCAGTTCCAGCTCATCGCGGCGCAAGGCCCGGCGCAGCTCGCTTTCGAGGTCGGCCATGCTCCGCGCGTTGCGGTTGATGCGTTCGTTGAAGATATGAAAGGTGCAGCCCTGCGTGCTCTTGGCCTGCTGCATGGCGATATGGGCGTGCCACATTAGTGGATCGGCACCGCCATTGGCGCGGGCATGGGCGATGCCGAGGCTGGAACCGATCAGCAGGCTTTCGCCGTCAACCCAGTAAGGTTCGGCCAACGCCTCAGTAATGCGTTCGGCCATCCACTCGGCGCGTTGCGGTGCACGACGGGTATCGATCAGCAGAGCGAATTCATCGCTGCCCAGCCGTGCCAGTTGATCGCCGGCCTCCAGCTGACTTTTCAGCCGCGCGACGACCTGCAGAATCAGACGATCCCCGGCCTGATGCCCGAGGGCGTCGTTGGCATGGCGAAAATTGTCGAGATCGAGATGGCCGAGGGCGAGACCGCGCCCGTCGCCTTCGGCAAGGCGCGCGGTGAGCAGAGTCTGGAAGCCCTGACGGTTGGCGATACCGGTCAGCGGGTCCTGTTCGGCGAGGCGCTGAAGAGTGTTTTCCAGCACGCCGCGCTCGCGCACATGGCGCAGGCAACGCTGGAGCATGCCGGCGTCGAGGGCGTCGAACACCAGCCAGTCGCTGACACCGACCGGCGCGGTGGCCGGCTCGTGCTCCAGCAGCAGAACGGTCGGCAGGCTGCAACGCCCGGGCGGCGGTTGCAACGCTGGCAGGGTCAGCAGTACCGCGTGGCGGTTGTCCTCGAACAGGCGGCTGACCGAATCCCAGTTCGGCGCGCTGATCAGCACCGCCGCGCTCCCCATCGGAGCCAGACACTCACGCAACAACGCTGTCCACGCTGGCTCTTCGGCCAGTAGCAGCAAACGCAAGGGTTCGACAGGCGTAGACAAGCTGACTCCCTAGACTCTGCAATGATGTAGGCGGGGCATTATGCCGTTGTGCTGAACAATGACCAATGCGTTGTCTGATGACAACGGCATCGAAACGTTATTTTGTGTCACGAATGAGAACATTAGCCGCAAAATCCCCGCGTATCCTGCGTGAAAGTAACAAAAGCGGCAAATCTGAATCGCGTGCTGCGTCACAAGTCGGACAGAGCAGCAGAAATCGCTGAGCCTGTTAAAATGCCGGCCCATTTCGTCAACGACTCCCGAATTTTCGTATGTCCCGACTCAATCCCCGGCAGCAAGAAGCCGTGAACTACGTCGGCGGCCCTCTATTGGTGCTCGCCGGTGCTGGCTCCGGCAAGACCAGCGTGATCACGCGCAAGATCGCGCACCTGATCCAGAACTGCGGCATCCGCGCCCAGTACATCGTCGCCATGACCTTTACCAACAAGGCCGCGCGCGAGATGAAAGAGCGGGTCGGCACCCTGTTGCGTGCCGGCGAAGGGCGTGGCCTGACCGTCTGCACCTTCCACAACCTGGGCCTGAACATCATCCGCAAGGAGCATGCGCGGCTGGGCTACAAACCCGGTTTCTCGATCTTCGACGAGACCGACGTCAAAGCCCTGATGACCGACATCATGCAGAAGGAATACGCAGGCGACGACGGCGTCGACGAGATCAAGAACATGATCGGCGCCTGGAAAAACGACCTGATCCTGCCCGCCCAGGCCTTGGAAAACGCGCGCAACCCGAAGGATCAGACCGCCGCGATCGTCTACACCCACTACCAGCGCACGCTCAAGGCGTTCAACGCGGTGGACTTCGATGACCTGATCCTGCTGCCGGTAAAGCTCTTCGAAGAACACGCCGACATTCTCGAAAAGTGGCAGAACAAGGTGCGGTACCTGCTCGTCGACGAATACCAGGACACCAACGCCAGCCAGTATCTGTTGGTGAAGATGCTCATCGGCAAGCGCAACCAGTTCACCGTGGTCGGCGACGATGACCAGTCGATCTACGCTTGGCGTGGCGCGCGCCCGGAAAACCTGATGCTGCTCAAGGACGACTATCCGTCCTTGAAAGTGGTCATGCTCGAGCAGAACTACCGCTCCACCAGCCGCATCCTGCGCTGCGCCAACGTGCTGATCTCGAACAACCCGCACGAATTCGAAAAACAGCTGTGGAGCGAGATGGGTCACGGCGACGAGATCCGCGTGATCCGTTGCCGCAACGAGGACGCCGAAGCCGAGCGCGTGGCCATGGAAATCCTCAGCCTGCATTTGCGCACCGACCGCCCGTACAGCGATTTCGCCATTCTTTATCGCGGTAACTACCAGGCCAAGCTGATCGAATTGAAGCTGCAACACCATCAGGTGCCGTATCGCCTGAGCGGCGGCAACAGCTTTTTCGGTCGCCAGGAAGTGAAGGACCTGATGGCCTACTTCCGCCTGATCGTCAATCCGGATGACGACAACGCCTTCCTGCGCGTGATCAACGTGCCGCGCCGCGAGATCGGCTCGACCACCCTGGAAAAGCTCGGCAACTACGCCACCGAGCGCAAGATCTCGATGTACGCCGCCACCGACGAAATTGGCCTCGGCGAACATCTCGACAGCCGCTTCACTGATCGCCTGGCGCGCTTCAAGCGCTTCATGGACAAGGTCCGCGAGCAGTGCGCCGGCGAAGATCCGATCTCGGCGCTGCGCAGCATGGTCATGGACATCGATTACGAGAATTGGCTGCGCACCAACAGCTCCAGCGACAAGGCGGCGGACTACCGCATGGGCAACGTCTGGTTCCTGATCGAGGCGTTGAAAAACACCCTTGAGAAGGACGAGGACGGCGAAATGACCGTCGAGGACGCCATCGGCAAACTGGTGCTGCGTGACATGCTCGAGCGCCAGCAGGAAGAAGAGGACGGCGCCGAAGGCGTGCAAATGATGACGCTGCACGCCTCCAAAGGGCTGGAATTTCCCTACGTGTTCATCATGGGCATGGAAGAGGAAATCCTCCCGCACCGTTCCAGCATCGAAGCCGACACCATCGAAGAAGAACGCCGCCTGGCCTACGTGGGCATCACCCGCGCCCGCCAGACCCTGGCCTTCACCTTCGCCGCCAAGCGCAAGCAGTACGGCGAGATCATCGACTGCGCGCCCAGCCGCTTCCTCGATGAGCTGCCACCGGACGATCTGGCCTGGGAAGGCAACGACGACACACCGACTGAAGTCAAAGCCGTGCGTGGCAATAGCGCATTGGCCGACATACGCGCGATGTTAAAGCGCTAGAATCGACTACTTTTTAATCTACCTTCGGCGCCCATCGCGCCAACAGAGGAAGCTGTTGTGGAAGCACTGCACAAAAAAATCCGCGAAGAAGGCATCGTGCTTTCCGATCAGGTCCTGAAAGTCGACGCTTTCCTGAACCACCAGATCGACCCGGCCCTGATGAAGCTGATCGGTGACGAATTCGCCGCGCTGTTCAAGGATTCGGGAATCACCAAGATCGTCACCATCGAAGCTTCGGGCATCGCCCCGGCGATCATGACCGGTCTGAACCTCGGCGTGCCGGTGATCTTCGCCCGCAAGCAACAGTCACTGACCCTGACTGAAAACCTGCTCTCGGCGACCGTCTACTCGTTCACCAAGAAGACCGAAAGCACCGTGGCCATCTCCCCGCGCCACCTGACCAGCAGCGACCGCGTGCTGATCATCGACGATTTCCTGGCCAACGGTAAGGCCTCGCAAGCGCTGATCTCGATCATCAAACAGGCCGGCGCCACCGTTGCCGGTCTGGGCATCGTCATCGAGAAGTCGTTCCAGGGCGGCCGCGCCGAACTGGACTCGCAGGGCTATCGCGTCGAGTCGCTGGCTCGCGTGCAATCGCTGAAGGATGGCGTCGTCACCTTCATCGAGTAACCAGCGGCACCGAGTTACCCCTGTGGGAGCGAGCCTGCTCGCGAATGCATTGTGTCAGTCAAAATAATCTTTGACTGATCCGGCGCTTTCGCGAGCAAGCCCGCTCCCAGAGGTGAGTCTCAAGCCTTCGAGAAATCCATTCTGTACCCTGCCCCCGGCACCCCTTCATGCATCGCAGCTTGAATCTCCGCATACAAGGCATTCGCCTCGCCGGTAGTAATTGAGCGTGAACAATCACGCAGCACCACATGTAAAAGCACGTTCTCCTGACCCGGCAGCATTCCGAGTCGCTCAATGGCTTGCGGTGGTAAATCCGAACGCTGCCAACGCCCTTTGATTCGCATCTCCTCGATCCAGTTTGAGCAATCCCCTGCCGCCTGCAACATCCTCTCGGTCAATACCTCTTCACTCAATCCCGGCGTCACTGCCAGCGAGATGTCGCGTGCAATCGATGGCAAACGAGACACCGCAGTCCAAGTGTCCAGATCATGCATCTGAGCCTGCACGCGCACATTCTGATCGCGTAACAAACGGATATCAGGTATGCCTTTGCGCAACATCGTCAAGCGATCCAGCCCCATCCCAAGAGCAAGCCCACCATGGCGCATCGGATCAATCTGCAAACGCTGTAATAGCGACTTCGCGATACGCCCGCACTCCAGAACCTCGACCGGCACGCCATCATTCAACACATTCACTTCAATCCCACCTTCGGTGTAGTGATGCGGGCTGTCGCCGTAGACCCAGGATTTGCCAGGGACAGCTGACTGCAAGATATCGCTGACAAGACGCAGTAAATGCTCGTGCGAGGCCAAATCGGGATCGCCGAGTACCCAAATATCCATTTGATGCGGTTCAGCACAATGCCAGCGGTCGCGACTGTCACGCCTGAACGTTATTCCCGGCGCTGCCAGCAAGATGGTCTGCCCCGGCTGGCGAATCTTCGCGGCCTGCTGAAGCGCTGCAGGAATTTGGCTGGTGGTCTGTGTGCGCAATAGCGAGTGCTCATCAACCCAACGTGTGTGCTCACTGCCGAGAGTAATTTCGGCCGGGTCGTAACCGAGCAACCCGTAGTTTTCTTCTGCCGACACAATCCTTGGTCCAATTTGCAGTTGTGCTTCGGGCCACCCCCGTTCTGCGAGCCCTGTAAGTACTTCATTCAGCAACAACCGGACAGCGTGATCGGGTTGGCTCTTTTCGGTCAAATCAGTCAGGAGCAATGCTTGGTGGACAGACGCGTCTGTCAGATATTTCTTTGATGTATGCACTTTGTTCTCCTGTAATTAGAGTTGGCATGAGCACGCAAAACATAGAGCCCATAAATAAAACCTACTCAACTAGAGCTCGCAACCACAACCGATGAAGTATGATTTTTACAATTTTCGGAACAGCACTACAGATAGAAACCACTCAAATAACCGAACCACATAGCAGGCAAAACCCACAGAAGAATTAATTCTTAAAATATTAAAATAGCGATTCAACCAGTTATCTACATATGCATTAATCCACTCACCTCCATCCAAATGGGGGTTCACAAAAAAATCAAAAAAAGGAAACCAAAAATGAAATCTGAAAAAGTCATCAAAGAAAATCTCAGCCGCATCGCTTCTGATCCAAACAACTTTGGATGGGCACCTCTGGCTTGGGCATATACAGACGATTAATCCCTATCAGTCCGCGGCAACGCTCGTTGCCGCGGTCTTCAGAACAAGGAGGGTCTATGTCACCGTTAAACAACATCTCCGCACTCTTCGACGATCACCGCTATTCTATTATTGCCGATTCAGATGACTTTCTTGAAGAATGTAAACTCTTGGGTCTCGACACGGCAAATATTTCTCTGCTAAAGGAATTCCCTGCAAACTGTATAGTTTTTTCTTTCACTAACGAAGCTGCGAAAAAAACGTTCGAAATCGCCAAGAAACCGCTGCGCAATAAAATCATTTTCTGCGCGACCCAAGTATTTGAGCCCTCTGTGAGAGCGGCAATCTACAGTCTCGAGCTTTTACTTAGAAGCGATTTTACGCAGCCCCTGTCTGCTCAGAGAGCAGTATTGAATATGCTTAATTCAAACCAGACATTTTGTTTATCAGGCAATGAATCAGATGCAACCGTATCCATTCCTTCATGGGCACAGCCTTACGCACTGCTTAGTGAAGACGTGACTGAGAACTTCGTGCAGTCTGTCGCAGAGTTATTTGAAGTTCATTACGCACATATGAATCCACTAGAGCCTTGTCCGTTTGAGTTCTCTGGCACTTTGAAAATCGCCGGAATACTGACCGTACTCCGAAAACCCAACCCCCAACTTCCCGAGGGCCTAAGAACCTCGCTGAAATGGCTTAGTGACCGGATAGCAGAAGAGGGAGCAAGGCTCACAGTCAGAGAAAACAACTTAACTTCACTAATAGTAAATAATACGGAGCAGATAAAGCTTCTGGATTTCGCGGCGGGTACTCGTGGGTTGAAACTTACTGAATTTGCTATCGGCGTGAACGAATCGATTTCAAGCGTTATCGATTACGGAGTCAATTCTCAACTGAATGAAGGTATCAGCGGGGTTCACTTGGCTATCGGGGATGGTTCATCTGGCTACCACATAGACTTTTTGAGCCCAGGAGTAAATGTCATCCCTGTCTGCTCACGCGCATGTATTTGACGGTAGGAATGAGCCTGCTCGCGATGGCGTAGTAACAGCCAACATATTCGGCTCTGATACACCATCATCGCGAGCAAGCTCCCGCATTCGGTTTTGTGGGGGCAGTTACTGTGCGGTAGCTTTCAGGCCTGTGAGCAGCAGGCGTTGGAAAAGGTCCTCCTTCAGGCCCTCCGGATTCGTCAGTTGCATCCGTTCAAGATGTTCCGGGAACACTGAGGCCTCCGGCGCATCCAGCGCTGCCTTGCCCAAGTCGAGAATCTCGGTCAGCTTGAACTTGCTCTTCAGCCAGTTCAGCGCCCGCAGCAGATCCCGTTCGATGGCGGTGAAATCACAGCCCAGCGGATACTCCGGAAACAGGTTCGGATGCCGTGCGGCAATCGCCTGCAAGCGTTGCGGTGTGTTGTCGGCAAATCGTGGATCGAGACGGAAGTCCTTCGGCAGCTTGCCGACTGTCTGCGCCTTTTCGATCAGTCCCGGCTGGAAGCGCGAATCGCTGATATTGAGCAGCGCTTCAATCACCGACGCGTCGGACTTACCGCGCAGGTCGGCGATGCCGTACTCGGTGACGACGATGTCGCGCAGGTGCCGCGGGATCGTGCAGTGGCCGTAGTCCCAGACGATATTGGAACTGACCTCGCCGCCCGATTCGCGCCAGCTGCGCAGGATCAACATCGATCGCGCGCCTTCCAGCGCATGGCCCTGAGCAACAAAGTTGTACTGGCCGCCGACACCGCTGAGCACGCGTCCATCTGCCAATTGATCAGCCACGCCGGCGCCGAGCAGAGTCATGGTGAACACGGTGTTGATGAAGCGCGCATCGATGCGCTGCAAGCGCTTGAGCTCTTCCTGGCCGTACAGCTCGTTGATGTAGCTGATGCGGGTCATGTTGAATTCCAGCAGCTTGCTTTGCGGCAACTCGCGCAGCCGCTCATAAAAACTGCGCGGGCCAAGGAAGAAGCCGCCGTGCACCGAGATACCGTCGGGCTGCGCGGCTTCGTCGAGGGTACCGGCGTTGGCCTGCTCCTGAGTCGGCACATCCGGATAGACCTTGCGCCGAATGATCCCGGCATCCGCCAATACCAACAGCCCGTTGACGAACATCTCGCTGCAACCGTAAAGGCCTTTGGCAAATGGCGCGGTGCCGCCCTCGCGCTGGATCAATTGCGCCCATTGGCTGAGGTTGATGTCATCGAGCAACGCCTGATAACCGGCGTTATCGGCCTGACGGGCAAGTAGCGCAGCAGTCAACGCGTCCCCCATCGAGCCGATACCAATTTGCAATGTGCCGCCATCGCGCACCAGCGTACTGGCGTGCAAGCCAATGAAATGATCCTGAAAGCCCACCGGCATGTTCGGCGTGGAAAACAGCGTGCTGCTGTCCTTCTCGTCGATCAGCAGATCAAACGTGTCGATGTCGACTTCCGCATCGCCGGGCATGTACGGCAGATCCGTATGCACCTGGCCGACCAGCACAATGGTCTCCCCCGCCTCGCGACGCTTGGCGATCATCGGCAACAGGTCGAGGGTGATGTCCGGGTTGCAGCTCAGGCTTAAGCGATCAGGGTGTTCGCTGCTGCTGGCGAGCAATTGCGCCACCAGATTGAGACCCGCTGCGTTGATGTCGCGAGCGGCATGGCTGTAATTGCTGCTGACGTAATCCTGCTGCGCCGGCGCGCTGTTGAGCAGACTGCCCGGCTGCATGAAGAACTGTTGGATTCGGATGTTGGCGGGCAGGCTGTCATGCTGGAGATCGGCGAGAAAATCAAACTCCGGATAATCACCAAACACGCGTTCGACGAAAGGCTCGATAAAGCGCTTCTGCAACCCATCGCCCAGATTCGGCCGACCGAGGCACAGCGCTGTATAGATCGTCAGCTGCCGCTCGGGCAGGCCCTTGATGCGCCGGTATAGCGCGTTAACGAAGTGATTCGGCTTGCCCAACCCCAGCGGCAGGCCCATGTGGATGTGCGCAGGCAAACGCGCCAGCACGTCGTCCACCGCCTGTTCGATCGAACACAACTGCACCATCTGAAGCCTCCCGCCCGTTCCGTTGATAGGGGTAGACCGAGATTGCCTTGAGTTTGCTGCAAAGGACAGCGTTTGGTTCGGAGGGACCAAGGCCTGGATGAATCGGGAAACCAGAAACCACAGACACAAAAAAACCGTCCGAAGACGGTTTTTTTCAAAGCCGGCGCTGATTACAGACCGGACATCTCTTTGATCGCACCCTTGAGCTCTTCATCGGTGCAATCGGCGCAGGTGCCTTTTGGCGGCATGGCGTTGATGCCGGTGATAGCTTTGGCGAGGATGCCGTCGAGGCCACCCTGATGGTCAGCGCGCTCCTTCCAGGCTGCAGTGTCCTTGATTTTCGGCGCGCCCAACAGGCCGGTACCGTGACAAGCGTTGCAGTGCTTGGCAATCACCTCGTCCGGGGTTCTCGCCCCGCCACCGCCGCCAGCCGTCGCGGCCACTTCCATACCCTTGCATTCCTGCCCTTGAACACACACCTGGCCGACGGGCTCGAGGCGTTTGGCGATGTCGTCATTCGTCGCAGCTTGAGCGCTGACAGCCCAGAGGGCCAGTACGGTTGCTGGTGCAGCCAGCATTTTCATAATTAGGTTCACGCGTTCACCCTCAATGGTGGCTATTCACGCCTGCGGCCACGGTTCGCAGGCGGGCGCAAGTATAGCGGGTAGGCCGCTGTACTGAAACAACCCCATGGTTAGAGGGGTCTTGTTGCCCATCGGTAAAACGGTTCGGGGGCCTTTGCCATATTGGCCTGGCGCCTTCTGCTTAGAAATTCGCCGGCGTGGCTGCGCTGATTAGTCGCGCCGGCACGTCGAACGGGTTACGGAAACGATGCGGCTTGGTACTTTCAAAATAGTAGCTGTCGCCGGCTTCGAGGATAAAAGTTTCCAGCCCTACCACCAGTTCGAGGCGACCTTCCACCAGAATCCCGGTTTCCTCGCCCTCGTGGGTGAGCATTTCTTCGCCGGTGTCGGCGCCCGGCGGGTAGATTTCGTTGAGGAAGGCGATGGCGCGGCTCGGGTGGGCGCGGCCGACCAGTTTCATGGTCACGGCGCCGTCGGAGATGTCGATCAGCTCATTGGCCTTGTAGACGATCTGGGTCGGTTGGTCCTGCAGGATCTCTTCGGAAAAGAACTCGACCATCGACATGGGAATCCCGCCGAGCACCTTTCTCAGCGAACTGATCGATGGGCTGACGCTGTTCTTTTCGATCATCGAAATGGTGCTGTTGGTGACGCCCGCGCGTTTGGCGAGTTCACGCTGGGAAAGCCCTTTGAGCTTGCGGATCGATTGCAGTCGTTCACCGACGTCCAAGGCGGGAGCCTCCTGATGTTGTAAGAATATTGACCGTTATCATGGCGACAGCGTTCAGTATTTACAACAGCTGGTCCCCGCAGCGGCGTCAACCCTCGGAATAGAGCCTTGGCACCCGCTTCAGGTTGCAGAAGATCTGATACGGGATGGTATCGGTCCACTTTGCCACGTCGCTGGCGAGGATGTTCTTACCCCACAACTCGACGGTCGAGCCAAGCCCCGCTTCCGCTACGTCGGTCAGATCGATGCAGAGCATGTCCATCGACACGCGCCCCAGCAAGCGGCTGGGTTTGCCAGCCACCAGCACCGGCGTGCCGGTCGGCGCCTGGCGCGGGTAGCCGTCGGCGTAACCCATGGCGACCACGCCGATGCGCATCGGCTTGTCGGTGATGAATCTGGCGCCATAGCCGATCGGTTCGCCGGCCGGCAATTCACGCACACTGATGACTTTCGATTCGAGAGTCATCACCGGTTGCAGGCGTTCAGCGACGGCGTTGGCTTCTTCGAACGGGGTCGCGCCGTAGAGCATGATGCCCGGACGTACCCAGTCGCTTTGGATTTCTGGCCATCCGAGCACCGCTGGCGAGTTGCGCAAGCTGACTTCCGCCGCCAGCCCCTGACGCGCCGCTTCGAACACCGCGACCTGCTCGGCACTGCTTTGCGCATGCAGTTCATCGGCGCGGGCGAAGTGGCTCATCAACACGATTTTTGCCACTTTGCCGCTGGCCAGCAGACGCTGATAGGCCGCTGGATAATCTTTCGGATGCAGGCCGACGCGGTGCATGCCGGAATCGAGCTTGAGCCATACCGTGATCGGTTTGCTCAGGACTGCCTGCTCGATCGCTTCGAGCTGCCACAGCGAATGCACCACGCACCAGAAATCATGCTCAACGATCAACGCCAGCTCGTCAGCTTCGAAGAAGCCTTCCAGCAGCAATACCGGCGCGCGAATCCCGGCGGAACGCAGCTCCAGTGCTTCTTCAATGCAGGCCACCGCAAACCCGTCAGCCTCGGCTTCCAGCGCCTGGGCGCAACGTACCGCGCCATGGCCATAGGCGTCCGCCTTGATCACCGCGAGCGCCTTGGCGCCGGTGACTTCACGGGCAATTCGGTAGTTGTGACGCAGGGCTTGAAGGTCGATCAGGGCACGGGCAGGACGCATGGCGGCAGACTTCTGGGCGGTCATGGGAAGAAAAACCGGCGCTGACTGACGACGCGAACCGCCAACAGCACCGGGAGAGGGATCTGTAAAACGTTATGGCAGCGCGGCGACGATGGAGATCTCCACCAGAATGCTCGGCTTGGCCATCTTCGCTTCGACGGTGGCGCGGGCCGGCGCCGCACCTTTTGGCAGCCACTGGTCCCACACCGCATTCATCCCGGCGAAGTGCGCTTCGATGTCGTTCAAATAGATCGTTGCCGACAACAGATGCTGTTTGTCCGTCCCGGCCAGATCGAGCAGACGTTCGATATTGGCGAGCACGTCGCGGGTCTGCTGTTCAATTCCGGCGTCGAAGTCGTCGCCGACCTGCCCGGCCAGATACACGGTGCCGTTGTGGCTGACGATCTGACTCATGCGCTCATTGGTGAGCTGGCGCTGGATTGACATGTTTTGCGGACTCCTGGGTCTGGTTGCCGTAACGGGAAATATCGAGGCCTTCAGCGCTGATCTGCGGCTTTTTCTTCGCCATCAGGTCGGCGAGCAAACGGCCGGAACCGCAGGCCATGGTCCAGCCGAGCGTACCGTGACCGGTGTTGAGGAACAGATTCTTGAACGGCGTGGCGCCAACGATCGGCGTACCGTCCGGCGTGGTCGGACGCAGGCCGGTCCAGAAACTCGCTTCGGCCAGATTGCCGCCCTGAGGATAAAGGTCGTTGACGATCATCTCCAGGGTTTCGCGCCGACGCGGGTTAAGCGACAGGTCAAAACCGGCAATCTCGGCCATGCCGCCGACGCGGATGCGGTTGTCGAAACGGGTGATCGCGACCTTGTAGGTCTCGTCGAGAATGGTCGAGGTCGGCGCCATGTCCGGGTTGGTGATCGGCACGGTCAGCGAGTAGCCCTTGAGCGGATACACCGGGGCCTTGATGCCCAGCGGCTTGAGCAACTGCGGCGAGTAGCTGCCCAGCGCCAGTACGTAGCGGTCAGCGGTTTCCAGCTTGCCGTCGATCCACACGCCGTTGATGCGATCACCGGCGTAATCGAGCTTCTGGATGTCCTGGCCGAAACGGAATTCCACACCAAGCTTGCGCGCCATTTCGGCGAGACGGGTGGTGAAGATCTGGCAGTCGCCGGTCTGGTCGTTGGGCAGACGCAGCGCGCCAGCGAGAATGTCAGTCACGCCTGCCAGAGCCGGTTCGACGCGGGCAATGCCGGCGCGGTCGAGGACTTCAAACGGCACGCCGGATTCTTTCAGCACGGCGATGTCTTTGGCGGCGTTATCCAGTTGCGCCTGAGTACGGAACAACTGCGTGGTGCCGAGGCTGCGGCCTTCGTAGGCGATACCGGTTTCGGCGCGTAATTCATCGAGGCAGTCGCGGCTGTACTCGGACAGCCGCACCATGCGCTCCTTGTTCACCGCGTAACGGCTGGCGGTGCAGTTGCGCAGCATTTGCGCCATCCACAGGTACTGATCGATGTCGGCAGTGGCTTTGATCGCCAGCGGCGCGTGGCGTTGCAGCAGCCACTTGATGGCCTTGAGCGGGACGCCCGGCGCAGCCCACGGCGAGGCGTAACCCGGCGATACCTGGCCGGCGTTGGCGAAACTGGTCTCCATGGCCGCAGCAGGCTGCCGGTCGACCACCACCACTTCAAACCCGGCACGGGCCAGATAGTAAGCACTGGCGGTACCGATGACGCCGCTACCCAAGACCATGACGCGCATTTTCAATCCCTCATCGCGGCTTTTCGCCGAACTGTTTGTTAGAGCAATGATGGGCGCAGTGTAAAAAAGAAACGCCAGTGCTTTTCACTATATAAGCGCCTATATTTGGCGACAATTCTCGGCAAAAACCCTTTTCACGGAGGCGCATCCCCTATGCGTACCAACACTCAGACCAAACGTGAGCTGGACAAGATCGACCGCAACATCCTGCGCATCCTGCAGGCGGATGGGCGGATTTCCTTTACCGAACTCGGGGAAAAGGTCGGTCTCTCGACCACGCCCTGCACCGAGCGCGTGCGGCGCCTGGAGCGCGAGGGGATCATCATGGGCTACAACGCCCGGCTCAATCCGCAGCATTTGAAGGGTAGCTTGCTGGTGTTCGTCGAGATCAGCCTCGACTACAAATCCGGCGACACATTCGAGGAATTCCGCCGCGCGGTGCTGAAGCTGCCCCATGTGCTGGAGTGCCATTTGGTGTCAGGGGATTTCGATTATCTGGTGAAGGCGCGGATTTCCGAGATGGCCTCGTATCGCAAACTGCTCGGCGACATTCTGTTGAAGCTGCCGCATGTGCGTGAATCGAAGAGCTATATCGTCATGGAAGAGGTGAAAGAGAGCCTTTGCCTGCCGATTCCGGACTGATCACCGCAATGATCGTTCCCACGCTCTGCGTGGGAATGCAGCCCGGGACGCTCTGCGTCTCAAAGGCCGAACGCGGAGCGTCCGAAGAGGCATTCCCACGCAGAGCGTGGGAACGATCGCTTACACCAACACCTGCCGATTCGCCGCCATGTACTCGAAAATCTGCTTCTCGACCCGCGGATGAATCAGCTCCACCGGCCGCCGCTCGTTCGGGCATGGCAGCGTCTTGGTCGTACCAAACAATCGACAGATCAGCGGTCGCTCTTCATACACCGTGCAGCCATTCGGCCCCAGGTGCACACAGTTGAGTTCTTCCAGCGCGGCATCCTGCTCGGCGCGGGTCTTGCGCGGCAGCCGGGCCATTTCCTCGGGCGAAGTGGTCACCGGCCCGCAGCAGTCGTGGCAGCCCGGCACGCAGTCGAACGTGGGGATCTGCTGACGCAGGTTGCGGATTTTCTGGCTGTTGCAGCTCATCGAAACGGTGACCAAAGTGGCGGGATAACGATTGTGCCGCAAAAGCCCGGATCCAGACACCGCAGGCCGACCGATGTTGCCCACGTTCGGGCGTGCGGCTTATGCTCCGTCAAATTTTCTCGACACTCAGCCGTTGGATGATGCCCATGACCGCCCGCGCCCAGACCACCGCGAGCCAACCCCACGTTGCCTCTTATTACGCCGCCAGCAGCCTGCCGCAGCCTGACCATCCCGTGCTGCAAGGCGAGGTGGTGGCGGATGTCTGCGTGGTCGGCGGTGGCTTTTCCGGGCTGAACACGGCGCTGGAACTCGCCGAACGCGGTTTCAGCGTGGTGCTGCTGGAAGCGCACAGGATCGGCTGGGGCGCCAGCGGTCGCAACGGCGGGCAGTTGATTCGCGGTGTCGGTCACGGCCTTGATCAGTTCGCCAATGTCATCGGTGCCGAAGGCGTGCGCGAGATGAAACTCATGGGCCTGGAAGCGGTGGAGATTGTCCGCCGGCGCGTCGAGCGTTTCGGCATTGCCTGCGACCTGACCTGGGGCTACTGCGACCTCGCCAACAAGCCTTCCGATCTCGACGGTTTTGCCGAAGATGCCGAAGAGTTGCGCGGCCTCGGTTACCGCTACGAAACCCGTCTGTTGCAGGCCAGTGAAATGCACACCGTGGTCGGTTCCAAGCGCTATGTCGGCGGCTTGATCGACATGGGCTCCGGGCATCTGCATCCGCTGAATCTGGCGCTGGGCGAAGCGGCAGCGGCGCAGCAACTGGGCGTGCAGTTGTTCGAGCGTTCGGCCGTGACGCGCATCGATTACGGCCCCGAAGTAAAGGTGCACACCGCGCAAGGCTCGGTGCGGGCCAAAACTCTGGTATTGGGCTGCAATGCCTATCTCAATGACCTCAACCCGCAACTGAGCGGCAAGGTCCTGCCTGCCGGCAGTTACATCATCGCCACCGAACCGCTGAGCGCAGAGCAGGCGCACAACCTGCTGCCGCAGAACATGGCGGTCTGCGACCAGCGGGTGGCGCTGGATTACTACCGGCTCTCGGCGGATCGACGTTTGCTGTTCGGCGGCGCGTGTCATTACTCGGGACGCGATCCGAAAGACATCGGCGCCTATATGCAGCCGAAGATGCTTGAAGTGTTCCCGCAACTGGCCGGGGTGAAAATCGATTATCAGTGGGGCGGAATGATCGGCATCGGTGCCAACCGCTTGCCGCAGATTGGCCGGCTCGCCGAGCAGCCGAACGTGTATTACGCCCAGGCGTATTCCGGACATGGGGTGAATGCCACCCACTTGGCCGGCAAGCTGCTGGCCGAAGCGATCAGCGGGCAGCACAGCGGCGGCTTTGATCTGTTCGCCAAGGTGCCGCACATCACCTTCCCGGGCGGCAAGCATTTGCGCTCGCCGTTGTTGGCGTTGGGGATGTTGTGGCATCGGCTTAAAGAGTTGGTCTGACGAATCAGGAGCGTTCCCACGCAGAGCGTGGGAACGCTCTGTGGTATTCAGATCCGCCAAAACGGCTTCAACCCCTCCTCCCTTGCCTGCTCCAGCGTCAGCCCGACATCCTTGAGCTGCTCCGGCGTCAGTCCCAACAACGCCTTGCGCGTGTGCAGACGATGCCAGAACAGACCCCAGCGACTGAGGCCGGACGGCGCGTTACGCAGCAGATTGCGCGCGTTGTCCTTCTGCCCTGCCGCCAGTTCCTGACTGTGTAACGTCAGCCGCACATCGCTCAAGCCGTTCATTTTCGTTGCTCCTGTTTACTTGGGTAGCCAGAGATTCCATGATGCGCGGGCGAGCAAAACCATTACAGACTCAAAGAACCTGTATTAACTCCATACAGATTTGCCGATTCGTCGACTGAATGACTGATTTTTGCCGAATCTGTACTGGTTTCCACCAAGACGCACCGAGGCTGCCATGACTCTGTATGTAAACCTCGCCGAATTGCTCGGCACCCGCATCGAACAAGGTTTCTATCGCCCCGGCGATCGCTTGCCGTCGGTGCGCGCCTTGAGTGTCGAGCACGGAGTCAGTTTGAGCACGGTGCAGCAGGCCTATCGCGTGCTTGAAGACAGCGGCCTCGCCACGCCGAAACCCAAGTCTGGCTACTTTGTCCCAGTCGGCCGCGAGTTGCCGGAGCTCCCCGCCGTAGGCCGCCCGGCGCAGCGGCCAGTGGAGATTTCGCAATGGGATCAGGTGCTGGAACTCATTCGCGCGGTACCGCGCAAAGACGTCGTGCAATTGGGCCGTGGCATGCCCGATGTCGGCTCGCCGACCATGAAGCCGCTGCTGCGCGGACTGGCGCGAATCAGCCGGCGGCAGGACATGCCCGGCCTGTATTACGACAACATCCACGGCAACCTTGAACTGCGCGAACAGATCGCACGGCTGATGCTCGATTCCGGCTGTCAGTTAAGCGCCAGCGATCTGGTGATCACCACTGGCTGCCACGAAGCGCTGTCCACCAGCATCCACGCGATCTGCGAGCCGGGTGACATCGTCGCGGTGGATTCGCCGAGCTTCCACGGCGCCATGCAGACCCTCAAAGGCCTGGGCATGAAAGCCCTGGAAATCCCCACCGACCCGCTCACCGGGATCAGCCTCGACGCCTTGGAACTGGCCTTGGAACAGTGGCCGATCAAGGCCATTCAGCTCACGCCCAACTGCAACAACCCCCTCGGATACGTCATGCCCGAGTCGCGCAAACGCGCGCTGTTGACGCTCGCCCAGCGTTTCGACGTGGCGATCATTGAAGACGATGTGTATGGCGAACTTGCCTACACCTATCCGCGCCCGCGCACGATCAAATCCTTCGATGAAGACGGCCGCGTGTTGCTGTGCAGCTCGTTCTCCAAAACCTTGGCGCCGGGGCTGCGCATCGGCTGGGTGGCGCCGGGCCGATATCTGGAGCGAGTGCTGCACATGAAATACATCAGCACCGGCTCCACCGCACCACAACCGCAGATCGCCATCGCCGAATTCATCAAGGCCGGCCATTTCGAGCCGCACTTGCGGCGTATGCGCATGCAGTACCAACGCAATCGTGACGCGATGATCGACTGGGTGACGCGCTACTTTCCCGCCGGCACCCGCGCCAGTCGCCCGCAGGGCAGCTTCATGCTCTGGGTGGAACTGCCGGAAGGTTTCGACACGCTGAAACTGAATCGCGCGCTGCACGATCAGGGCGTACAGATTGCCGTTGGCAGCATCTTTTCCGCCTCCGGCAAGTACCGCAATTGTCTGCGGATGAACTACGCTGCCAAACCAACAGCGCAGATCGAAGAAGCGGTGCGCAAGGTCGGCGCTGCGGCAATCAAATTACTCGCCGAGACCGACTGACCTTTTTTGCGCGCCCGGCGTCCAAATTGCCGACCTCAGCCGCCAACCGGAACGACCCTACGTGAGCTTCAGACAGCCCTTACTCGCTTCACTGATACTCGCCTCGTTCCTCAGCGGCTGCGCCAGCCTCGATGTGCCGCGCGAACCAAGCCAAGCCCTGCCGGCGTCGGACTCCAGCTTCGGCCGTTCGATTCAGGCTCAGGCCGCGCCCTACAAAGGGCAGTCGGGGTTCCGCCTGCTCTCTGACAGCGGCGAGGCGTTTACCGCCCGGGCCGAGCTGATTCGCCATGCCCAGGTCAGCCTCGATTTGCAGTACTACATCGTCCACGACGGCATCAGCACGCGGATGTTGGTGGAGGAAGTGCTCAAGGCGGCCGACCGTGGTGTGCGCGTGCGCATCCTGCTCGACGACACCACCAGCGACGGCCTCGACCAGATCATCGCGACGCTGGCGGCACATCCGCAGATCCAGATTCGTTTGTTCAATCCGTTGCACCTGGGGCGCAGCACCGGCGTAACACGCGCGGCCGGGCGACTGTTCAATCTGTCCGTGCAGCACCGGCGCATGCACAACAAGTTGTGGCTGGCGGACAACAGCGCGGCCATCGTCGGCGGGCGCAATCTGGGCGATGAATATTTCGATGCCGAAGCCAACCTGAATTTCACCGACATCGACATGCTCAGCATCGGCCCGGTGGCCGAGCAGCTCGGGCACAGTTTCGACCAGTACTGGAACAGCGCGCTGAGCAAGCCGATCGACGAATTCCTCTCCAGCCAGCCGACCGCCGCCGACTTGGAAAACACGCGCACGCGCTTGGAAGAATCGCTGGAAGAAACCCGCAAGCAGAACCACGCGCTGTATCAGCAGTTGATGAAGTTCACCACCGACCCGCGCATGGACATCTGGCGCAAGGAGCTGATCTGGGCCTGGAACCAGGCCTTGTGGGATGCGCCGAGCAAGGTCCTGTCCAAGGGCGAACCCGATCCGCATCTGCTGCTGACCACGCAACTGGCGCCGGAACTGACCGGCGTCAGCAAAGAGCTGATCATGATTTCCGCCTACTTCGTGCCGGGTCAGCCGGGGCTGGTTTACCTGACCGGACGCGCCGATGCCGGGGTCTCCGTAAGTCTGCTGACCAATTCGCTGGAGGCTACCGACGTGCCGGCGGTGCATGGCGGTTACGCGCCCTATCGCAAGGCGTTGCTTGAACACGGAGTGAAACTCTATGAGTTGCGCCGCCAGCCTGGGGATAACTACGGCAGCGGGCCACGCGTGTTCTACAGCAAGTCGTTTCGCGGCTCGGATTCCAGCCTGCACAGCAAGGCGATGATCTTTGATCGACGCAAATCGTTTATCGGCTCATTCAACTTCGACCCGCGCTCGGTGCTGTGGAACACCGAAGTCGGCGTGCTCGTCGACAGCCCGGAACTGGCCGAGCATGTGCGCGCACTGGCATTGCAAGGCATGGCGCCGACCTTGAGTTATCAGGCGAAACTTGAGGACGGCAAGGTCGTCTGGGTCACCGAGGACAACGGCCAGATGCATACTCTGACCAAGGAGCCGGGGAGCTGGTGGCGGCGCTTCAACTCGTGGTTCAGCACCAGCGTCGGCCTGGAGCGGATGCTGTAAGTCCGTCTGTTGATGATCCCTTGTGGGATGCGCTCAGGCTGCTTCCGCCGTTGTGCCAAAGGCCCCTTGGCGCAACAACAAAAGCACCAGACCAAACGCCCCAGCCGCCATCAACAGCGGCAACGCATGACCATTGATCCACTGACTCCCCGCCCCTGCCGCCAACGGCCCGACCAGACAACCGACACCCCACAATTGCGCGATATGCGCATTGGCGCGAACCAGCGCATCGTCTCGATAACGCTCGCCAATCAGAATCAGTGACAGGGTAAACAAGCCGCCAGCACTGGCGCCGAACAGCACCCAAAGCGGCCAGATCAGCAGCGTGTCGAGCAACATCGGAATAGCCAGACTCGACAGCATCAACACCACCGCGCAACCAGCAAACAGCGTGCGCCGCGACAGGTAATCGGCCAATGCGCCGATCGGCAATTGCAGCAGCGCATCGCCGACCACCACGGTGCTGACCATGGCCAGCGCGATTTCGGCGGTGAACCCTTGTTGCAGGCAGTACACCGGCAGCAGCGTCAGAATCATCGCCTCGAACGCGGCGAACAACGACACCGCCCAGGCAATCGCCGGCAGCTCACGGGCGAAGCCCCATAGATCGCCAAACGTGACGCTGTTGGCCTCACTGCTTGGCGCACCGCTGCGCCCCAGCAGCAGAAGGGGCGAGAGCGTGAGCAGGCCGACCCCGACCCAGAAACCGTAATCATGCTCGGTACCGAGCGCCCCCAGCAGCAACGGACCGGACAGTTGGCTCAGCGCATAGCTGCTGCCATACAGCGCCACCAGACGCCCGCGCCACTGCTCGACCACCAGTTGATTGATCCAGCTCTCGCCGAGGATGAACACGATGGTCAGGATCACCCCGATCAGCAGGCGCAGCAGCAACCAGATCGGGTAACTCGGCAGCAGCGCCAGCAGGCCGATCGACAATGCCCCGGCCCACAGGCACAGACGCATCAGGTTCGCCGTGCCGAAATACGCAGCGAGATGGCTGGAAACCTTCGCCCCCAGCAACACGCCGATTGCCGGCATGGCCGCCATCACACCGATGGCGAACGAGCCGTAGCCCCAGCCCTCCAGACGCAACGACACCAGCGGCATGCTGACCCCCAGGGCCAGGCCGACACTCAAGACGGACGCCAACACGGCGAAATACGTCGCCCACCGCATGTTCCACGCTCCTGTGGATATTTTTATATGCACCACAAAATCACTGTGGGAGCGAGCCCCTGTGGCGAGGGGATTTATCCCCGTTGGGTCGCGCAGCGGCCCCAAAACCTTCAACCACGATGTACCAGGTACACCGCGTGCAATGGTTTAGCGACTGCTTCGCAGCCGAACGGGGATAAATCCCCTCTCCACAGAGGCTCGCTCCCACAGGGAATCTCTGTTTGGTCAGGAAGCCCGGAGTAGCGGGCTCCCGTCAGCGGCTTACAGCTTGATCCACGTCGCCTTCAACTCGGTGTACTTGTCGAAGGCATGCAGCGATTTGTCGCGACCGTTGCCCGACTGTTTGAAGCCACCGAACGGCGCGGTCATGTCGCCGCCATCGTACTGGTTGACCCACACGCTACCGGCGCGCAGGGCCTTGGCAGTCAGGTGCGCCTTGGAGATGTCCTGGGTCCACACCGCTGCGGCCAGACCGTATGGCGTGTCGTTGGCAATCTGGATGGCTTCTTCGGCGCTGTCGAAAGCGATCACCGACAACACTGGGCCGAAAATCTCTTCCTGGGCAATCTTCATCGCGTTGCTCACACCATCGAAAATGGTCGGCTCAACGTAAGTGCCGCCGGTCTCCTGGAGGATGCGCTTGCCGCCGGCGACCAGTTTGGCGCCATCGCTATGGCCGGATTCGATGTACGACAGCACGGTGTTCATCTGCTGGGTATCGACCAGCGCACCGACGTTGGTCGCCGGGTCCAGCGGATTGCCCGGCTTCCAGGCTTTCAGCGCCTCGATCACCATTGGCAGGAATTTGTCCTTGATCGAACGCTCGACCAGCAGGCGCGAACCGGCGGTGCAGACTTCGCCCTGGTTGAAGGCGATGGCGCTGGCGGCGGATTCAGCGGCGGCCTGCAGATCCGGCGCATCGGCGAAGACGATGTTCGGGCTCTTGCCGCCCGCTTCCAGCCAGACGCGTTTCATGTTCGATTCGCCGGCATAGACCATGAGTTGCTTGGCAATCTTGGTCGAACCAGTGAACACCAGCGTGTCGACGTCATTGTGCAGACCCAGCGCCTTGCCGACGGTGTGGCCATAGCCCGGCAGCACGTTGAGCACGCCTTTCGGAATTCCGGCTTCAATGGCCAGCGCAGCGATGCGGATGGCGGTCAGCGGCGACTTTTCCGACGGCTTGAGGATCACCGAGTTACCGGTCGACAGCGCCGGGCCGAGCTTCCAGCAAGCCATCATCAGCGGGAAGTTCCACGGCACGATAGCGCCAACCACGCCCACCGGCTCACGGGTCACCAGACCTAGTTGGTCATGCGGGGTGGCGGCAACTTCGTCGTAGATCTTGTCGATCGCTTCGCCGCTCCAGCTCAGCGCCTGCGCCGCGCCCGGCACGTCGATGTACAGCGAATCGCTGATCGGCTTGCCCATGTCGAGAGTTTCCAGCAGTGCCAGTTCTTCGGCATGCTGTTTCAGCAGGCTGGCGAAGCGGATCATGGTGGCTTTGCGCTTGGTCGGCGCCAGGCGCGACCAGACGCCGGAATTGAAAGTAGCGCGGGCGTTTTCTACAGCACGGTCGGCGTCGGCGGCGTCACAGCTGGCGATCTTGCCGAGCAGGCGGCCATCGACCGGGCTGATGCATTCGAAGGTTTCGCCGGAGACGGCGTCAGTGTATTCGCCATTCAGGAAGGCGCGGCCTTCGATTTTCAGATCGCGGGCGCGTTGTTCCCAGTCGGCACGAGTCAGGGTGGTCATTCGGGTGTCCTCCTCTTATTGAATACGAGCACCGCAAGCGCTGCGGCGCTGTTCAAGAATTCTGCCCGGCCAGCCTGCACTTTCGGCCCGAGGCACCCGCCACCCTAAACCAGCGGCCGGGTTTGTTTCAATATATTTGACATAAGCTGGCCATACGGCCTTGCGGTGTTCATTTTAATAAACATAGACTTTGGCCCATTCCAGCCCACGCGCCGTCATTAGCGGAGAAAACAACAATGAACATCCAGAACGTCGTCGACATCAGCCTCGCCAGCAGCGAAGCCGAGCGCTATCGGCCGGACCCGGCGAAAGTGCTGAAGGGCGATCCTGAGCAGGCGGTGTTTCATCAATACGAAAGCCCTTGTGGGCAAATGGGCGTGGGCGTGTGGGAAGGCGCGGTAGGTCAGTGGACGGTGAATTACACCGAGCATGAGTACTGCGAGATTCTGCAGGGAGTTTCGGTATTGCGTGACAGCGATGGCAATGCCAAGACCTTGCGCGCTGGTGATCGCTTCGTGATTCCGGCGGGGTTTCGCGGCACCTGGGAAGTGCTGGAGGCTTGCCGCAAGGTTTATGTGATCTTTGAACAGAAGGCTTGAGTCTTCGCGCTGATCTGAACGGCCCCTTCGCGAGCAGGCTCGCTCCCACATTCGAACGCATTCCATTGTGGGAGCGCAGGACAGGCAACACCAAATCAACGGCAAACAAAAAAGGCCCGTATCTCACGATACGGGCCTTTTTCGCAGTCAGGAAAAATCAATTACTTGATTTTGCCTTCCTTGTACATCACGTGCTTGCGAACAACCGGATCATATTTCTTGATCTCGATTTTGTCCGGGGTAGTACGCTTGTTCTTGTCGGTAGTGTAGAAGTGACCAGTACCGGCGCTCGAGATCAAACGAATCAATTCACGCATGATTAGCTCCCTTAAATCTTGCCATCGCGGCGAAGTTCGGCGAGCACGACAGTGATGCCACGCTTGTCGATGATACGCATGCCTTTGGCAGATACGCGCAGACGCACAAAACGTTTCTCTTCTTCAACCCAGAAGCGGTGATGCTGCAGGTTCGGCAGGAAACGACGACGGGTTTTGTTGTTTGCGTGGGAAATGTTATTCCCAGTCACCGGACCCTTACCGGTAACTTGACATACTCTCGACATGCCTCAGCCCTCTAAAACCACATGCCCAACCCGGCATGGGTTGGCCGCTTAATCTCTCAGTCATTTGGCGCCAGGCGCCGCGTTTCTTTAGAGGTCTTACCGGCTACACCTACAGTGAAGGAACCGGGCCCCTAGAAAAGAGCGCTGCTTTATACCAGAAAGACCGGGGTGCAACAACAATCGGTGTGCAATCAATCGGCAAAAGGGCGATTTTTTCCGCCGCAGACGCCTTGGACAAAGGCTGCGGCCAGTTTTGACCACTCGTCGCAGAAATCCCGCCCTACAGCCGATTCAGACTTTTCATCTGGCTGCCCACGTTCGAAACCGCGCAAGAGTGCGCCTGAAAATGCAAAAAGGGGATAGTCATTTGCAATTCAGAGCTCTAGGGTAGGACTTTTCCAGACTGCACTTGCAGATGGGCCTTCGATCTGTAAAGGAAACCGACCATGCGCCTCGCTGCCCTACCCCTGTTACTCGCTCCGCTGTTGCTGAGCCCCCTCGCCCAGGCCGCCGCGTTGAGCGTGTGTACCGAGGCCAGTCCCGAAGGGTTCGACGTGGTGCAGTACAACTCGCTGACCACCACCAATGCTTCGGCTGACGTACTGATGAACCGCTTGGTGGATTTCGACACCGCCAGTGGCAAGGTCATCCCGAGCCTGGCCGACAGCTGGGAAGTCAGCACCGACGGCCTCACCTATGTGTTCAAACTGCACCCGCAGGTGAAATTTCATACAACCGATTATTTCAAGCCGAGCCGCGAGCTGAGCGCTGAAGACGTCAAATTCAGCTTCGACCGCATGCTCGACCCGGCCAACCCGTGGCACAAGGTCGCCCAGAGCGGCTTCCCCCATGCGCAGTCGATGCAACTGCCGACCCTGATCAAGAAGATCGACGCCCTCGACCCGCTGACCGTGCGCTTTACCCTCGACCATCCGGATTCGACCTTCCTCGCGACCCTGAGCATGGGCTTCGCCTCGATCTATTCCGCCGAATATGCCGACAAACTGATGAAGGCCGGCGCCACCGACAAACTCAACAGCCAGCCAATCGGCACCGGCCCGTTCGTGTTCAATCGCTTCCAGAAAGACGCGGCGATTCGCTACAAGGCCAATCCGGACTATTTCCGTGGCAAGCCTGCCATCGACCCGTTGATTTTCGCCATCACGCCGGACGCCAACGTTCGCCTGCAAAAGCTGCGGCGCAACGAATGCCAGATCGCCCTGTCGCCAAAACCACTGGACGTAGAGGCTGCGCTGAAGGAGCCGACGCTGAAAGTCGAAAAGACTGACGCCTTCATGACCGCTTTCGTGGGCATCAACAGCCAGCATCCGCCGCTGGACAAGCCGGAAGTGCGCCAGGCGATCAACCTCGCCTTCGACAAGGCCAACTACATCAAAGCCGTGTTCGAAGACACCGCCGAAGCGGCCAACGGCCCGTACCCGCCGAACACCTGGAGCTACGCCAAGAACCTGCCGGGCTATCCACACGACGTGGCCAAAGCCAAGGCGCTGCTGGCCAAGGCCGGCTTGAAGGATGGCTTCCAGACCACAATCTGGACGCGGCCATCGGGCAGCCTGCTCAACCCGAACCCAAGTCTCGGCGCGCAGATGCTGCAGTCGGATCTGGCCGAGATCGGCATTCAGGCGGAGATCCGCGTGATCGAGTGGGGCGAACTGATTCGCCGCGCCAAGGCCGGCGAACACGACCTGCTGTTCATGGGCTGGGCCGGCGACAACGGCGACCCGGACAACTTCCTCACCCCGCAGTTTTCCTGCGCGGCGGTGAAATCCGGGACCAACTTCGCGCGGTACTGCAACGCCGATCTGGACAAGCTGATCAGCGCCGGCAAGACCACCAGCGAACAAGGCGTACGCACCAAGCTGTATGAACAGGCACAGGCGCAGATCCAGCAGCAGGCGTTGTGGCTGCCACTGGCGCACCCGACGGCCTACGCTTTGACGCGCAAGGATGTTCAGGGGTATTCCGTCAGCCCGTTCGGCCGCCAGGATTACTCCAAGATCAGCCTCAAGCCCTAAGCGGCAAGCGGCAAGCTAGAGCACTCCGCGCGCAGCTCCAGCTTGCCGCTTGCAGCTAGAGGCTTGCCGCTGCTCTTTTACATCCAGCCACACTCCGCCATCGACAGCGGTTCGCCGTCGCCGATGATGAAGTGATCGAGCACTCGCACGTCAATCAGCTCCAGCGCTTTCTGCAGGCGCTTGGTCAGCAGCCGATCGGCCTGACTCGGATCGGTGTTGCCGGACGGGTGGTTGTGACAAAGGATCACCGCTGCGGCGTTATTGGCCAGCGCGCGCTTCACCACCTCCCGGGGGTGCACGCTGGTGTTGTCGATCGAGCCGCGAAACAGCGCCTCGAAATTCAGCACCTGATGTTTCGAATCGAGAAACAGGCAGCCGAACACCTCGTGCGGTTCATGCCGCAGCATTGCCTTGAGGTAGTCGCGGACGACCTGAGGGTTTTCCAGTGCCGGTTTCTGTCGTGAACGCTCGGCCAGATGGCGCTTGCTCATTTCCTGCGCGGCTTGCAGCTGCGCGAACTTGGCGGGGCCGAGGCCCAGTTGTTTGCTGAATGCGTCCTGATCGGCCTCGAGCAGCAAACGCAGGCCACCGAATTGCGTCAGCAGATGTCTGGCGAGGTCGACAGCGCTTTTTCCGGGCAATCCGGTGCGCAGAAAAATCGCCAACAGCTCAGCGTCCGAAAGACTCCCTGCGCCGTGTTCCAACAGCCTTTCCCGCGGCCGTTCCGCCGCCGGCCAATCGCGAATACTCATAGCACCTCCTTGTCTGTGGGCGCCGCTGTTCCGTAGCGGTCGCTGTGATATCGTAGCCCATCTTTTTGGCGGTCGATTCAACCCTGGGGAGGGGCATCGCACCGCAGTCATCAACGAAATGAAAGGCAGACCTATGCAGCGGCTGTATCGGAAACGCATCGTTCTGGGCGTCGGCGGCGGCATTGCGGCCTACAAGAGCGCCGATCTGGTTCGCCGCCTGATCGACCAGGGTGCCGAAGTGCGCGTGGTCATGACCCATGGCGGCGCCGAATTCATTACCCCGCTGACCATGCAGGCCCTGTCGGGCCACCCGGTTCACCTCGACTTGCTCGACCCTGCCGCCGAAGCCGCCATGGGCCATATCGAGCTGGCGAAATGGGCCGATCTGGTGCTGATCGCCCCGGCCACCGCCGACCTGATCGCCCGTCTGGCCCAAGGCATTGCCAACGATCTGCTGACCACGCTGGTGCTGGCCACTGATGCCGTGGTTGCCGTCGCACCAGCGATGAACCAGGCGATGTGGCGCGACCCGGCGACCCAGGCCAACCTGCAACTGTTGGAGAGCCGTGGCCTGAAGACTTTCGGCCCGGCCTCGGGCAGCCAGGCCTGCGGCGACGTCGGCATGGGCCGCATGATGGAAGCCACCGATCTGGCACTGCTCGCCGCCGATTGCTTCCAGCGCCAGGCATTGACCGGCAAGCATGTGGTGATCACCGCCGGCCCGACTCAGGAAAACATCGACCCGGTGCGCTACATCACCAACCACAGCTCCGGCAAAATGGGTTTTGCCCTCGCCGAAGCAGCCGTGGAAGCCGGCGCCCGTGTCACTTTGATCAGCGGCCCGGTGCACTTGCCGACGCCTGATCGCGTGACGCGGATCGATGTGGTCAGCGCCCGCGACATGCTCGCCGCCTGCGAATCGGCCATGCCTTGCGACGTGTTCATCTCGTCGGCAGCGGTGGCGGACTACCGCCCGGAAGTAGTAGCTCCGCATAAACTCAAGAAAGATCCTACGAGCGGTGACGGCTTCGTCCTGCAAATGGTGCGCAACCCGGACATCCTTGCCACCATCGCGACCCGTCCCGACCGTCCGTTCAGTGTCGGCTTCGCCGCCGAAACCGAACACCTGCTCGACTACGCTGCACGCAAGCTGAAGGACAAGAATCTCGATCTGATCGTCGCCAACGACGTCGCCAACCCGAGCATCGGTTTCAACAGCGAAGAAAATGCCTGCAGCGTCATCGACCGTGAGCTGCACGCCACGGTTTTCGCCCAGACCAGCAAGAGCAAGATCGCTCGCCAACTGGTCACTTTTATCGCCGAACGTCTGAACCAGGTTTAATTTACATGCACGCTTTGCAAGCCAAGATCCTCGATCCACGCATCGGCACCGAATTCCCGCTGCCGCAATACGCCACGCCGGGCTCCGCCGGCCTCGACCTGCGCGCCATGCTGGAACAGGACATCGTGATCAAACCGGGTGAAACCGTGCTGATTCCCACCGGCCTGTCGGTGTACATCGGCGACCCGAATCTCGCCGCACTGATCCTGCCTCGCTCGGGCATGGGCCACAAACACGGCATCGTGCTGGGCAATCTGGTCGGCCTGATCGACTCCGATTACCAGGGTCCGCTGATGGTCTCCTGCTGGAACCGCGGCCAGAGCGACTTCACCATGACCGTCGGCGAACGCCTGGCGCAATTGGTGCTGGTACCGGTAGTGCAAGCACATTTCGAAATGGTTGAAGAGTTTGTCGAGACCGAGCGCGGTACCGGCGGCTTTGGCCACACTGGCACCAAATAACCGGATAGAAATTATGGTGGTGAGGGGATTTATCCCCTCACCACAAAAAATGCGCTACATCGGCAGCAGGTTTTAACACCGTAAATCAAGGTTTTGCCGGCCCAAAGCCACGCCAGCCGGGGCGTCATGGCCCTTTCATAGCACGAACTCTCTGTGGAAAACGCCGTCATACCCTTCAGTTTGAGCCTGCCGTCGAATCATTCGCCGGTCTGTCCCGCCCTTTTCGAGATGGAGCATGTCCACAGATGAGCACCCCCGCCAAGATCGCCCCGAAGCTGCCTGACAGCATTTTCCGCGCCTACGACATTCGTGGCACCGTGCCGGAATTCCTCAACGGCGAAACCGCCTACTGGATCGGTCGCGCCATCGGCTCGCAGAGCCTGGCTCAGGGCGAACCGAACGTGTCGGTCGGTCGCGACGGCCGCCTGTCCGGCCCGGAGCTGGTCGCGGAACTCATTCGCGGCATCGCCGAGAGCGGTTGCCACGTCAGCGATGTCGGTCTGGTGCCAACGCCAGCGCTGTATTACGCCGCCAACGTGCTGGCCGGCAAGTCCGGGGTGATGCTCACCGGTAGCCACAATCCGTCGAACTACAACGGCTTCAAAATCGTCATCGCCGGCGACACCCTCGCCAACGAGCAGATTCAAGTGCTCCACGAGCGCATCAAGAACAATGACCTGAGCAGCGGCCAGGGCAGCGTCACTCAGGTCGAAATCCTCGACCGCTACAACACCGAAATCGTCCAGGACATCAAACTCGCTCGTCGCCTGAAAGTCGTGGTCGACTGCGGCAACGGCGCGGCCGGCGTGATCGCCCCGCAACTGATCGAAGCGCTGAACTGCGAAGTCATCCCGCTGTTCTGCGAAGTCGACGGCAACTTCCCTAACCATCACCCGGATCCGGGCAAACCGGAAAACCTTGTCGACCTGATCGCCAAGGTCAAGGAAACCAACGCCGATATCGGCCTGGCCTTCGACGGTGACGGCGACCGCGTCGGCGTGGTGACCAACACCGGCAGTATCGTCTACCCGGATCGTCTGCTGATGCTGTTCGCCCGCGATGTGGTGGCACGCAACCCGGACGCGGAAATCATTTTCGACGTCAAATGCACCCGTCGCCTGGTGCCATTGATCAAGGAATACGGCGGTCGGCCGCTAATGTGGAAGACCGGTCACTCGTTGATCAAAAAGAAAATGAAACAATCCGGCGCGCTGTTGGCCGGCGAAATGAGCGGGCACATCTTCTTCAAGGAGCGCTGGTTCGGTTTCGACGACGGCATCTACAGCGCCGCACGTCTGCTGGAGATCCTCAGCAAGGAAAAATCCACCGCGGAAGAGCTGTTTGCGACCTTCCCGAACGATATTTCCACGCCGGAAATCAATATCCATGTGACCGAAGAGAGCAAATTCAGCATCATTGATGCACTGCACGATGCTCAGTGGGGCGAAGGCGCCGACCTGACCACCATCGACGGCGTGCGGGTCGATTACGCCAAAGGCTGGGGCCTGGTGCGCGCGTCCAACACCACACCGGTGCTGGTGCTGCGCTTCGAGGCCGATGACGAGGCTGAATTGCAGCGCATCAAGGATGTGTTCCACGCCCAACTGAAACGCGTTGCACCTGATCTCCAACTACCGTTCTGATCCACCCGGAGCCCTGAATGACCCTCGAACGCGAAGCCGCCGCCAACACTGCCAAGGTCCTGTCCGAAGCGCTGCCTTACATCCGACGCTATGTCGGCAAGACCCTGGTGATCAAATACGGCGGCAACGCGATGGAAAGCGAGGAGCTGAAAACCGGCTTCGCCCGCGACATCGTGCTGATGAAAGCCGTGGGCATCAACCCGGTGGTCGTGCACGGTGGCGGCCCGCAGATCGGTGATCTGCTCAAGCGCCTGTCGATCGAAAGCCATTTCGTCGACGGCATGCGCGTCACCGACGCGGCGACCATGGACGTGGTGGAAATGGTCCTTGGCGGTCAGGTCAACAAGAGCATCGTCAATCTGATCAACCGCCATGGCGGCAGCGCCATCGGCCTGACCGGTAAGGATGCCGGGCTGATCCGGGCGAAGAAGCTCACCGTCTCCCGCCAGACCCCGGAGATGACCCAACCAGAAATCATCGACATCGGCCATGTCGGCGAAGTCGTCGGCATCAATACCGAGCTGTTGAATCTGCTGGTCAAAGGCAACTTCATCCCGGTCATCGCGCCGATTGGCGTCGGTGAGAACGGCGAGTCGTACAACATCAACGCCGACCTGGTAGCGGGCAAGGTTGCCGAAGCACTGAAAGCTGAAAAGTTGATGCTGCTGACCAACATTGCCGGCCTGATGGACAAGTCGGGCACCGTGCTGACCGGCCTGAGCACGCAGCAGGTCGACGACCTGATCGCTGACGGCACGATCTACGGCGGCATGCTGCCGAAGATCCGCTGCGCACTGGAAGCGGTTCAGGGTGGGGTTGGCAGTTCGTTGATCATCGACGGTCGTGTGCCTAACGCGATTCTGCTGGAAATCTTCACTGATACCGGCGTGGGCACGCTGATCAGCAATCGCAAGCGTCCTTGATCGCTAATAGCTGAAAGCAAAAGATCGCAGCCTTCAACAGCTCCTACAGGGATTTCGCACACGCGAGAATCCGCTTTTGTAGGAACTGACGAAGGCTGCGATCTTTTTATGCGCGCAGGAAAAGCCTGACTCCACACAGCGAAACGTCCGACATCCCTTCAGAATGAATCTCCATAGGATCTTCCCCTCATCCAACGGAGATCTTCCCATGCAAAAAAACAGCGTTCCTTACGGCAGTGACATTTCGGCTGGCACTTACGCCTGCGTGGACTGCGGCCGAGAATATTCAGCCCCTTCGCAGACTTCGATGCCGCCCTGCCCTGACTTCACCGAAGCCTCTCACCCACTCAAGGGCTGGAAAGTACTCACCGGCCAAGGAGATGCACCCCAGGATCCCTACCCAGCCGCCAGTGTCAAATAACCGGAGCGGCGACTCATGCAGATCTCGTTCACGATCGACGCCGATGCTTTCGAGCAGGAACAAAAGGAACCGGTAAAAAAGACCTTGCGCATCGGCGACGCTGAAATCGCCCATGCGCTGGAGCGCATCGCCAAAGCCAGCCTGACCGAATACCTGAAAATGCTGGTCGAGGGCGGCATGCCCAGCCGGGCCGACGAAGCCAAGCAAGATCGCCTGCTGTATCTGATTCAGAGTTACTTCGGGCAAACCCTGCCGACCGAATCGCAGATCTCGACGATCTTTCAGCTGACCCAGAGCCAAAGCAAAACCCTGTTGAAAAACACCGTTTCGCGTTTTCGCAACCAGCTCGACGACATCCTGCAGCACAGCATGCGCGCCGTAATCCAGTCCGCCGAGCATGCGCAAAACGTGTTTCTGGTGGTGATCAGCTCGGACGTGATCCGCGATGAATTGAACATGCTCATCACCCAGAACGAGCCGACCTTCAAACCCATCACCAAACGCAAGGGCAGCGCCGGACAATTCGAGATCAGCGAAGATTCCCACGCATTGCTCTGTGCAACGCTGGGTCTGAATGCCGTTCAGTGACATCGTCGCGGTCAGTGGCTTGCTGCTGACCCTGACCACGTTCATGTTCAATCTGGCGTGGCCGGCGCTCAATGAAGCGCTGGCTGAGGATGAATTTCAAAAAGGTTCGCAGGGCCGCAAGCGCAGTCGAGACAAGGTGATGGCTGCTTTCTACTGGCGAGCATTGCCATTGACGTGCGCGTTCGTGGCGCTGTTTTACGTTAACTTGCCGGCAGCAGTCGGGATCATGCGCAGCAGCACGCTGGACCTTTGGGATTTCGATGTGGATCGCACGTTGTACGTGATGGTGGTGGTTGCGCTGCTGGTGTTTGCGCTAGTGAACGCTGCATTGGCGCTGAGACTGCTGATGAAATGGCAAAAACTGCGTTGATCACCAACAAAAAAGACCCAATTCAGCCTGCCTGAACCGGGTCTTTTTTCTGTAGGAGCGAGCCTGCTCGCGAAAGCGTAATGTGCCTCACATCGCTGACAGGTGACGGCCATTCGCGAGCAGGCTCGCTCCCACATTGGTCACACGCCAAACTGCGCGCGGTACGCTTCCACGGCTGGCAAATGCTGTTTGAGCTGCGGATCATCGGCGAGGAATTCCAGCACCTGATTCAGCGAGACGATGCTGATCACCGGAATGCCGAAATCACGCTCGACTTCCTGGATGGCCGACAATTCGCCGTTGCCACGCTCCTGGCGGTTCAGTGCGATCAGCACACCGGCGGCCTTGGCGCCGTCCTGGGAAGCAATAATCTGCATCACTTCACGAATGGCGGTGCCGGCGGTGATTACGTCGTCGATGATCAAGACTTCGCCAGTCAGCGGTGCGCCAACCAGGCTGCCGCCCTCGCCGTGGGCCTTGGCTTCCTTGCGATTGAAGCACCATGGCAGGTCACGGCCGTGATGTTCGGCCAGCGCAACGGCGGTCGTGGCCGCCAGCGGAATGCCTTTATAAGCCGGGCCAAACAGAACGTCGAAGGAAATGCCGCTCTCGGCGATGGCGGCGGCGTAGAAACGCCCCAGCTGCGCCAGGGCCGAACCCGAGTTGAACAGGCCGGCGTTGAAGAAGTAGGGACTGGTGCGCCCGGACTTCAGGGTGAACTCACCGAAGCGCAAAACGCCGCGATCGATGGCAAAACGAATGAAATCGCGCTGATACGCTTGCATGAAAAAAACCCCAAATACCACGGATTTAGCTAATTAGCTTGACGCCGTGTATCATACACGCACGCGATTTTTGGGGCCATTTATGCGGATCATCAGTGTGAACGTCAATGGTATTCAGGCGGCAGTCGAGCGCGGTTTGCTCAGTTGGCTGCAAGCCCAGAATGCCGACGTCATCTGCCTGCAGGACACCCGTGCCTCCGCCTTTGAACTGGATGACCCAGCCTTCCAACTGGATGGCTACTTCCTTTATGCCTGCGATGCTGAAGTCCCTGCCCAAGGCGGCGTGGCTTTGTATTCGCGGTTGCAACCGAAGGCTGTCATCAGCGGTCTCGGTTTCGAGACGGCCGACCGCTACGGGCGCTACCTGCAAGCAGATTTCGACAAAGTCAGTATTGCCACCTTGCTGTTTCCTTCGGGGATGAACGGCGATGAGGACTTGAACCAGAAGTTCAAGCTCATGGACGATTTCGGCAAGTACCTGGACAAACAGCGACGCAAACGTCGCGAGTACATTTATTGTGGCTCGCTGTACGTTGCGCAGCAGAAACTCGACATCAAGAACTGGCGCGACAGCCAGCAATCTCCCGGCTTCCTGGCGCCGGAACGCGCCTGGATGGACGAGATTGTCGGCAACATGGGCTATGTCGATGCGCTGCGCGAAGTCAGCCGCGAAGGCGATCAGTACAGCTGGTGGCCGGATAACGAACAGGCCGAGATGCTCAATCTGGGCTGGCGTTTCGATTATCAGATCCTGACCCCGGGCCTGCGTCGCTCGGTGCGCAGTGCACGCCTGCCGCGTCAGCCACGGTTCTCGCAGCACGCGCCGTTGATCGTCGACTACGACTGGACGCTGACCATCTAAGCGTCGTATCGCAGCCAAAAAAATGCCCGCATCGTGAGATGCGGGCATTTTTTATGCGCCGTGCTTTCTAGACGGCAGCGAAGAATGGCAAGGTCAGGTACAGCTTGATCACGATGACGTTAACGATATCGATGAAGAACGCTCCTACCATCGGCACTACCAGAAACGCGATCTGCGATGGCCCATAGCGCTGCGTCACCGCTTGCATGTTGGCAATTGCCGTAGGCGTAGCGCCCAGACCGAAGCCGCAATGTCCCGCAGCCAGCACTGCGGCATCGTAGTTGCTGCCCATCACCCGGAACGTCACGAAAATCGCGAACAGAGCCATGACCAGCGCCTGCACGGCCAGGATGATGAAGATCGGCAATGCCAGCGCCGCCAGATCCCAAAGCTTCAGCGACATCAAAGCGATTGCCAGAAACAGCGAGAGGCTGACATTGCCGAGCACGGAAACTTCACGCTCAAACACCTGATACAGGCCAAGCGCTGACAGACTGTTGCGCAACACCACACCCACAAACAGCACGCAAACAAACGTCGGCAGTTCGAATGCAGTGCCGTGCAGCAAACCATTCAAAAGGTTGCCTGCGAGCAGGCTGACGGCAATAAGCGCCAGCGTCTCGACGAACGAAAACGGCGTGATCGAACGTTCCTTGTTCGGCTGTTCAAAACCTCTTGGCAGTCGAGGCGTTTGCTGGGGACTGCAGCCCGGCACTTGCACGCGCTTGATCAGCAACCGGGCGACGGGCCCACCGATCAGCCCACCCAGCACCAGACCGAACGTCGCTGAGGCCAGCGCCAGTTCCGAAGCCGAGGCCAGGCCATATTTCTCGCTGAATACCGCGCCCCATGCAGCGCCAGTGCCATGGCCGCCGGCGAGCGTGATCGAACCCGTCAGCAAGCCCATCAAAGGATCAAGTCCGAGCAAGGTTGCCAACCCGATGCCCATGGCGTTCTGCACCACCAGCAAGCCAATGACCGCCAACAGGAAGATACCGACAATGCGCCCGCCCTTCTTCAGACTGGCAAGGTCAGCACTCAAGCCAATCGTGGCAAAGAAAGCCAACATCAGGGGGGTTTGCAATGATGTATCGAAGCGGACTTCAATATCGAAAGTGCGCAATATCAACAGGAGCACGGCAACCACCAGGCCACCCGCTACCGGTTCAGGAATATTGTAACTTCGCAGAAAGCCAACACGCGTAACAAGTCCGCGTCCGAGCAGTAGTACTAAAGAAGCGGCCACGAGCGTGCCGTAGAAATCGAGCTCAATCATGTGGATTATTCTTGGCTAAGTATTCACGAGGCGAGCGTTTACCTGGGCTCGACGGGGGAACCGGCTGATTTTATCAACACTGATTACTGGGGAATTCAAGTGCCATCGATGGCTTGAACATATCGAAATGTTTCAATCGAAACATTGCATCGGGCAACTTTAACAACCCGCTCGCGTCAATAACAAGAACGGGAATAAGCACTTGCTCGATCAGTTGTGACCAAAGATGTAATGGAGAAATATCAATAAATAAATGCCAAACCGCACATCGACAACAGACTAGTCCTACAACAAAAACCAATTGTTGAGTTGCACAAATAAAAATGCCCCGATAAGTCGGGGCATTTCCATATAGCGATACAACAGACTGTTACTTGATCAGTCGCCAAGTGAACGGATATCTGTACGGGAAACCTTCGTTGGCTTTGACCCCTGCAATGATCGTCAGGACCAGTGCCGCGATCGCCAGCAAGCCAAACAGGAAGAAACCAATGATCAGCAGCATGAGCAGGAAGCAGATCATCGAGGCAATGGCGACAGTGATCTGAAAATTCAGCGCCTCTTTACCCTGTGCATCGATGAACGGGTCCTTCTCGCGCTTCATCTGCCAAAGGATCAGCGGCCCGATCAGATTGCCGAAGGGAATCCAGATCCCCAGCAAGGCGGACAAGTGACAGAACATCGCCCACTGGCGAACCTCCTGGCTCGGTTTGGGCAGCAACTCTTGCTCGTCACTCATCACGTCCTCCTTGTGGTCAAAACCTCAGTCGGCCAGCGCAGCCTTCTGCAATTCGAAGATTTCGTTCATGCCCTGCTTGGCCAGTTCCAGCATGGCATTGAGCTCATCAGGCTGGAACGGCGCGCCTTCAGCGGTGCCCTGCACTTCGATGAAGCCGCCGGTGCTGGTCATCACCACGTTCAGGTCGGTTTCAGCTGCAGAATCTTCAAGATAGTCCAGATCCAGCACCGGCTCGCCCTGGTACATGCCGACCGAGACCGCACCGATCATCTGCTTGAGCGGGTCACCGCCTTTCAGGCCGCCGCGCTTCTTGATCACTTTCAGGGCATCGACCAGCGCAACCATGGCGCCGGTGATGGACGCGGTGCGAGTACCGCCATCGGCCTGGATCACGTCGCAATCGACGTACAGGGTCACGTCGCCGAGCTTGGACATATCCAGTGCCGCGCGCAGGGAGCGGCCGATCAGGCGCTGGATTTCCAGAGTACGCCCGCCCTGCTTGCCACGACTGGCTTCACGCTGGTTACGCTCGCCGGTGGCGCGTGGCAGCATGCCGTACTCGGCAGTCAACCAGCCCTGGCCCTGGCCTTTGAGGAAGCGCGGCACGCCGTTCTCGACGCTGACAGTGCAGATGACTTTGGTGTCACCGAATTCGACCAGTACGGATCCCTCGGCGTGTTTGGTGTAGTTGCGGGTGATGCGGATCGAGCGGAGCTGATCGGCAGCGCGACCACTTGGACGTTTCATAGGGATACCTGTACTGAGGACGGAAAACTGCCGAGCATTATAGAGCGCTGCACTGCGAGTGGGCACTGGTTAAAACCGCCGGCCGACGACCGAAGCCCCTCAAGCGCGCATAACCGACGGGCTGCAGCGCTTTGTCACACCGTGTGTTTGGGCGCATTCGCCGCACTGCGCTACAATCCTGCGCCTTTGCTGCCAGTCGGCTTAAATTCATTGAAATCGCGCCTGCGAAACAGCGTTTCGCGCCGATCTGCATTGCGAGGTCACCGCCATGGTGCACAGCATGACCGCCTTCGCCCGCGTCGAGAAAGCCGGCGTTCAGGGCACCCTGAGCTGGGAACTGCGCTCGGTCAACAGCCGCTATCTGGAACCGCACCTGCGCTTGCCCGAATCGTTCCGCGACCTCGAAGGCGCCGTGCGTGAAGCGCTGCGTCAGGGCCTGTCGCGGGGCAAACTGGAATGCACGCTGCGCTTCACCGAAGAAAGCACCGGCAAACAGCTGCAAGTGGACCGCGAGCGCGCCGCGCAACTGGTGGCCGCTGCGGAAACCGTTGCCGGGCTGATCAAGAATCCGGCTGCGCTGAATCCGCTGGAAGTGCTGGCCTGGCCCGGCGTGCTGGTGGCCGATGCGACCGACCCGCAAGCGCTGAACGCCGAAGCGCTGGCGCTGTTCAATCAGGGCTTGAAGGATCTGAAGGCTGGCCGCGAGCGCGAAGGCGCGGAGCTGGCTCGCTTGATCAATGACCGCCTGACGTCCATCGAAGAAGACGTGGTGACCCTGCGAGAACTGGTGCCGCAGATGCTCGCCACCCAGCGCCAGAAGGTCCTCGACCGCTTCGCCGACATGAAGGCCGAGCTCGACCCGCAGCGTCTGGAACAGGAAATGGTCATCCTCGCGCAAAAAAGCGACGTGGCCGAAGAACTGGATCGCCTGAGCACTCACATCATCGAAGTCCGCCGGGTGCTCAAGTCCGGTGGTGCCGCAGGGCGGCGTCTGGACTTCCTGATGCAGGAGCTCAACCGCGAGGCCAACACACTGGGCTCCAAAGCCTTCGACCCGCGCAGCACCCAGGCCGCCGTCAACCTCAAGGTGTTGATCGAGCAGATGCGCGAACAAGTGCAGAATATTGAGTAAGGCTACCCTGACATGACCCAACACACCGGCACCCTGTACATCATTTCCGCGCCATCGGGCGCGGGCAAGAGCAGTCTGGTCAAGGCGTTGACCGACGCCGACCCGGAGATTCGCGTTTCCGTTTCGCACACCACCCGCGCCATGCGCCCGGGCGAAGTGGATGGCGTGAACTACCACTTCGTGACCCGCGAAGAGTTCGTGAAGATGGGCGAGCACGGCGACTTTCTTGAGCGCGCCGAAGTCTTCGGCAACTTCTACGGCACCTCGCAAAGCCGCCTGCAGCAGACCCTGGACGAAGGTCACGACCTGATTCTGGAAATCGACTGGCAAGGCGCCGAGCAAGTGCGCAAGCTGATGCCGCAGGCGCGCTCGATCTTCATCCTGCCGCCATCGCTGCAAGCCCTGCACCAGCGCCTGACCAACCGCGGCCAGGACAGCGACGAGATCATCGACGGCCGCATGCGCGAAGCGGTCAGCGAGATGAGCCATTACGTCGATTACGATTACTTGATCATCAACGACGATTTCGCCCACGCGTTGGACGATCTGAAAGCGATTTTCCGCGCCAATCAGCTGCAACAGAAACGCCAGCAAGTGCGTTTCGGCAAATTGCTGGCTGAATTGCTCGGCTAAAACAGCACTTCCCAAAATGCCTGCAAGCGCTTTACATTGGTGCTTGCAGCGCGTTGAAGGGACTGGTCAAAAAATCAGCGCTTCCCTAATCGCTGGTGATTTTTTAAACTGCTCAGTCCGCTCGCCCAACCGGGCAGCGCGCATATTGCATTCGCTCCGAGGAATACCATGGCCCGCGTAACCGTTGAAGACTGCCTAGAACACGTGGAAAACCGCTTTGAGCTGGTCATGCTCTCTACCAAGCGTGCCCGTCAACTGGCCACCGGCGGCAAAGAGCCATTGGTGCAGTGGGAAAACGACAAGCCGACCGTTGTCGCACTGCGTGAAATTGCTGAAGGCCTGATGAGCTACGAGTTCATCGCCGAGCAGGAAATCGTCCAGGATGAACCGCTGTTCGCAGCGTTCGAGGACGAGTCGAACGAGGCCGTCTAAGCCTATGCCTGGTCGACGTAGCACGGCGCGGGGTCACAGCTTTCGGCAGGAATCATCATGCCGAGCATAGACGCCCTCGCCGATCGCTTATCGACCTACCTCGGCAATGACCAGGTCAACCTGGTCCGCCGAGCGTATTTCTACGCCGAACAAGCCCATGACGGTCAACGCCGTCGCAGTGGCGAGGCGTACGTCACGCATCCTCTTGCCGTGGCAAATATTCTTGCCGACATGCACATGGACCATCAGAGCCTGATGGCCGCGATGCTGCATGACGTGATCGAAGACACCGGTATCGCCAAGGAAGCGCTGCAAGCGCAGTTCGGTGAAACCGTGGCCGAACTGGTCGACGGGGTCAGCAAACTGACCCAGATGAATTTCGAGACCAAGGCCGAAGCGCAGGCGGAAAACTTCCAGAAAATGGCCATGGCCATGGCGCGCGACATCCGGGTGATCCTGGTAAAGCTCGCCGACCGTCTGCACAACATGCGCACGCTGGAAGTGCTGTCCGGCGAAAAGCGCCGGCGCATCGCCAAGGAAACCCTCGAGATCTACGCACCCATCGCCAACCGGCTGGGCATGCACGCGATCCGCATCGAATTCGAAGACCTCGGCTTCAAGGCCATGCACCCGATGCGTTCCGCGCGGATCTACCAGGCGGTCAAGCGCGCCCGGGGCAACCGCAAGGAAATCGTCAACAAGATCGAAGAGTCCCTCGGCCACTGCCTCGCCATCGACGGCATACAGGGCGAAGTCAGCGGTCGGCAGAAACACCTCTACGGCATCTACAAGAAAATGCGCGGCAAGCGTCGGGCCTTCAACGAAATCATGGACGTCTACGCGTTCCGGATCATCGTAGACAAGGTCGATACCTGCTACCGCGTACTGGGTGCTGTGCATAATTTGTACAAACCGTTGCCGGGGCGCTTCAAGGATTACATCGCGATCCCTAAGGCCAACGGCTACCAGTCGCTGCATACCACGCTGTTCGGCATGCACGGTGTACCGATCGAGATCCAGATCCGTACCCGCGAAATGGAAGAGATGGCCAACAACGGCATCGCCGCCCATTGGCTGTACAAATCCAGCGGCGACGAGCAGCCGAAAGGCACGCACGCACGCGCCCGCCAATGGGTCAAAGGCGTGCTGGAAATGCAGCAACGCGCCGGCAACTCGCTGGAATTCATCGAAAGCGTGAAGATCGACCTGTTCCCGGACGAGGTCTACGTGTTCACGCCCAAAGGCCGGATCATGGAGCTGCCAAAAGGCTCCACGGCGGTCGATTTTGCTTACGCGGTACACACCGACGTCGGCAACAGCTGCATCGCCTGCCGCATCAACCGTCGTCTCGCGCCGCTGTCCGAACCGCTGCAAAGCGGCTCCACGGTCGAGATCGTCAGCGCCCCCGGCGCACGGCCAAATCCGGCGTGGCTCAACTTCGTCGTTACCGGCAAGGCGCGCACGCACATTCGTCATGCGCTGAAGCTACAACGCCGCTCCGAGTCGATCAGCCTCGGCGAACGCCTGCTGAACAAGGTGCTCAACGGTTTCGACAGCTCGCTGGAGAAGATCCCGGCAGAGCGCGTCAAAGCAATGCTTACCGAGTACCGCCTCGAACTGATCGAAGACCTGCTCGAAGACATTGGCCTGGGCAACCGCATGGCCTACGTGGTCGCCCGTCGCCTGCTTGGCGAAGGTGAGCAGCTGCCGAGCCCGGAAGGTCCGCTGGCGATTCGCGGTACCGAAGGCCTGGTGCTCAGCTACGCCAAGTGCTGCACGCCGATCCCGGGCGACCCGATTGTCGGGCACCTGTCGGCGGGCAAAGGCATGGTCGTGCACCTGGACAACTGCCGCAACATCAGCGAAATCAGGCACAACCCGGAAAAATGCATCCAGCTCTCGTGGGCCAAGGATGTCACCGGCGAATTCAACGTCGAGCTGCGCGTCGAGCTGGAACATCAGCGTGGCCTGATCGCCCTGCTGGCCAGCAGCGTCAACGCGGCCGACGGCAACATCGAGAAAATCAGCATGGACGAACGCGATGGTCGCATCAGCGTCGTGCAGTTGGTGGTCAGCGTTCACGACCGTGTGCACCTGGCCCGCGTGATCAAGAAACTGCGCGCCTTGACCGGGGTGATCCGCATCACCCGCATGCGTGCATAACCTGCCTATTACAAGGAGTCCTACATGACCAAAACCGTCATCACCAGCGACAAGGCCCCGGCCGCCATCGGTACTTACTCCCAGGCGATCAAGGCAGGCAACACCGTTTACATGTCGGGCCAGATTCCTCTGGACCCGAAAACCATGGAACTGGTTGAGGGCTTCGAAGCCCAGACCGTCCAGGTCTTCGAGAACCTCAAAGCCGTGGCCGAAGCCGCCGGCGGTTCGTTCAAGGACATCGTCAAACTGAACATCTTCCTCACCGACCTGAGCCACTTCGCCAAGGTCAACGAGATCATGGGCAAGTACTTCGACCAGCCATACCCTGCCCGCGCCGCCATTGGCGTGGCCGCCCTGCCGAAGGGTGCGCAGGTTGAAATGGATGCCATTCTGGTCATCGAGTGATGCGCACGGCGCGGCCTGCACGCCGCGCCGACTGCCGCAAGAAAAGGTTTTGAAAGGATTCCACCATGCGCAAAGCGCTAGCTCTCTCGCTGCTCGCCCTGTTTCTCGGCGGCTGCGCCAGCGACCCTGCCGACCGTGACATCAGCGGCACCTGGATCAACCAGGTGGCGATCGATGCCGCCGCCAAGGGCGGCCCCCTGCGTGAAGCGCTGCAGGCTTACGGCCCGAATCTGGAATGGGACGTCAACACCAAGGCCGGTCAGGCCCGCTACACCAACGGTTTTGAGAACGTCGAAGGACGGCTGCTGGGCGAAGAGTCCGGCGCTTGGAAAGTCGACTTCTACGGCAGCTCCGCCAGCGAACTGAAACGCGATGGCGGGCGCCTGCAGCAAGCTGCCAGCGACAACGAACCCGAACAGCTTTTCGATCGCGCACAGATCCCGGTGCCGGAAGGCGCGCCAATCGGGGCCAGCTTCGAACGCGCGCTGTATTCGGCATATCTGGGCGGCAACTGGACCATCGCCAGCGGCCAGGGTGAAGGCGGCACCGTGCAGTTCCAAGCCGACGGCCAGGTGACCGGCCTGCCGGGCGTTGACCGTTATGCCTTGTGCCTGGCCGGCGATTGCGCGTCGATGAGCAATGGCAACGACAGCATGTGGCTGCAACTCAATGGCCAGGGCAATAACTGGATCTTTGTGCGCAAGGGCAAGGAGCTGGAGATTTTGCAAGCAGTCAACGCTGCGCTGGCGGATGAGCAACCGCAGTTTGCCGCAGGTGAGCGCAAATGGTTGCTGGAGAAGCAGTAAGCTGCTTCCGAAACCTCAGAAGATCAAATGTGGGAGCGAGCCTGCTCGCGAACGCGGTGGGTCAGTCAAACTGATAATGACTGACATACCGCATTCGCGAGCAGGCTCGCTCCCACAGTGGTATTTGTGTTGCTGGTAATTCAGCACTCACCTTCAAGAATAGCTGCGTAGCCTTCACGGTAGCTGGGATACTTCGGCACCCACCCCAACGCTTTCGCCCGCGCATTGCTGCAACGCTTGCTGCCAGTGCGCCGCACACTGGCGTCTTCCGCCCATTCAGTCACACCCAGGTACTCGCGCAACCAGCCCACCACTTCGGCCAACGGCGCTGGCGCGTCATCCACACCGATATAGAGCTGGTCCAGCTTGACGCCCTCGCGGTCTTTTTCCAGCAAGAACGCCAGCAGCCCCGCTGCATCATCGGCATGAATCCGATTGCCATACAGCGGCGGATCAATCGCCACGCGATAGCCGCGACGCACCTGAGTCAACAGCCACTCGCGACCCGGGCCGTAAATGCCGGTCAGGCGCAGCACACTTGCCGGGATGCCGCTATTGAGCGCGACCTGCTCGGCTTCGAGCATCAAGCGACCTGAATATCCGGCCGCGACAGTCTCGGAGGTCTCATCCACCCATGCTCCATCCTGCTGGCCGTACACGCTGCTGCTCGACACGAAGATCAGCCGCTCGGGCACTTGCCCATAGTCACCTAGCCAGCTCAGCACGTTCTGCAAGCCTTGCACGTAGGCCTTGCGATAGCCCTCTTCATCGTGGTCGGTGGCCGCAGCGCAATACACCAGATAATCCACGGCACCCACCGGCCAGGTCGCCGGGCACTCTTCGCTGAACAGGTCGCCGGCGACGCCGATGACACCCTCCGGCAGCTTGGAAACGTCGCGGCGCAGGCCATGGACTTGCCAGCCAGCCGCCAGCAATTGCGTGGCCAGACGACTGCCGACATCACCACAACCGGCAATCAAAACAGAAGGCGCGGACATCAGAAAACTCCCATCAGAAAGGCACAGACTAGCTCTGGCACAGGACGAACGGCTAGCAATGAAGGAAAAAAAGTTACTCTATTACTTTTGTTAACAAGAATTACTTGCAATAATGCACGCCACTTTTGTTCTCGGCCTCACGAGGCCTGGAAGAGCAACAACGTTTTTCTATCTCAGGTCCGGCCAGCATGACACGTAATCAAACTCCCGCTTCGCCAACCACTCGACCTCGCGCCTGGAGCGCCGTCGCGGCTCTGTTGCTCAGCCTGATGCTGGCACCGACCGCCGCCTTCGCCGACGCCCAAGCGCCCGCCACCCCAGCCGCCACCGAGCAGAGCGCACCCGCTGCCGCTCCGGCTGCACCGGCCGCCACCGATCCGGTGCAGGCTGTCGACGCGGCCGACGTACCTGAAGTCCTCGAAGCCGACAACACCTTGGGCATGGCCCACGACCTGTCGCCGTGGGGCATGTATCAGAACGCCGACATCATCGTGAAAATCGTGATGATCGGTCTGGCCATCGCATCGATCATCACCTGGACTATCTGGATCGCCAAAGGCTTCGAGCTGATGGGCGCCAAGCGTCGTCTGCGTGGCGAAATTGCCGCACTGAAAAAAGCCACCACCCTCAAGGAAGCCAGTGCCACCGCTGGTAAAGAAGGCACCCTCGCCAACCTGCTGGTGCATGACGCGCTCGAAGAGATGCGCCTGTCGGTCAACAGCCGCGAGAAAGAAGGCATCAAGGAGCGCGTCAGCTTCCGCCTTGAGCGCCTCGTAGCGGCCTGCGGTCGCAACATGAGCAGCGGCACCGGCGTCCTCGCCACCATCGGTTCGACCGCGCCGTTCGTCGGCCTGTTCGGTACCGTGTGGGGCATCATGAACTCGTTCATCGGCATCGCCAAAACCCAGACCACCAACCTCGCCGTTGTCGCACCGGGTATCGCTGAAGCCCTGCTGGCCACTGCACTGGGTCTGGTTGCGGCGATTCCTGCGGTGGTGATCTACAACGTCTTCGCCCGCTCCATCGCCGGTTACAAGGCGCAGGTCTCCGATGCCTCGGCAGAAGTCCTGCTGCTGGTCAGCCGCGATCTCGACCACCAGCCTGAGCGCAGCTCGCAGCCGCACATGGTTAAAGTGGGGTAATCGGCCATGGGCCTGCATTTGAAAGAAGGCGCAGACGACGATCTGGCCGAGAACCACGAAATCAACGTCACGCCGTTCATCGACGTGATGCTGGTGCTGTTGATCATCTTCATGGTGGCCGCGCCGTTGGCCACTGTGGACATCAAAGTCGACCTGCCCGCCTCGACCGCCAAACCGGCGCCGCGGCCAGAGAAACCGGTGTTCCTCAGTGTGAAAGCTGACCAGCGCCTGTTCCTCGGTGACGACGAAGTGAAAGCCGAAACCCTCGGCGCTACCCTCGACGCCAAGACTCAGGGCAAGAAAGACACCACGATCTTCTTCCAGGCTGACAAAGGCGTGGATTACGGTGACCTGATGAGCGTGATGGACAGCCTGCGCGCCGCCGGTTACCTGAAGGTCGGCCTGGTAGGTCTCGAGACGGCAGCCAAGAAATGATCACGACGCGCCATAAGCTGACGCGTTACAGCGGTAGCCTGGCCGTGGTGCTGGGCGTGCATGCGCTGGCCATCGCGCTGGCGCTGAACTGGACTGCCCGCCCGCCCATCGAATTGCCGCCGCAGGCAATGATGGTCGAGCTGGCCCCGTTGCCTGCCCCGCCACCGCCGGCTCCGCCGAAAGTCGTCACACCGCCGCAGCCACCGGCTCCGGTGGAAGAATTGCCGATTCCGAAACTGGCTGAAGCACCGAAAGCGGAAATCGCGGTACCCAAACCCAAGCCGAAGCCCAAGCCAAAACCGCCGAAGCCGGTCGAGAAAAAGCTGCCCGAGCCGCCGAAGGAAAAACCTTCTGAGGAGAAACCGGCCGATACCCAGCCGACCCAGGCACCGACGGAGAAATCCGCCCAGCCTGCACCGGGCCCATCGCCAGCTCAAGTGGCGGCCAAGGCCAGTTGGCAAGGCGCCCTGCTCACGCATCTGGCCAAGTACAAGAAGTACCCGCAGAGTGCGCAGTCGCGCGGCAAGGAAGGCTTGAATCGTCTGCGCTTCGTGGTTGATGGCGAAGGTAATGTGCTGTCGTTCGAACTGGTGGGCCGCTCCGGCAATGCTGATCTGGACCGGGCCACCCTGGACATGATCCGCCGCGCCCAACCGCTGCCCAAACCGCCGGCCGACATGCTCAACAACGGCTCGATCGAAATTGTTGCGCCGTTTGTTTATTCGCTCGAACGTCGTCGCTAAGCAACACCGCAATACCTGTGGGAGCGAGCTTGCTCGCGAAGGCGCCAGGTCAGTCAGAGCAGTTTCGTCTGACATACCGCATTCGCGAGCAAGCTCGCTCCCACAAAGTGATGTGCTAACCAGTAGATCCAGCCAAGAGGCACCGAAAGGTGCCTTTTGCGTATCTGCCAGCGGCAAACCGACCTCGACCGGTGTCGCACTCAGCCCGCAGTCTGATAACGTGCGTCTATCGATTGCAGCCGGTATGCTTGGCGCGCATCTTCATGGACGCTTGCTATGACCCTCACAGAATTACGCTACATCGTTACCCTCGCCCAAGAGCAGCACTTCGGCCATGCCGCCGAGCGTTGCCACGTCAGTCAGCCGACGCTGTCGGTGGGCGTGAAGAAACTTGAAGACGAACTCGGTGTGCTGATTTTCGAGCGCAGCAAAAGCGCCGTGCGCCTGACCCCGGTCGGCGAAGGCATCGTCGCCCAGGCGCAGAAGGTGCTGGAACAGGCCCAAGGCATTCGCGAACTGGCCCAGGCCGGCAAGAATCAGCTGACCGCGCCGCTGAAAGTCGGCGCCATCTACACCGTCGGCCCATACCTGTTCCCGCATCTGATTCCACAACTGCACCGGGTTGCCCCGCAGATGCCGTTGTACATCGAAGAAAACTTCACCCACGTGCTGCGCGACAAACTGCGCAACGGCGAGCTCGACGCGATCATCATCGCCCTGCCGTTCAATGAAGCCGACGTGCTGACCCTGCCGCTTTACGACGAGCCGTTCTACGTCCTGATGCCGGCCCAGCACCCGTGGACCAAGAAAGAGTCCATCGACGCCGGCCTGCTCAACGACAAGAGCCTGCTGCTGCTCGGTGAAGGCCACTGCTTCCGCGATCAGGTGCTCGAAGCCTGCCCGACCCTGACCAAAGGCAACGACGGCGCCAAGCACACCACGGTGGAATCCAGCTCGCTGGAAACCATTCGCCACATGGTCGCGTCCGGCCTGGGCATCTCGATCCTGCCACTGTCGGCGGTGGACAGCCATCACTACGCCCCGGGCGTGATTGAAGTGCGCCCACTGACCGCGCCGGTGCCGTTCCGCACCGTGGCGATCGCCTGGCGCGCCAGCTTCCCACGGCCGAAAGCCATCGAGATCCTCGCCGATTCCATTCGCCTGTGCTCGGTGGCCAAGCCAACGGCGCCGGTTACGGCCGGTTAAGCGAGCGTCATGACGGAGCTGTCGCAAGTGTCGGTGACGGCACTCAAGGGTGTCGGCGAAGCCATGGCCGAGAAACTGGCCAAGGTCGGCCTGGAGAATCTGCAGGACGTGCTGTTCCACCTGCCGCTGCGTTATCAGGATCGCACCCGCGTGGTGCCGATCGGTGCGTTGCGCCCGGGGCAGGACGCCGTGGTCGAAGGCACCGTCAGCGGCGCCGACGTGGTCATGGGTCGCCGCCGCAGCCTGGTCGTGCGCTTGCAGGACGGCACCGGCGGGCTGAGTCTGCGTTTCTACCATTTCAGCAACGCGCAGAAGGAAGGGCTCAAGCGTGGCACGCGGGTTCGCTGCTACGGTGAAGCCCGGCCCGGCGCCTCAGGCCTGGAAATCTATCATCCGGAATACCGCGCGATCACCGGCGATGAACCGCCGCCAGTCGATGAAACCCTGACCCCGGTCTACCCGCTCACCGAAGGCCTGACCCAACAGCGCCTGCGGCAGTTGTGCATGCAGACCCTGACGCTGCTCAAGCCGAACACCCTGCCCGACTGGCTGCCGACCGAACTGGCCCGCGACTACCAACTGGCGCCGCTGGCCGACGCGATCCGTTACCTGCACAACCCGCCCGCCGATGCCGATGTCGATGAACTCGCCCTTGGCCATCACTGGGCGCAGCATCGCCTGGCGTTCGAAGAACTGCTCACCCATCAACTGTCGCAACAGCGTCTGCGTGAAAGCATGCGCTCACTGCGCGCCCCAGCGATGCCGAAAGCCACCAGGCTGCCACCGAAATACCTGAAAAACCTCGGCTTCAACCCGACCGGCGCGCAACAGCGCGTCGGCAACGAAATCGCCTACGACCTCAGTCAGCACGAACCGATGCTGCGCCTGATTCAGGGTGACGTTGGCGCGGGGAAGACCGTGGTTGCCGCCCTCGCCGCACTGCAAGCGCTGGAGGCCGGTTACCAGGTCGCGCTGATGGCGCCGACCGAGATCCTCGCCGAACAGCACTTCATCACCTTCAAGCGTTGGCTCGAGCCGCTGGGCATTGAAGTCGCGTGGCTGGCAGGCAAGCTCAAGGGCAAGAACCGCGTCGCTGCGCTGGAGCAGATCGCCAGCGGCACGCCGATGGTGGTCGGCACCCACGCGCTGTTCCAGGACGAAGTGCAGTTCAAGAACCTCGCGCTGGTGATCATCGACGAACAACACCGCTTCGGCGTGCAGCAGCGTCTGGCGCTGCGGCAGAAAGGCGTCGGCGGGCGCATGTGCCCGCATCAGCTGATCATGACCGCCACGCCGATTCCACGCACGCTGGCGATGAGCGCCTACGCCGACCTCGACACCTCGATCCTCGACGAACTGCCGCCCGGCCGAACCCCGGTCAACACCGTGCTGGTCACCGACACCCGCCGCGTCGAAGTCATCGAACGCGTGCGCAGCGCCTGTGCCGAAGGGCGGCAGGCCTATTGGGTGTGCACGCTGATTGAAGAATCCGAAGAGCTGACCTGCCAGGCCGCCGAAACCACGTTTGAAGACCTCACCGCCGCCCTCGGCGAATTGAAAGTCGGGCTGATTCACGGGCGCATGAAGCCGGTCGAGAAAGCCGCAGTGATGGCTGAGTTCAAGGCCGGCAACCTGCAACTGCTGGTCGCCACCACCGTGATCGAAGTTGGCGTCGACGTGCCCAACGCCAGCCTGATGATCATCGAAAACCCCGAGCGCCTCGGTCTCGCGCAACTGCACCAGTTGCGCGGCCGCGTTGGCCGGGGCAGCGCCGCCAGCCATTGCGTACTGCTCTACCATCCGCCGCTGTCGCAGATCGGTCGCCAGCGCCTGGGCATCATGCGCGAGACCAACGACGGTTTCGTCATCGCCGAAAAAGACCTCGAACTTCGCGGCCCCGGGGAAATGCTCGGCACCCGCCAGACCGGCCTGCTGCAATTCAAGGTCGCCGACCTGATGCGCGACGCCGACCTGCTGCCCGCCGTGCGCGACGCCGCCCAGGCTTTGCTGGAGCGCTGGCCGACTCACGTCAGCCCATTGCTTGACCGCTGGCTGCGCCATGGGCAGCAATACGGCCAAGTGTGAGCACCGTCGCAGTTTGTGCAGGATCGTTCCTACAGAGCTGGTTATACTCCTGCCATTGTTTCAAAAACGGATACAGACCATGACCGAAGCTGCTCTCGTCCCCGAATCTCCGCAAGCTCCGTCTGTTATTCGGCTGCTGCTCAACAAGCTGGGCGTTGCCTACGAAGAAGTGCTCGACCACCACGGCCTCAATGCCTCGCGCAAAGTGCAGGCCGTACTGCTGGACGACGCCGTGGGCGCGCTGATGGTGCTGTTTCCACAGAGCCAGTTGCTGGATCTCAATCGCCTCGCCGAACTCACTGGTCGCCGCCTCACAGCCGTGTCCACCGAGCGCCTGGAGAAGATGCTCGGCAAACACAATCTCAGCCTGCTGCCGGGCCTGCCGGCGCTGACCAGTTCGCCGTGCCTCTACGAAGAAAGCCTGCTGCGCGAGCCGAAGCTGCTGATCAACTCCGGCGAGCCGGGCCTGCTGCTGGAAATCAGCAGCGAAGACTTCAAATCGATGCTGACCAAAGCCAGCGCCGCCAACTTCGGCGAAGCCCTGAGCAGCATTCGCCCCAACCTCGACCGCCCGGACGATGACCGCGAGGAAATCACCCAGGCCGTGCAGGCGTTCACTGCGCGGCGCATTCAACAGCGTCTGGAAGCGACCATCGAGATTCCGCCGCTGGCCGAGACTGCACAAAAAATCATCAAGCTGCGCGTCGATCCCAACGCCACCATCGACGACATCACTGGCGTGGTCGAAACCGACCCGGCGTTGGCCGCGCAAGTGGTGAGCTGGGCGGCGTCGCCGTATTACGCCTCGCCGGGCAAGATTCGTTCGGTGGAAGACGCGATCGTCCGCGTGCTGGGCTTCGATCTGGTGATCAACCTCGCGCTGGGCCTGGCCCTCGGCAAGACCCTGAGCCTGCCGAAAGACCATCCGCAACACACCACGCCGTACTGGCAGCAGTCGATCTACACCGCCGCCGTCATCGAAGGCCTGACCCGCGCCATGCCGCGCGCCCAGCGCCCGGAAGCCGGCCTGACGTATCTGGCCGGTCTGCTGCATAACTTCGGTTACCTGCTGCTGGCCCACGTGTTTCCGCCGCACTTCTCGCTGATCTGCCGCCACCTGGAGGTCAACCCGCACCTGTGCCACAGCTACATCGAGCAACACCTGCTCGGTATCAGCCGCGAACAGATCGGCTCGTGGCTGATGCGCTACTGGGACATGCCGGATGAGCTGGCCACCGCTTTGCGCTTCCAGCACGACCCAAGCTACGACGGCGCCTACGCCGAATACCCGAACCTCGTCTGCCTGGCCGTACGCCTGCTGCGCAGTCGCGGGATTGGCTCCGGACCGGATGAAGATATTCCGGATGCGTTGCTCGAACGCGTTGGTTTGAGTCGTGACAAAGCCAACGATGTCGTCAGCAAAGTGCTTGAGGCTGAAGTGCTGCTGCGTGAACTGGCTTCACAATTCAGCCAGGGCTGAAAAGCTCGCGGGCAAGCCCGCTCCCACGAGATCGATGCGATCCCCAGGAGCGGGTGTGTTGCGGCCAACTGTTGATTGGCGTAATCAACCTCGGTACCGAATCACCCAGCCCTGCGGGTTCGGGAAGCTTCCAATGAAATACCCTCCCACTACAATTCGGCCGTCCGTCAAAACCGCCATGTCATGAAGAGCTTCCAGGACGCCGTCCTCGTCGAAAATACTGAACCCTGTGCCGTTGAATGACAGGTCTGGTGTTCCGTCTGCCAAAAACTTCGCCGTAATCGCACTCGGATCATCGTCAGTGACTCCGATCCCGGTATCGCCGCTGACGACGATTGAGCCGTCAAGTCGCGCCACACAGTGCAACCACCTCAAGCCTTGCGGGACGAAGTCGGAGAACAACGGTTTACCGTTATTGAATACGAGATTGTAGGAGCCTTTGGACGTGAGGACCGCAATCACTCCACGCATGGCACCGTCCCTTACGGCAGACCCTGCAAGAACAATTTTGCCATCCACAATTGAAATGGCGGACAGGTGGATATCATCCTCTCCAGAGATGATCACGACGCCGTTACCGCTCTCGCCGAATGACCTGTCGATCTTGCCGTTAGCGTCGAATCGAATGACGTACGCGCCCGGAGATGGTCCGCTGTAGCTGCCACCAACCACTACACCGCCGTCAGGTTGATGCGCGACCACCTGCGCAGAACTGTGCTGGTGTGCAATGCCAGCGAGTTCGACAAACGCGAACCCCGCACCATTGAATGTGATGTCGTTGAAACCATCCGGATTGAGCCGCATGACGATGCCACTCAAACGGCCAGTGCCGTCTTCGACGGAGCTGACCAGCAGGATTTTGTCGCCCAGCTGCAAAACAGCGTCGCCGGTAGGGCCCGCGCTGCCCATCTGCGCATAAGGAAGGTAACGCACACCCTGTTCAGCAAAGTCCTGATCCAGCCGCCCATCTTTGTCTTGTTTCACGACAACCAGCCCGGCAGAAACAACAGGCCCATTATTCTGATACTCGGCACGAACGAGCCAACCGCCATCCGGGAACGGCGTCAACTCGAGCATCGAGTGCATATATAGACCGTCCTTGAGTGAGATTTCGACGAATCCGGTCCTTTCTTCACCAAACTCAAGGTCCAGTTGGCCGTTCTCCAGAAGCCGGGCGATCAGCGTTTCCAGGCCATCCTTGCGTCGACGGACAGCCACCAGCAACTTGTTGTCGGGCAGCGCCAGCAGCGCTCTTACGTCAAACTCAGACAGTCCTCCAAGGGGGAATCTGACGATGCCGCTGTCACCAAAAGACGGATCAAAATCAAGCGTGCCACCCGTCAGGTTTGCGCTGAGATAGCGAGCGATCCAGCCATCCACCCGTGAAGGATCAGAAAGGCTGGTGTGGGTCATGGACACCACTATCCGGCCGTCCTCCATGATTGCCAGATCCCGAGGAAACACTGGCCCCGCGACGTCATCGAAGAGCGTATAGCCAATACCGTTGAAGGCCGTGTCCAGTTTGCCTTCAGCAAGAAAGCGCGCGGTCATTACCGCTGAATCCCCGGCACCAACGACAATGATCGAGCCGTCGAGCTGTGATGTATGCCACCACGTCAACCCGTCTGGCAGTAACGGGGAAAACAGAGGCTGGCCATTATTGAATACAAGATTGGCCGCTCCACTGGCGGTCAGCACAACCACTAACCCGCCGTGGACGTTTTCTTGCCAGGCATCACCGACCGCAACGATCCGGCCATCACTTCCCCGCACCGAAATGGCTTTCAGAGAGCGCTCGCCATCCTCGTTGAAAATCAGCTTCGCCTGGCCATTGTTGAAATCCTTATCCAGCTTCCCCGCTGCGTCCAAACGTGCCAGAAAAACTCCGGAGCCTGTCTCACCATTCTGAAAGGATCCGCAAACCAGCACCTTGCCATCGGCTTGAACAGCGATAGCGCCGGCGGTGCTCGAGGTGGCACCGACATCCACCGAGACGTAGCCCGCGCCGTTAAATGATTGATCGAGCGAGCCGTTCGCCAAAAGACGCATCACGACGGGCGATGGCCATGGCTCATCGATCAGCAGGAAATGGAGCAGGACGATTTTGCCATCGGCCTGCTGAACTGGAGAGCCGGTAAAGGCATTTGTAGCGGGGGACTTTTGGCTTGACTTCGCCCCTGCCGACGACGCAGGCGTGGAGCTTGGGATCTTGTAGAAAGAAAATAAACTCACACCGTTATCGCCGAACGAATCGTCCAGCTCACCGTTGCCTTTCAAGCGGATCATTGCTTGGCCAGCGTCGACGGCCTTCTGTGTGAAGTACTGAACACGCACCAGCCAGCCGCCGTCCTGCAACGCATCGAGCCCAAACACGGCGCTGATGCTCGCGTCCTTTAAAGATATCTCGACGAAACCTGTCTCATGACTGCCGAAGGACTTGTCGAGCGTCCCGTCTTCGTTCAATCGTGCGATGGCAAGCGGCGCATCATTTCCTTCCTGAGGAAGGGCGACCAGCAACTTCCTGTCGGGGAGTGCCAAAACGGCCGCAGCCTCATGGCTCGCGATGCCCGGTATCGGCAACTTCAATAAACCATTCAGGGCGAAAGATGGATCAGGGGTACCTGGGGTGGTTAAGACTTGAGCCTGAGTCATGTTCTTGCTCCATCAAGTGCGTTGCGTCCTTGCGGGACCGGAGCTTGAGTAGAGCATCGTAGGGATGCGCGAAGCACCTGATAGAAATGACAGTTCGACTGTCTTCACAGACCTGAACAGCGACTTTTCGAGCCAACGAGCGCACGATTTGTTGATGCGCCTCGCTTTGAGCCAACCAAGAGAATCTCAAGCCTTGGCCTTTGCCTTCCTCGGCTTCAAATACTTCATCAACCCCTGAAACCACATCACCAGCGCCGGATTGCCCTTGAGCTGGATCGACTTGTCCTGAATTCCCTGCATAAATGCCAACTGCTTGTTCTTTGCCTGCATCGTGGCAAAGCCATAACCGGCATCTTTAAACGCAATCGCAAACGCCGGCTCCGCCACCACGCCAGATTTGCTGGTGATGCGCTGATCCTTGACCACGAAATGCCGCGCCACTTTCCCGTCCAGCGTCTGCAGCTGAAACACCAGATCCTTGTCACCCAACTGCTGCTGGAACGCAGGATTTGTCCGGCTGGCCTTACCCATCAACAAACCCATCATCCACAGAAGAAAACGAAATTTCATGCGCACAGCCTCAAAAGGAAAATGAACGGCCGGGGCAGTGTAAGGGATTCGAACGATAACGCCAGTATCTGAAGCTGTTGGAAGAGGATGCAGACCATTTCCCGCACGATGACTGCCAAGTCACGATTAAGCGCTCGCCCACTGATCGTTCCCCCGCTCCGCGTGGGAATGCATCCCGAGACGCTCCGCGTCTCACCACTCACCTTTCCTACACCTGTTGAAACACATACCTGTAGGAGTTGGCGAAGCCTGCGATCTTTTGATCTTCCGCCCCGCGAATCCATGGGAAGTTTCCTGCAAAGTGCGGGGCTGTCCGTGAACTAGGCGGGCTTGAAGACCACCGATAGGCTTCCTGCGTCATCGGCTATTCGGTGACCGGATGTGCAAGTCCGAATTCGGGAGCAATTTCTTCTTACTCCAAGGGATTTACACCGATGACCAATTCAACTGCCAACACCGAGGACACCTCCCCCTACGAATCCTTCGATTCAGGAAAATTACATGAAGCCGCCAAACGCACCCTTGATCACCATTTGGGCAACCCCGGCCATCCACCGGCCCCACGCCGCGAAGGCCTGTTCAGCCTGAACCCGGACATCGATGCCGAAGCCCTCCTGGCCAACGCCTCGGAAGATCTGCTGTCCATCAGCGTCATCGCTGCGGACCTTGCGGACGACATAGATGGCTCACGCCGCTCGGTGGCACTGGCATTGAGTAGAATGGCGGACGGGGTGAGATTGATGGTGGAAGGGACGCTTGATCACATTGAAGTGCGGAACCTGGCTGCCAAGTTTTAGCGAGATCCGCGGATGAGAAAGAGGGGGCGTTGAGCCCCCTTTCTTTAAGAGTTCATCCCCACTGACAACCCGTCTCTGGAGAGGCCTCAATGCTAAAGTCTTCGTCGAACGAATACTGTTTGCCGGATTTGTAATTCGTGTAGCGCATCGAGTTCACCCGAGCGCCTTGCGTTGCGATGACATACTGCCCCGTCACCGCACCGTCTGAAACTTCCACCCAAGTCGTCGTGAATTCGTACGGCCCGCTCTCCGTCATGACGTACTCTTCGGTTCGGTGATGAACCAAAGTAATGGCTTTCTTCGACTTGCTGTACCTGACACTTGCGCCGCTCCATTTAGCGGCCACGTCGTAATAGGTTTTGAACTCAAAATTGATGTTTTTGCCTTCCAACGAATGGAAGCACCTTACCTGTGTAGAAACTTCACTGTGGGCCGTCAACGGCAACACCAACAACAGCACTAAAAATAACTTCTTCACAAATCCCTCTGAACCCGTTCTGTTGAATGCGCTTATGCCTATGAACGCCAGCGTTTCTAAAGCGAATAATCCGCCACTTCTTCCAGCCGCCAACACTGCCCACGAACAAACCGATATTCGAAAACATAGTCGGTATCTGGCTTCTGCAGGATCGCGATCGCCTTGTCACCCCGCTGTTCCTTGACGGTCAACGTCAGGCCCTGGGCCTCTCGCTTTGCTTGATCCGGAATGACAGGAAACTTAAGTTGATCGCCGCTGAGACTGCGTTTTTCCATCTCAGGCTCAGGATCACCGGCCACGGTCGTGGCCATTCTCAGCGGTTGTTGTACGAAGGCTTTTTGCACATCTGCGCGTTCGGAGAAAGCTGAGAGGAACGCTGAAAAGTCGGTCGAAGGGCAAGCAACATTGGACGTATCAACCTCGACTTTGAGTGGATTCTGGCCGATGTTCTGATGCAGTTTTGAATCCGCAATTATCTTTGCATCCAAGTCTGCCAAGCGCTTTTTAATGCTGGTCGCATCCTTGTAAGCACATTCGACCTTTACATCATCCGCCAGATTTAGACCGTCGAGGCAGTTCTCAAGCTCGGGATCTGGTGGGTCGCCACTAAAAAACCGCAAGGCCAACTGATCGCTGTCCTTCACCAAAGGCAATTCCAGCACCGAATAGGAATCACCTTCGAATTGACTGTGCGAGACTTTTTGTTTTGTCAGAACAAACATGGACTTCCCCGCTTGCTCCGGGAATTTGCGCTCGAAGAAGAACACCGAGGCGATCTGCTCACCTTCGACCTTCCACACATAATTCAGCGAAGGCTTCACGGCGTTCATTGAGGTGTAGAAGATCTCAGCATAAGGAACATGTCCTTCCTTTACCTGACCTTTGAGGTTGTTCTTCAAAAAGAACACTGTGATCTTTTGATCACCGAGCGATGCAATCACAGGCGGATGCAGCTCACCGATGGTTTGTGGGTCACTCGCTATTGCCTGCCGAGCCAACAAGGCAACCATGAATCCGAACGCACTCATACAACTTAAGAGCCTGGCCAATTCCACTCACTTCCCTGTTAATCAATCTTCAAATGTTTAGGCTGAGGGTTTTACGATGACTCAGGTGCGCCGCACTTCAGCTCTTTGATTTGCTCATTCTGGATCAGTATCACACAAGCGAGCCGCTTCTCTCTTTCCCCACGAAGCTCGAACAAGCTGAGCGTCAGGTGTAAACCATCAGTAGCGAACGCATGATCCTCAAACACCGCACTGGCATAGCCATCCCAAAACGACTTGCCCTCGAAGCTGCAGAACCGCTTGGACGCCAGCACTCGCCAATTGCCTTCGGGCGCGAGAAGCTGGACATTGAGGCAAGGGTTGCCAAACGTAGTGACGTAGCGAGCTACCACATCGCCGAAACGTTGCGAGGCCGATGCAGAAACCTTGGCCACATCGACCACATCACTCGGGCCATCAGGCGCAATCGCATCCAGGTAGGCGGCACGCTCCAGACTCATTCTGGTGATGCACTTATTGAGTACTTGGGAATAAGCCTGCGAACCGGGTGCGACAGCCGTGGTTTCAAGGGGGCAGGTGGTGTCACGCAATTTGATCCAGGCACGTTGCGACTCTTTGGCAGCGGCCATATTTGTCTTGGTCAGTTCCGGTTCGGGGCTGGACTCAAAACGCGACATCAGTTTTTTGTAGCTGGCATTGAGTCGTGCGTCGGCATTCTTACGGTCGGCCTCCAAGCACTCATCGTATTGCCAGCTCACGTTGATGACTTTGCAGGTGTCCTCGGCATGCGCGATTGATGCGCACAGCGTTCCAAGAGGCAATGCGATAAAACGGACAATCCTGTTCAATTTTTCATTCCCTGATGTGCAGTTCGCTCAATCACTCTTTGCGGAATTTTCTGCGCCTTGCCGTCGGCACTCATCGCGTCGCGGTACTCGCGGTAATAACGCTGCGCTTCTTCTTGCCGATCAAGTCGCCACAGCGAATCAGCCATGTTCAGCATCAGCACTGTGCGTTTACCAACGGCCTCAACGCCGCGATAAAACTTCAGCGCCAGCTCATCTCTACCGCCCTCGGCCAGATAAAAACCCAGGTCGTTGTACGCCTGAACATTTTGCGCCGGGGGATGGCACGCCATGTAGGACTCTGGACTCAAAAAAGTCAGGCTCGATTCGATGGTATCAGCGCGGGACTGCGCAGCTTTGATGGTCGAAATATATTTCAACCACTCCTTCGGGGACTCCGTTTCCAGGATAGGCGTAAGGACTTCGCCATCTTCCGAAAACCACTGATTACCCACCCATTTGCCGAGACAAAAACGAGGGGAACGCTCGGCCAGCACGCAACCGGTTTCCATGGAGATCACATCGCAATGCTGTTGCGACACGAGTTTTTCTTCTTGATTCTCATCCGACAACATGCCGAAGACCACCGGGTCGAGCAACAAGGTTTTCTTGTCAGGGCTGAGCCAGTCCGGGTGTCCATCGGCGCCAACATCGGCACTGAAGAGCGGGAAGGTTTTGCCGTTGGCGGTGAACCATGCGGTCGCGGAATTCACACCGGGCATCGTCCATTTTGTCGCTCGAAACGTCACGGTGTGTCCGTCGATACCGACTATGGGCGGGTCCTCGGCAAGAGCGCTTGTGGCGGCAAAAAGGCAGCTGATCATCACTACCCACTTAAGGCTGACCATAGACGATCCTCGTCACCGCCGGGCTTTCTGACATTAGCTGCCTCTTCGTAACGCCATAGGCCTTGATCAGCTCTTCCCGAGATCCCTTCGAGCCAAAAGAGCGTTGGTTACTATCGAAGCTGTATTGCTCCAATCGCCCTGCTGTCGAGTAATACCCATGCCACTCCGCGCAGGCACTACAACCGCCATATCCGCCTATCGAAACAAGGCTGCCCTTGGTGCCTTCCACGCAATCCATCGCCACAACAACATTGCTCAACATCTTCGTCTTCGCACCGTCGGAAGTGAGCTGTGAAACTTTGCTGATATCGCGTCGAAGCACCTTGCTACCGATGTTGATGGTCTGGTCGGAGCAGACCGGGATGACGTGGGTTTCCGCATCATCCACTGTCACGGATCGACAGGACGAAACCAACACCACTTCAACACCGCCACACTGCATGACATCGCGCTGAGTAAAGGCGTCCGAAGGCGCGGCGAAGGCTGGCAGAGAGAGCAGTAGCGAAAGGCTGCCCGCGAGAAGACGGTTCATCCACTCATTCCTCATCCATCGGCGACGATTCCACATCGGTCATGCTTAGCAGCCGAAACTCATTGTTCACAAACTCGTAGTAACGATCCCGGTTACCACTTTCCAACGCATTCCCTTGGGCATCTTCTTCGCCGTCGAGCGTGATGCCGGACACGATGATCAAGCGACTATCGGGCTGGTAAACCATGCCGAACGTGCTGCCGTCGTAAGCATTCGGCAGACCGCCAACCACTTCACCGGTCTGAACGTCCAGCACTTCGCCGCAAATGGCGCTACCGCCACAACCGAGCCTGTGCAGGATGTAATGGCCGGCGAAGTTGACCTTGCCTTTCAGGGCTTGCATCCGTGCCTGATCCATCATTGAGCTGCTGTTTTCTTGCGGCACCAGCTTATGGTTGGGGCCGGTGAAAACGGGCGTGACGGTGTAATCCTTGAAGGCTGGATCGGCAGCGAATGCCATGGACGCGGCAGCCAATATCAAGCTGCCGAGAAGAACTGAAAATCCTTTCACGCTGTAGCTCCATCTATGCAATGCATCGTCAACATCCTCACTCGAAGGCAATGCTCCGCACTGCTGTTTTGATTTCTTCAAATCCTTCAACGCTTATCGCCAACGGGGCGGATGAGCCCGACTCCGCGGACCCAATCAGTACCTGTTCGTTATGCATAAGGCAGAAGGTGATGCGACTGAACAGACGTCGACTCTCATCGTGATAACCGATGATGAATCCTGACGACTTTGCCCCTTTCAGCGATTCAAACGTGTAGGTTTGCGGATGCCCCGCCAACAACGTTGGCCCCCAGCCGTGACCGGTCAGAGTCGCCGGACACTTGCGGTCGTTGGCTTCACGCAACAGCTGCAACTCAATCGCGCTATCGGACGGCAACTGCTGACTAGTGAGAGCGGAAAAACTTCCCGCGCTTTCACACATAACACCAAACCATGGCTCGCTCAGACCCGCTGACTTTTCGAAATTCCACTCAGCGCTGTTTGAGCTTGGTGCCTGCCACAAGTGCGGCGCTTTCAATGTGTTGGGAAGTTGTTTCGTCGCAACGAATACCAGATCAGGCGAATTGAACTGCAGCCATTGATCTTGCGTAAGCGTCATCGAAAACCGGCAGGGTGTCATAACCACCAAGGCGGTAACTGGCCCTTGAGCGGCCTGCGATTGACCGAGAGCATCACCGATCAACACGGTCTTGTCGGCAATGGCATGACTAACCTGCATGAGGGCAAAACCAAAGAGCAGTCCGTGTAGATATCGAGGCTGTATGAAACTCAACGGTGATACATCAGCCACGGCTCTGGTCGCTCGATTCGGTTGCGCAATTGCCTTTCCGACAGTCATGTCGATAGAGCCAAAATAGCGGCGGCAACAATACGAGCAGCGCAAAACCATCCAGCCACACGTGCGACCAGACCTGTTGTTGCGCCGAGAGCCACATGTCCTGCGGCGCCCATAACAGGATGCCGGCGATCAACCAGCCCCAGACTGCCGGGACTTTCAAGCGATTGCCCAGGTGCACCAGCGCGAACATGTACAGCGAATAACTTTGCAACGTCGCGCCGAACAGCGCGAGCCACCAGACTTGTTGTTCGTGGCCGGCGGTGGGAACCGCATCGGCACCCCAGAACGACAGTTCGAGGACTTGCAGGTAGCCATCGAGCAAGCCGGAGTCACCGGCCCAGGTCAGGGTAAGACCGGCGAGGATATGCGTGATCGCAGCGGCATATAGCCAAAGCACCAACGCTGGGCGAAGCGAGGAAGAAGAGGCTGGCATTCCGTGTCCTGAGCGCGTTCCTTGGGGGTGGGAAGTTTAAAGGAAAATCGCGGTCCTCAGATGCTCAAGCGTTAAACGTTTTAGCGTGAGGGATTCAGACAAAACTTGTGCAAAACCGCCTCAAACAGCCCCTCGAAATTCAAATGCAGTGGCTGGCTTTGATCGGCGCCGTGGCTGACGATCCCAATCGCCCCACGTTGAAGAGGCCCAACTGATCACCCTTGTCAGCCGCCATTTGATAACAGGCTAACGCCCGCGATATATCCTTCGTTCCTAACTCCCCACCCTCAAAGGTAGAGGCCAGGTAATTCATCGCGTCCGTGGAGCCCATGGTAATCGCCCGAATAACCTGCTCTTCTGCCTGCTTGGGGTGAAGGCAAGGGCCGTTATAGTCGGTGGAGTTTCCTGAACAAAGAAACGTCGCATAGCCCATCGCACCCTTTGGTATTTTCGAAGCCGCTTTGAACAAAGCCTCAACCTTAGGGGTTTCTAACTGAGGTGCCATTTGCGAAAGACTCAGACTTGCCGCCGACAGGCTGGCCTGTGCATCACCTGACTCTGCAGCACACACAAAATTCTCCAGGGACGCCTCAATCAACTCCGCAGTCAGCCGGTATTGCTCAAGAAACCCCAGCCCACCTAAAGCTTCAGCACGCTGATCACAGAAGTTCTCGGCGCGGCTCATTCCCGGGTTCTCTGTTGCGACAAGATCCTTCTCACTGATCGACCAATCCTCAATCCCCTCAAGCACCCAGCACGCCTGACGAGAGAAGTTGAAGATCTTGATATTGCTGTTGCCCGCTCGCTTATCCACCACGTTGACGTGACTGTCGTCGACCTCTTCGATCTCGACTCCAGGCGTTTTGCCGGGTGTGATGGCGGCCATCAGCGGATAGGTAAAAGTAGCTCCACTGACACCCGAGGTGGAAGGCTCAAAGGTGCTACGTTCCTTTCCCGCTACCGGCTTCAACACGAGCGACTTGACCGTCATCGCAGTCAGGCGGCGCTGTGATTCGCTGTTGGCGGAAAATGCTGTCAGGAAAGGCGCGAACTCCTCCGAGGGGCAAGCGTCTCTGGTGGGTGCCGTCGAAGTGCTCTTGTCGGATGCAAGAGCAGGGACAATCTTGTCCAGATATGCCGAGCGCTCGCGACTCATTCTGGCGATACACGAGTTAACGGCAAACACATGCGCTGGCATCCCCGTCTCGATTTCGAATGCCTCCAAAGGGCAGTTCGCATCGCGCAACTTCAACCACGCACGTTGCGACTCTTTGACCTTCGCGGCGTACTCCGCGCCCAATGCCGGATCCGCTCGATAGTCAGACTCAAGTCGCGTCATCAGCTGCTTGTAGCTGACATTCAACTGCGTATCGGCAGCCTTCTTCGCCGCCTCCGAGCAGGGCACCATCTCCAGACTTGAGGTGACCTGGCTGCAGTCATCCTGCGCATAGGCAGCTGAAGCCGGCAGCAATACGGCCAGCAGGGTTAAAACAAAACGTTTCACTGTGTTCATCCTTGAGTCATTCAGGCTTTGCGTTTGGTGATTCGGGTGATGCATTGCTTGGGTATGTTCCCCAGTAGGTGCTGAGCAACGCTTTACGTTTTTTGTCGACGCGCAGGTTAACGAAGCCATCGCCGCAGTCCGGTTGTAACTCTCAAACATGCCGACTTTGGCTTGGTAACGAAAAACCGGTCTTAGTTTGTAAGTGCCACTGCCATGATTTAAGCCAGTGAGTAAACGGAACAGATCTGTTTGCCTTCGCAATCTAGACAGAAATCGCATTGCACACCAAACAGATCTGTCCTTTCTTTGAGGCCAGAAGAGTTGATCAGAACAGCTTATTTAAAGCAGCCCGATCATACCTTACGAATGCACTGTCAAGCTTTCCAGAAGACACATCGAGATAGAGCGGACTAGTTAAATCCCCAGGCGCGTAAACGGAAAATACGTAGCCATTACCAAAGGAATGGCTGACTTTGTCTTTCTTTACCACGCTTTCGGGACGCGAGAACTTTAGGTCATTGGGAGAATGATAGGTTCTGGATAACTTCACCCCACCGAAAGCCGAGTCTTCAACCTCTATCAATACCGGGGGCGTTGCCAACAAAGGCGCTATAACCACCTTGCTAGTCAAGTTTTTCCACTGATCCGAAAATTCAGAAACTGCTTCCTCATATTCTTCAGCTAATGGGCGATCCAAGCCGCAAACGGCTTTGTTTATTAGAACTCCATTCTGCTCGTTCCGAATATTTGTATAAACGCAATCTATCAGAACATCCGCGCCATGCCTAGTTAACGTAAAATAGGCTTCAAAAGGAGCACGCGAGGCGAGATTTTCGTAATGGAGGGCCTTACCTCCATTAAATTCAACCAGTTCCCTAGTTGTTTCGCCTTGACTCCCGACTACGCCTTCTATTGTTTTGCTACCACCTGACCAAGTAACGGTCAGAGACTGGGCGTCAACATCGGCTGAATACACGTCATGCGGCTCGGCGACTGCGAAACCTGCTAGCACGAAAGTTACGACAGCTAAACCTACAGGCAACTTGATATTCATATTTATTTGGTCTCCGGCGCAATTGACGTGGCCTTTAGTATCGCTTCGAATTTCACAGCATAACTAGCGATCAACGCTTTTTGGTCGGAACCATTGATTACCTTCCGCGCCCCTTCATAGTCCTTAGCACTATTATTTACATAATCGCCAAGTTTTTTCCCAGTAAATATACCTTCTTTCATGCCCCATATCATGATAGGCACGGAGTTTTCAAACCCAGCAGCCTCATCGGGATGTTCGACAAAATCAATCCCGAAATAATCTTTCGCCTTTTGATAGTTCTTCTTCCAAGTCAAATGAACGAGACCACGACCCCTATATTTAAAACCGTCCCCTTGTACCGTATTACTGTTGCCGATCGCAGTTTGTCTGCGTGTTGCGGTATCTGCAAGCACAGGGTCATATTTATCAAAATAGGAAACCGGCCCATACTCCGGCGCAGCGCTAAAATACTCAGCAATCATAAATTGGTAAGCCTCGTGACGAGCCGTCGCGAACATATATGACAATTCATAGACTGTATAAACTTCTTTGGTTTTGTTCAAATATTTATTAATATTCTCTGCGATCTTGCGCAAATTAGACTTGGACGCAGCAGAAAACGGAGGCGCATCAGCCTGAAACGAAGCATGTTGCTCAGCATACATGGCTACAAACCGCTCGACATCTATAAATTCGGAGCGACTCATGAAGTTACTCAGCATTTCAATAGGATGAAAATGCCAAACCAAGTCCGTACTCATGGCGGCCTTGTCTTTCAGATCCTCCCAAAACACATACTTCGTGATTCGTTCTTTTTCGTGCTTCAAGGTTTTCGGAGTGTCTTCTAAAATAAGACCAAGTCGACTCCATTTGGCAGCATCTGCTCCTTCTTTCCATTCCGTAGGGTGACGGGCGATCAGCTTGGCCCATTTCGCTCTTGTATCTGCAGTTTTCAATGCAACGGCAAGCTCTGCAGGGTCAACTTCCTTATCGTCATTGGTATCCATCTTCAGGAATAGCTCTTTGAAGAACTGCGGCATGCTTTCCGGATCAAGGAATCCGTCTGCCGTTGCGTTTGCTTCCTCAACAATAACGAAGCCAAGTTTTCCCCAGTCGTGCTGCGTGATGATTTCAGTTTCTTTTTTATTTACCAGCCCAGCTAAGGGCAAGCCGTCCTCGATAATGGAAACCTGATAATAATCCTCAGCGCCTTCTTTGATGGCGCGGGCGTTGTTCAGATCAACGGCATGTGCTTTCTTGAGCGGAGTCAAATCTGTCGCTGGCGCATTTCTTTTCAGATTTGTTCCTGCTAACAAGTGAAGATATTGTTTCCCGACTTTCAACCCCGCGCTATTCTTCAAAAAGTCCGTTACATGGGTTTCTGCTGTGAAAAACTCGATATGAACCTGATGCTTGCTTGAAACACTACCGTCCTCTCCAGACAAATTTTCCGTTAGCCCAAGATAGCCAATCGGATCGCCAGCCTTGATACCTGTACCCGTGAGCTCGACGGAATCAAAACTTGTTGGAATGACATCCCAAGCAACAAATTCATTCTCCACGAATGCCCAAAAACTTGTTGTCACCTCACCCGCGCCCGCAAGGTCGCCACTGATTTTCGTGCATTTCGCCATTCGTCGGGTGACTCCCGACACCGTCAGGTTCAATACATCTTTACTTTCAAACTCAACGACGCTTCCCGGATTAAGTTGCATTGTTCCTTTTCGGGGACCTGCGGGCTGTCCATTCTGCGGCGAAGCCGGTTCCTGATAAAGATCCAGCTTTTTGATAGCAGTACCTTTTACCTTTCCTTGCCAATATTTTGGTTTATTCCGCTCAGGAATCAGGTCGGCACGCCATATACGCTTTTGCTGCGAATTCTTAAATGGCTCACTATTTTTCAGATACGCAAACCAGACAACACTGCCTGACAAGCGTACTTTTTGTGCGTTGTTCTTGACGCATCCGGAAAGAATCTTACCCTTCGCATAGGTAATATCCCCTGCGGCTTTTTCCTCCAACACTTCAAGCTTGGTCCCGCTGGCCAACTTTCCTGGAGAGGGCCAGCCGGATGCTTCGGGAAAACTATCGTAGGCCTTAAAGTCGTCAACCTGCATTGTCACCTTAGGCTTGGGCGTTTCCTCCTCCGACAACGGATAACGCTTATAAGGTAGCAAATGCATATAAAGGCTGAAAAAAATCAGCTTATTTTGCTTGCCCTTGTTTGGCCCATCTTCAGGATTAGGCTCGGACTTGTACTCATGGCGTACAAGACAAAAAGAATTCGAATACTTCAGTTTTTTCTCGTTCTCCCCAAAGGTCGACTCCAAATAATCTTCATTGAGACGATATGCCACGACCTCGCCGTCGGCCATGCAGCGAATCGGTTCATTCAAAATGCATTGGGGAGCGCTGGCATTACTGATGTGAATGCCACCGTGCCAGAACTTGTTGCTGCCAAGCAAATAATGCCCGGCACTCTCGTTTTCGAGAGCCTTGTAAATCTCATCCGCATCAGAAAACTGCTTACCGTCAGCTTTTCTGAATGGATATTCGAAGCTCATCAGCGGAGCTGGGCCTGCCGGTGCAGGGGCCGGCGCAGGAGTAGGTGCGGGGGCTGGTTGAGCACCTCTGAATTGGGGCTTCGGGCGTAAAAACTTTTCAGGCATTGGCCAGTAACCACTACCCGCCCCATATTTGGCAGATTTCGGTCCGCTTGAAGACTGTGAACCGAAGAAATTCCCCCTATCTCGAACAGGCGACCCGGAGATGTCTTCGATAACCCCCGTGTGTCCATGAAAGTTTATCCACAGCGCAATATCGCCAGGCTGTACTTCCGCAAGCGGGATTACATCAAAAAAAGTAGTGTCGGCATTTAACCCAGATGTTGTGAGGTAAGGAATCGTATATCCCGCATCCTTAAGCATTCGATACAGAAGCCCGGAGCAGTCGATTTCCTTCTTGCCATCTTCATCATGGTCTGTCTCGCCCTTGAAAGGGCCGTACTCATAACCAGTGCGATATTGCTGCCTTTGCTCAAGTAGTCCTGTGCTCATCAAAAGCTTCCTGCTTCAAAACATTGAATAGAGTTATCGCTGACGACGCCTCGGGCTGCCAAGCGCTCAACCAACGCGGTAGCCGTGTTAGGATCGGTTTTCTGGATCTTCCGGTAACACGCCATCGCGCGTGGCAAGTCAGCCGCTACGAGGGCTCCCGCTTCATACACTTCACCTAATCGAATCAGTGCGTTAGTCGAACCTAGGCGGGCGGCACGCTCCAATGTCGCTATTGATTCTCTGGGATTAATACAACCGTGACTTTCGTCGTATTCACCTTCATCGCAATAAAAATCTGCGAGAGTCAAGCCGGCATCCGGCACTTGCTCTGAAGCTTGAATCAATAACGCCACGATTCTGGAATTCTCCAAGCGTGGCGCCTGCCCAGAAAGGCTGATTCCCGCAGCAGCAAATGCTGCTTGCGCCGAACCCTTCCGGGCACCATCTAAATAGCTATCCAATGCCGCGGCGTATAAATAGATTCCTGATTCGGCAGACGTTTTATTGACCAGTCTGTCAAATATGACGCCTTTTTTGAGTTCTACCTCACCGGGCGTTAGTTTCTCAGACTGAGTGATCTTTTCCATGACCGCATCGATTGCCCAATCCTCCACTCGACTCAGAGTCCAGCAATCACCATGTTTGAAGACGAAAATCTTTAAAAAATGGCCCGCCTCATCACGCACGACCACTCTGTCAGGCATCTTGGTTTCAATAGTGAGACCCAACTTGGCAGCATTTCCCGGAAGCAGCATCTTCAACTCATCGGAGGAAATCGAGCCCAAGCTCCGTTCGACAACCTTTGGTATTTTCCCATCAGCTATCACGTGAACATGCTTCAGAGGAGACGCAATAAACCCTTTCTGTGTCTCTGGCTCAGATGCAAAAACTTTTACGAAATCAGCAAAATTGCCGCTTGGACATTGGGCGGTGCTGGACGAAGAAGCAAAGGCCTCCGAAGTCATCCCCCAGCACAACAAAACAATCGAAAACCACTTCATCTGCCTTACGTACCCGTTTGTTGTCATCACGACACTCATCATTCGGAAAACACAAAAAAAGCCTTCGGTTTAACATTCTCAGGCACCGCATTCCCCAACGCCTGATCCATCAAACTCCCCGCCTTATCCTTATCCGCCGCCCCCGGCAGCACCGGCGGTTTAATCCCGATTCCAGTCCCCGACCCAGCCGAGCCACCGGCATTGATCTTGATCACCGGCCCAACCACCGTCACCCCACCGCCATCGAGCTTGATAAAGCTCCCACCGCCAAGAATGGTCAGCTCCGTCCCCGCCTCAATAACAATCTTGTCCCCAGCCTTAAGGTGAATCTCTTTCCCCACGCTGGTCAGTTGCGCAGTCCCCAGCTTCACATGCTGGTTCTGCCCAATCGTCAGGTGATCATCCAGCTTCGCTTCAACCTTGCGATCGGAAATCGTGGTGCGGTGTTCCTCGGCTTTCAGCTCGGTGTAGGTGTTCTTCACCACTGTGTCGTGACGTTCATTACCGACCCGAATCTTCTGGTCATGCTCAACGTTTTCATCCCAATCCCGCTGCGCATGGATGTAGATCTGCTCCGCACCTTTCTTGTCTTCAATGCGCAGTTCGTTATAACCACCGCCACCCGGTGAGCTGAGCGTTTTGAACACGCTGCGCGTCTTGTTCGCCGGCAGTGCGTACGGCACCGGGTTTTCCTTGTGGTACAGGCAGCCGGTCACCAGCGGTTGGTCGGGGTCGCCTTCGAGGAAGGTGACGAGGACTTCCATGCCGATGCGCGGGATGCTGATGGCGCCATAGCGGTCGCCGGCCCAGGAGCTGGAGACGCGTAGCCAGCAGCTGGTTTTGTCGTCGGCCTGGCCTTCGCGGTCCCAGTGGAATTGCACTTTGATGCGGCCGTATTGGTCGCAGTGGATTTCTTCGCCTTTGGGGCCGGTGACCATGGCGGTCTGGCTGCCGAGTACGCGCGGTTTTGGGTGTTCGAGGGCCGGGCGGTAGAACACGTCCCACGGGGTGGCGAGGAAGGTGTTGCGGTAGCCCTGGTGGAAGTCGTCTTTGTTGTCGGTGGTGTCGCTGGTCACGCCTTCTTCGAGGACTTGCGGTTGTTTGCCTTCGTGGAAGATTTCGGTGAGCAGCCACAGGTCGTTCCACTCACTGCGCGGGTGGTCGGACATTTCCATGAAGTGGCCGCTGACCAGTCGGGTCTGGTCGCCGCGACCTTCGGCCTGGCGGTAGTCGGCGCGGTGGCGTTCGAGGGCGCGTTGGCTGAGGAACTTGCCGCGCGCGCGGTCGATGAAGCGGCCGGGGTAGTCGTAGTCTTCGAGATCCGGTTCAGTGCTGTCGCCGTCCGGTTTGTACGCCGCTTCCATTCGCAGGCGCGGTTTTTCGAAGTCGTAGTCGCGGCGCGTGGTGCGGGTGGTGCGGGTTTCCAGGCGCAGTTTGAAGGCTTTGATCACCGGCTCGTCGGCGACCATGCCGCTGCCCTGCACATAAGCAGTTGGCTGCCCCAAGTTCTGGAACACGGTCTGGTCGTCGCCGAACACCAGCAGGTGCGCTTTTTCGCTGTGCTGGAAGTGGTAGTGGATACCTTCTTCTTCGCACAGACGCTGGACGAAATGCAGGTCGGTTTCGTCGTACTGCACGCAGTAGTCGCGATCCGGGCACGGCTGGCTGAGCTGGAAGCTGTAGGCGTTGCTCTTGATGCCGTGTTCTTCGAGGATCAGCGCAATGATTTTCGGCGCCGACATCTGCTGGTAGATGCGCTGGTTGGTGCGGTGATGCAGGTATTGCAGTTGCGGCACGATCGAGACTTTGTAGCGGGTCAGGCGCTTGCCGGCATCGCCCTGGGCGACGCGGTAGATCTGTCCGTGAATACCGGATCCTTGTGGATCGAATGCCAGAAACGCCTGCTTGTGCAGCAGTTGTTCGAGGTCCAGATCGGGGTTTTCGCTGACCAGTTCGAGGTCGAAGCGATACGCCTGGCTGATGCCTTCAGTGCCGGTGAACGACAGCACTTGCAGGTCGCCGACGTAGTCTTCGACCTTGAGGCTGAAGTGGGTTTCGTTAGCTGAGTTGAACATCGTGTGCTCCCTGTTCGAATGTCATCCGTTACGCCCGAAGTCGCAGACGTTGCAGCCAGGACGAAGTGGCGCTCAAGGCGTCACGCAATTGTTGGGCAGTGATGGTGCGTTCTGCCGGGTTGAAGCTCAGCGCGGTTCGCAGCGCTTGCCAGCCGTGCTGGGGTAGATTCGCTGGGGCGCGCAGCTCGCGCTCCAGGTGCTCGTCGCGGGCCTGGGTCGAGGGTAAGCGGCGGAACGGGTGTTTGCCGCCCGCCAGTTCATAGATCACGCAGGCCACGCCGTACACGTCAGCGCAGGCCGACAACGGTTGGCCCTCAAGCAGTTCGGGGGCGGCGTAGCCCGGGGTCCAGGCGTTGAAGCGCTCGCGGCTCAGGTGCGGCAGACCGGGCAAGGTGCCCTCCTCTGCCTGTCCCAGACCGAAGTCGAACAGGCGCAGGCCGTCTTCGCTGAGCATGACGTTGCTCGGTTTCAGGTCACCGTGCAGCACGCCGCGACCGTGGGCGTAGGCCAGCGTGTCGAGCAGCGGCAGAACGATGTCGCGCAATTCTTTCCACGGCAGGCCGAGGGGCCGCTCGCAGAGCAATTTGTCCAGGGTCAGGCCACGCATGTATTCCATGGTGATGAAGGCCCGCTGGCAGTCGGTGTCGACTTCAAAGGTGTGTGCACGCACGACGTTGTCGTGGCGCAGGCGTCGGGTCAGGGCGAACTCGCTGTAGAGCAAGGCACTGGCGTCCGGCGATTCGGCAAATTCTTCGCTGAGGATTTTCAGCGCGATGTAAGGATCGGGATCGCCGAACTGTTCGTGCAGCAGATCCCGCGCCCGGTAAACGGCGCCCATGCCACCGGCCCCGAGCAGACGCTCGAGGTGGTAGCGACCGGCGAGTACATCCGGCAGTGCTCCGATGCTGGCCTTGGTCGGCGCCAGCAACGGTTCGGCCTTGTTGCCCTTGGCGAAGGCGAAGTAGGTCAGGTTGCTGGCCTGTTCTTCGCTGATCAGCAGGTCATCGATGGGCGATTCGAGTTCACTCATTGGCGGATCACCACGGCAGTCAGGTTGTCCCGCGCGGCGCCACGCAGGGCGCCGTCGAACAAACGTTCCAGCGCCACGTGTGGCGCGCTGAGGCTGAGGGCGTTGCCGAGGGCATCGCTGCTCAGGCCCTGATACAAACCATCGCTGCAGAGCAAAAACACATCGCCCGGGTAGACCTCAAGTTCAAGCACATCCAGGGTCAGTGTTTCGGCCGCGCCGACGGCTCGGGTGAGTGCCTGAGCCGCCGGGTGCGCTGCTGCCTGTTGGACGCTCATTTGCTGCTCGTCGATCAGCTGCTGTTGCAGCGAATGGTCCTTGGACAGCTGATACAACCGCTGCCCGCGCCACATATAGCAACGGCTGTCGCCGGCCCAGATGCAGGCCGCGCGATTGCCTTCCACCAGCAGCGCGACGACGGTGCTGCCCATGATGCTGTCGTGACGCCCGGCAGTGACGGTCAACTCCTGGCCCAAGCGCCGGTTCAGCCAGTGCAGGCACTGGCGGATGGCTTTGAGGCGTTCGTCGAAGTCCTCGTGTTGCGGCAACTCAGCCAGGCTGGCGACGATCAACTGGCTGGCGATATCGCCACCCTGATGACCGCCCATGCCGTCCGCGACCACCCACAGCCCGTGCTGCGGCGAGTCGAGGAAGGCATCTTCGTTGCGCGCCCGCACCTTGCCCGGGTCGGTACGCGCCGCGCTGCGCCAGGGACTGGCCACCAGCATCAGAGCTGCACCGGCATACGGAAGGTGCGCAGCACGCCCATGTCGAACGGGTTCGGCGTGCGCTGGCTGGTCAGCAGGTAGTTGGCGCGCAGGCCACCCACGTCGGCTTTCAGTACCAGCACGTCACGACCGTTCAGGTACTCGGTCTGCATCAGATCGAACAGACGGAACAGCGACCATGGGCCGGAGTTCTTCTCGATACCGATCGGACGCCCGGCCATCTTGTCCATGACCAGACTGGTGCGACCGTCTTCAGCATCGGTCGGCCACTTGAAGGTCATTGGCAGGATCGGGCCGTGACGGTATTCCATGGTCTTGTCGCCGAACTTGAATTCGGAGCGGCTGACCGCCGGATCGAGGGTGTACGGCTCAAGCTTGAACTGCACGGTCGGCTCGGCCGGGTTGATCGAGAAGAAGCTCTGGCGAATGGTCTGCGCGGCGGCCATCTGATCGAGGTAGACCTTCGATACCGGCAGGCTGTGGCCGTCGACGCTGCGCATGCGGTAGTTGCCCGGATCGCCGCTGACGAACGGCCGCATGTAGCTGTCGAAGAAGCGATCGACAGTACCTTGAGCACGGAAGAACTCGCGGAAGTCGCTGATCGCTACGTCGCTGGTGCTGCTGGCACTGAACGGATAGCGCTTGCTGATGGTTTTGCCATACACGCTGTACAGCTCGTTCTGATAACGGCCATTCAGGTATTGATAGGCATCGTTGAGCACCAGACGCCACGAGTCTTCGGCCAGCACGTTGAACCACACGCTCAGCGGACGCGGCAGACGACCGGAGGCATTGCGCAGGTTGGTCAGCGCATCACGCTGGCCGCTCATGCGCGTCTTGGCCATCTCGAACGCGGCTTGCTCCGGCGTGCTGGAACGGGCCAGGCCGGCCAGTTGCAGTTGCAGGTCGTTGAGCGCGCTGAACGCTGGCGTCAGGTCAGCACCCGGGCCGTTGTTGTCATCGAGCAGACGATGCAGCGGTTCGAAGCGGCGTTGCAGGGATTTCTTCGCGGTGTCCGGCAGGTTCTTCGCCACGTTCAGCGCCGAAGCCTTGTCGGCGGCAGCCGCGGCGAGTTTGCCGACCTTGCCCAGTTTGCCTTTCTGTCCGGCCAGCGCATCGGCGGCTTCGCCGGCTTCATCGACCGGATCAGCCGCGGCTTCGAAGCGAGTGTTTTCACGTACTTCGGTGAGCAATGCGAGTACCGGCGAGTTGGCCGAAGTCAGGCCCGCCAGTTGCTCGGCGCCTTCGCCGGCGTCGCTGATCGGTGGCAATGCGACCTGGCCAACGGCTTCGCTCCAGTAATTGGCGTAGTCGCGGAAGTACAGCTGCTCGAGCTCGACCATCAGGCGACGCAAGTCCATGTCGCTGATGCCCGCGCCTTCGCCCAGCACCCAGTTGTCACGCAGGATGTCGGTGACCAGCGCGGCGCCCTGCACCGAGAAATACTGCTGATAACCCTGCTGGGTGTAGAAACCCGGGATCACGTATTCAGTGCCGATGAACAACGAACCTTGCGGGCCGAGGTGCTGGCTGAAGCGGTAGTCCGGCAGGTTGCGCGCCTGCTCGCGGAGCATGCGGTAAACCACGTTGGCCAACGATTCGCTGCGCAGGACCTGACGCGCCTGCGTCACCAGTTGATCGTTCAGCGGATAAATGAACGGCTGCTTGAGCAAGCGCTCGAGGTGCGTGTTCAGACCGTTCTGCACCGCGGTGTTGCCGGTGTAGCGCTGCGACCAGTCAGTGGCGACCCAGTCCTTGAGCCACGCCGCGTCGCGACGATCCTTCATGTTCAGCATCAGGTACGCGCGCAAGCTGTTGAGCAGGCGATCGCGGTCCTTCATGTTGGCGCGGATCTGCCCTTCGAGCATGGTCGCCACCCGTGGCAGCAACTGCGCTTCAAGCTCACGCTCGTAGGCGGTTTTCACCACCGGGTTGATCTCTTCGCCCTGATACAGACCGCCACGTTCGTGGTACGAGACGTCGCCCTTGCTCGGGAACACCTGGGTCGCGGCGTAGCTGGTGTCGAGCACTTTCAGCACGCCCATGGCGTCATCACGCGGCGTGACGGCCGAGCGTTGCTGAGTCCAGTTCTGCGCCAGTGTGCGCAAGTTTTCCAGACGCTCGTAGTTGGCCGAGAAACCACCGGCCCAGAGCATGCCGAACAGTGCCAGTGCCGCCAGCGCCCCGACGTACAGCGCACGCTGGCCCCAATGAATGCGGCTGCGCTCGCGCTTGTCCAGACCGGCCAGATCGGCTTCGGGGAAAATCACTTGGCTGAGCAAGTGGTGGATGAAGCGCGAACGACCGCTGCGCAGAGTCGGCAGCACGCCGGCGTTCATGCCCAGGCTGGCGCCGATGCCGGCGGTGGTCGAATCCATTTCCTGGGTCAGGTGTGGCGCGCTGGTCAGGTAGAAACCGCGCAGTTGCGTGGCACGCTGATAACGGTTGCCGGTGAACGCCATGTCGACGAACAGGCACAGGCGCTCGCCGATCTGCCCGAGCTGATGCGGGAAGTCGAGGATGCGGCCACGGCGCTGAGTGTCGCGCTCGGAGTGCATGCGCATGATCACTTGGCTGTTCAGGCGGCGCAGCAGCTCTTCGAACTCGTTGCGCAGAACCGTGACGTCGGTGCCGACCTGATCCTTGCGGAAACTGGTGCCGAGCACTTGATCGCTTTCTTCGCGGGTCAGTTGATCGAAGAACTCGTCGAAGCCGAGCAGCTTGTCAGCCTTGCTCAGGACCAGATACACCGGCACATCGACGTGGAGTTTCTGATGCACGTCCTGCAAACGGCTGCGCACCTGGCGCGCGAGGGTCTCGATGTCCTGCTCGCTCCCGCCGGTGAGGGTTTCCACCGGAATGGTCACCAGCACGCCGTTCAACGGACGGCCGCGACGACGCTTGCGCAGCAGTTCCAGCAGGGTGGTCCAGGCGTTGCCGTCGACTTCGGCGTCCGGTTGAGTGGTGTAGCGCCCGGCGGTGTCGATCAGTACACCGTGATCGGCGAAATACCAGTCGCAATGACGGGTGCCGAGGGTGTCGCGGGTCAGCTTGCGGTCGATCTTGTTGATCGGAAATTCCAGACCGGAAAAATCCAGCAGGCTGGTTTTACCCGAGGCCTGCGGACCGATCAGCAGGTACCACGGCAAGTCACTGCGCCAGCGCTCGCTGCGACCGCGATACAGGCTCGACGTCTTCAGGGTTTTCAGCGCGTCCTTGAACCGCGCCTTCAACTCTTTCTGTTCTTCGTCGATCAGCTCTTCGCGGCGGATACGGTCCTGGCCGTCCTCGCTTTCCTCCTCGGCTTTCTTGCGGATACCGGCGCGCCAGCTGACGAAGACCATGGTCAGGCCCCAGATCAGGAACAGCACGCTGATGGTCAGCAGGCGCGAGGTCGCGCTTTCCCAGAACTTGTAATCATCGACCGCCAACAACGGGCCGACGAACCACACCAGCAGCGCCACGAACAGCACCAGCAGCAGAGTCCAGACCCAGGTCTGGCGCAGGAAGGCGCCGACTTTCTTGAAAAACTTTTTCATCACACGTCCCTGTTTTACGGCTGCGCCTGCGGTTGCACCGCGGCTGGATCAAGCGGCTGATAAGGATGCAGAACGGTGTCGCGTTGTTCGCTCAGGACCCAGGCGAAGCCCGAATACATCACCACCAGGCAGACCAGAGTAAAGAGCACCACCATCCACGCCGGCACGATGCGCACCAGGTTGCGGCGCTGGTCGTTGAGGCCTTCCCAGTGCGGCGACAACTCGCGCGGCACGTCGCCACGCAACTGACGGATCTGCCGGTACAAGGCGTCGCGGATGCCTTCAAGCTCAAGCATGCCGCGTGCCTGTACGCGGTACTTGCCCTCGAAACCGAGGGACAGGCACAGGTACATCAGTTCGAGCATCGGCAGGTGCTTGACCGGGTTTTTCGACAGCCGATCGAGCAGCTGGAAAAACTTTTCGCCGCCGAAGGTTTCGTTGTGGAAGCTGCTCAGCAGGCTCATCTGCGACCACTCGCTTTCGTTGCCCCACGGCGTGGTCACGACGGCTTCGTCGACCACGGTGCAGAGCACGTAACGCGCGGCCATTACCTGGCTGCTTTCGGCGCCGTTGTGCAGGGCGCGCACTTCAAACAATTTCAGCCCGGCGGTCAGCCGCTCATTGAGCGCGTACAAGTCTTCACGGGTTTCGCTGTGCTTGAGGCGCACCACTTCCGAGAGCAGGTCGGACGAGGCCGCGACCAGCGAGTTGAGGCTGATATTGAACGCCTCCGCCGGACGCAGGCGCGCGGCGTAGATCATGCGTTCTTCCAGTTGCTCGAAACGCGGCGGCGCGGCGAAGTCGGTCAGCGGACTCGATGCCGGTCCGTGGCCCTGACGGTCGAGCAGGACGGTTTTGTCGTCCTGGTTGTAATCCGTTTCCTTGATCATGTCGGTCAGTTCCTGATGGCCCAGAATTTCAGTTCAAGCTCGGCGAATTCGCCGGACACGTGGAACGCGAAACCGCCGGAGCGCTCGAGTTGTGCCAGGTCTTCGGAACTGAGTTCGAGGATGAAATAGGTTTTGTTCGAGTGGAACGCGATCTGCCGTGGGGCCACCGGCAACGGTTTGACCTTGATCCCCGGCAAGTGCAGGTTGACCAGTTGGCGGATGCGCTCCACCGGGCCGACCTTGAGGTGCTGCGGCAAACGCTGACGCAGTTCTTCGGAGTCGCAGTTGGCACTGGCTGCCAGCACGAACGAGGCCGAGCCGAGCAGTTTGTGATCGTGCAACGGCGAGACGATGATGCCGTACTGACGCGCCTGCAGGATCAGTTCGATGGCGTGCTGTTCGAGCACCATCGACAGCACCTGACGAATCGCTTCCATCAGTTTGCGAAAGCTTGCGCCCTGATCGGCGTGGGAATAGCGGCTGTCCAGACGCGGGCGTTTGCTCTCGCCGGAGAAGGTCGCCAGATCGCCGAGCATGGTCAGCAGCGTGCGATACAACTCTTCCGGATGCACCTGCTCAAGACCCAGGTAATGGCGCAGCAGCAGTTCGGTGCGGTTGATCAGTTGCAACATCATGAAGTCGCCGACTTCAGCGCCGCCGACCTTGCCGTTGGAGCGAATCCGCTCGGCGATGGTGTCGCCACGGTGGCTGAGCATGCTGATGACTTCTTTCAGACACGACAGCAGGTAGCTGGAGGCGTGGGCCTGAATGTAGGTCGGGACGAAATCCGGGTCGAGGCTGATCACGCCGTCGGGCGTGGTATCGAGCACGTCGCAGATTTTCAGCTTCACGTAGGCCTGATCGCTCTGCTGCTCGCCGAGCAACAGTTTGAAGTCCGGACGACCGCAGCTGACCTGGCTGGCGGAATCATCGCCGGCGTTGGAGTCGGCGACTTCGGCGTCATACGCGGTGTAGCGCGCGAGCACGTCGGATTGCTCCGGGCGCCGGGCCTCGATGTGGTTGCCAGTGACCAGCGGCAGCGCCAGATAGATCGGCGTGTTGCCGGTGTTCGGCGGCACGTCCAGCGCCAGCGGCTCAGTGTTGCCACCAAGTTCGAACAGGCTGCCGTCCGGCAGAATCCCCGAGGCTTCACTGATCACCAGTTTGCCCATGTTGAGGAACTGCAAGTCGATTTCCAGATTGAGAAAACCCCAGGTGTAGCCACCGAGCAATTGCGTGCGGGTTTTCATCTGGTGATCGTAATAACGATCGTTGTGCTGGAAGTGCTGCGGTCGCAGCAGCATGCCTTCCTGCCAAATGACTTTATGGGTGTTCATGATCAGTCATCCGCCTTGGCGAGCACTTGTTGGGTATTGCGGATACCGGCCTGATCGAGGGTCAGATCAGCCTCGGTGAGTTCCAGCGGAGTGATCTGCACGGTGTGGCGCCATTGGGTATCCGGCAGGTCGCGATAGGCAGCGAGGATGCCCACGTAACGGCTGCCCTCCTCCACGCTGAGTTTCAGTTCCACGGTTTCACCCGGGCGCAGTTCGAGTTCTTCGCTGGCCACCAGATCCGGATTGAGGGATTCCTTGGCGCGCTCGTAGAGGCTGAAGAAATCAGCGTTCTCGAAGGTCACCGGGTGCTTGAGTTCGAACAGGCGCACGACGATCGGCGACGGCCGCCCGTTGAGGTCCGGGTTGAGCTGATCGCTGCCGGTCAGTTTCAGATTGATCTTGGTCACTTTCGAGTACGGCGACAGCGACGAGCAACCGGCAAGCAGCACCAGCACGGTGAGCGCAGTCAGCGTCTTGAAAAAAGCGGTCGAGCGGCGAGACATGCGCATCATCCTTGGTGGTCGGTGTGGAGGGTGGAGATCAGGCGGATCTGTTCTTCGTAAGCCTGGGCAAAGTCGCGGGCCAGCAGACGCTCGCTCCAGTCATCGTCCTGCCGCAGTGCCTGGTGGTAGCGGCCGAATGCTCTCCAGCGCCCGCCCGAAGTGGCGATCAATGGCTTGCTGTCGCGCTCGAAACGCAGGGTCAGCTGCTCTGGCGAGAAGTGCTCCAGCGTGCCACGTACGGCGGCGCGGCTGGCGGTCAGCAAAGCCACTTGGTGCGCCTGCAAATCACGGAATGCACGGGAGATCGCCTGCTCGGCGGGCAGATGGCCGGGCTTGCTTGGCTGCAACAGAATTTGCAGTGCTTCGCTCGGATCGACGGCGAATTTCAGCGGGTTCTTGTTGGTGCCCTGCACGGTGGTCTGGGCCAGACGCAGCTCGTTTTTCAGCTCCGAGCGGGTGCGCAGGCTCTGCTGCAAACCGCCGATGCTCTGGCGCAGCAGGCGCGCAGCGTTGAGCGCCAGCGCTTCGCGTTCGTCGTGGCTGAGGCCTTTGACGTCGACGCCCAGCGCCGCGCCGAAGTGCTCCCAGAAACCTTCGCTCTGACGCTCGACAGCTTTCGGCGCAGGCGCCGGCTCAGGTTCGACCGGGGCGGCAATCAGCTCCGGGACCATCAGGCTTTCCATGTCGATGCGCGCGTAGTCGGCACGTTGACGGGAGTCTTCCGGCTTGGCGGTAGGCGACAGCAGTTCGTCGATTTCCGAGTACACGCGCTCTTGCTGTTCGAGGGCGTTGAGCGGGTCGAGGTCGAGGAACGCGTCGTCCGGAATGATGCTGCCAGCGGCACGCGGGCGGCCGACTTCGCCGTCGAACGTGGCCGGGTCGCGAACCAGCCGCGCACGGATCTCGAAGTCGCCGAGAATGTAGGTGCTGCCGTGCTCGATACGCACCGGCTCGCCCTTGTGCAGGCGCGCGCCGCTGCTGCCGTCCTGGACACCGTTGCTGCTGGTATCGGTAAGGAAGAACGAGCCCTCGCGGTAGCTGACAATCGCGTGGTGATTGGACAGGTGCCGCTTGCGGTCAGGGATGATCCAGTCGCAGTCCTCGCCGCGCCCGATCACGCCACCGGCCTGTTTGAAGGTCCGCTGGCACAGCTCGGTGGGCACGAACTGCTTGGTGTTCAGCATTTCGAAAACCAATTCCATGTTTGATGCTCCTTGCGGTCACTTGCCGCGATTGACCGCTTGCGGATCACCCAACGGGCGATAGTCGTTGTCGTTGAATTTGTAATTGCCGCTACAGCCGCCAAGGCCGCATAGAACGACGAGGGTCAGCAGGACAGCGTGCCAGTGACGAACAGACATCAGAGGGTCTCCAGGTGTAGACAAAGCACAAAGCGCCGACCCTTGCGGGCGGCGCTGAAATAAGTTTTTGAGGTGGGCGCGAAGCCTCTAGATCGGGGCCTTGAGCCATAGTCTGGAGGTACGGCGACCTCCCGTGGCGAGGGGACTTGTCCCCGTTGGGGTACGCAGCGCCCCCAAAACCTGCCAGCGCGGTCTCTCAGTGAAACCGTATGTACCGGACTGCGACTGCTGCGCAGCCGGACGGGGATAAATCCCCTCGCCACAGGGTATGTGTTGGGTTCGAAGAAGTCCTGTAGCTCAACCATCAAAGTCACCCAAATTGATATTCAGGCGCCCGAGGCGGTACAGCAGCGTGCGCCGTGGCAGGCCCAGCTCGCGGGCGGCGAGGGTCTGGTTGCCGTCGTTCTTGCGCAGGCAATCGAGCAGCAATGTGCGCTCGACCTGTTCCAGGCGTTCGCGCAGATTCAGGCCGCTGTTGTCTTCCGGCATCGCTTCCAGACGCAGGGAAAAATGCTCGGCGAGCAACTCGCCGCCCTCGCAGAGCAACACCGCGCGCTCGACCAGCGCCTTGAGTTCGCGAACGTTGCCGGGGAAGTTGTAGCCGCACAGATGCTCCAGCGCCGAATCCGACCAGCGCACCGGATCACGCTGCAAAAACGTGCAAGTCTTCTCGGCGAAATGCCGGGCCAGATCGAGGATGTCGCCTTCGCGCTGACGCAGGGCCGGCAGCTCGATCGGGAATTGTGCGAGGCGGTAGTACAAGTCCTCGCGGAACTTGCCTTCGCTGACCAGCGCCGCCAGATCACGGTGCGTCGCGGCGATGATGCGCACGTCGATCTTGTGCGTGTCGTTGGAACCCAGCGGACGGATCTCGCCTTCCTGCAACACGCGCAGAATCTTCGCTTGCAGCGACAACGGCATGTCGCCGATTTCATCGAGCAGCAACGTGCCGCCATTGGCCGCGTCGAACAGCCCTGCGCGATCTCGATCGGCGCCGGTGAAGGCGCCTTTGCGGTAGCCGAACAGTTCGCTTTCCAGCAGGTTTTCCGGGAACGCCGCGCAGTTCTGCACGATGAACGCCTGGGAGCGACGCGGGCCACAATCGTGGATCGCCCGCGCCACCACCTCCTTGCCGGTGCCGGTCTCGCCACGCAACAGCACGGTGTACGGGCTGTGAAGAATCTTGCTGATCAGCGAATAGGTCTGGCGCATCGCCGCGCTTTTGCCGATCAGGCCGTAGCCGCTGATGCTCGGCACGCTGCGTGTGGTGGTGGCCGATTCGGCGGCTGGCTGACGCAGGCGTTGCAGCAGATGCAGTTGGCCGAGCACGAACGAGCCGAGCTGGCCGAGGGAATCGGCGAAACCCTGCAGGTCAGTACGCCGACGGCTGGCACACAGCAGCAAACCCTCGACCGACTTGTGCTGATTGACCAGCGGCACGCACAACAGCGACTGCCACGGCGTGCTCGCCGCCGGCAGAAAACTGGTTTCGTGCAGGCTGCCGGTCAGGTCGTCGAGGCACACCACGCGGTTCTGGCACAGGGCGAATTGCAGCAGTTGCTCACCGTTGTAATCCGCCGGCAGGCTCGCCGCCTGACGCGGTTGCAGCGCGCCGTCGAGGCACTCGGCGTTCATCCCCAGGCAGGTGTGGGTGGCGTCGAGCAGATACAGCTGCGTCAGTTCACAGCCACTCAGCTCGGCCAGGCCACGGACGAATTCACTCAGCAGCGCAGCACTGTCCGCCGCCCGCGACAGACTGGCGAACTGCGCCAGCAACGCTTCGGCATAGACCAGTGGCTGCGGCACTTGAGTGAACATCACGCCCACCTCAGGCGAACTCGCAGGTCACGCTGGAGTTGCCGTCGAGCGTGGCATGCACACGCTTGAGGCTTTCGCCGGTCGCCATCGCATCAAGCAGACGATCGGCCACCAGCGGCAGCACGTGTTGATCGAGCAGATGATCGATCAGGCGCGCGCCGCTTTCGCTTTGCGTGCAACGCTCGGACAGGTGATCGACGAGGTTCTGGCACCAGCTGAACTCCAGCTGACGACGGTTCAGGCGCTCGCCGAGACGGCCGAGTTTGATCTCGATCAGCTCGCGCAGCACCGGCCCGCCCACCGGGTAGTACGGCACCACTTTCATCCGCGCCAGCAGCGCCGGTTTGAAGTGTTTGCTGAGTACCGGGCGAATGGTTTCTTCGAGCACTTCGGCGGTCGGCCGCGCGCCGTCTTCGCAGAGTTCGCTGATCTTGTCGCTGCCAAGGTTCGAGGTCATCAGGATCAACGTGTTGCGGAAGTCGATCTCGCGACCTTCGCCGTCGTTGGCCACGCCTTTGTCGAAGATTTGGTAGAACAGGTTGAGTACATCCGGGTCAGCCTTCTCGACTTCATCGAGCAACACCACCGAATACGGCTTCTGACGCACGGCTTCGGTGAGCATGCCGCCCTCGCCGTAACCGACGTAGCCCGGTGGCGCACCAATCAGACGCGAGACGGTGTGCTTTTCCTGGAACTCGGACATGTTGATGGTGGTGATGAAGCGGTCGCCGCCGTACAGCAGGTCAGCCAGGGCCAGCGCGGTTTCGGTCTTGCCGACGCCGCTCGGGCCGACCAGCAGGAACACACCGACCGGTGCATCAGGCTTGTTCAGACCGGCAGCGGTCGCGCGCATCGAACGATCCAGCGCGTGCACGGCTTGCTCCTGACCACGGATGCGTGTGCGCAGATCGGTGGCGAAACTGGCGACCTTGGCGTTGTGCTCGCGGGCCAATTGCGCCAACGGCACACCGGTCCAGGCGCTGATCACTTCGGCGACCAGACGCGGGCACACTTCGAAGCTGACCAGGCGTTCTTTGACTTGCGCAGCGGTCAACGCGGCGTGGGTTTCATGCAATTGGGCTTCCAGCGCTTCGACGCTTTGGCCTTCTTCGACTTCGGCGACCACAGTTTCAATCACGGTGCCTTCGGCGTCTTCTTCAACGCTGAGGGTCGGCTCGACGGCTGCGGCTTCACGGGCCTTGGCCAGTTGCTGACGCAGTTCCAGCAGACGCTCGGCGAGCTCTTTCTGCTCAGTCCACAGGGATTCCAGCGCGAGCATTTCGCTTTCGGCTTCGTCCAGCCGCGCTTCCAGTGCTTCCAGCGCTTCGTGGTCGATCAGCAGACCGGCCTCGGCATCGCGGCGCAGGGCCTGACGCTGACGGCCGCCTTCAGCCAGTTCGCCACGCAGGCGCTCCAGACTTTCCGGGGCCGCAGCGAGGCTGATGCGCACGCGGGCGCACGCGGTGTCGAGGACGTCGACGGCCTTGTCCGGCAGTTGCCGACCGGCCAGGTAACGCGCGGACAATTCAGCAGCGGACACCACCGCGTCATCGCGCAGATAGATGCCGTGGCTCTTCTCGTAGACCTGAGCCAGACCACGCAGAATGGTCACCGCTTCGCTGACAGTCGGTTCGTGCAGTTGTACGGGCTGGAAGCGACGGGCCAGCGCCGGGTCTTTCTCGAAGTATTTCTTGTACTCGGCCCAGGTGGTCGCGGCGATGGTGCGCAGTTCGCCACGGGCCAAGGCCGGCTTCAACAGGTTGGCCGCATCGGAACCCCCGGCATTGCCGCCGGCGCCAATCAACGTGTGGGCTTCGTCGATGAACAGGATGATCGGTTTCGGCGAGGCTTTGACTTCGTCGATCACGCCTTTCAAACGACGCTCGAATTCACCTTTGACGCTGGCGCCGGCCTGCAACAGGCCCATGTCCAGCGACAGCAATTCAACGCCTTTGAGCACTTGTGGCACTTCACCGGCAGCGATGCGCGAGGCCAGACCTTCGACGATCGCGGTCTTGCCGACACCGGCCTCACCGACGACGATCGGGTTGTTCTTGCGCCGACGAGCGAGGATGTCGACCATCTGGCGGATCGCGCCGTCACGGCACAACACCGGGTCGAGTTTGCCGTCGCGGGCCTGTTGGGTCAGGTTGTGGGTGAAGCGCTGCAACAGCGACTCGCCTTGCGCCGCCGGTTTGCCATTGGCCGCCGGCTGCTCCTGTTGCGACAGGGCAAATTCCTTCAAACGATCGATGTTCAACTTGGCGAGCAGCGGTTGATAGCGGCTGCCGGCATAACGCATCGGGTTGCGCAGCAACGCCAGGATCAGCGCGGCGTCTTCGACCTGGGTCTGGCCCAGTTCGAGGTTGGCCACCAGCAGCGCGTCTTGCAGCCATTGCACCAGTTCCGGAGCGAATACCGGGTTGCGCGAAGCGCTGTGTTCGACCCGCGATTGCAATGCAGCGGTCAGTTCACCGGCGTCGACGTCAGCATCTTGCAGCGCGCGCGACAGCAAGCCGTTCGGGCGCTCAAGCAAGCCCAGCAGCAAGTCTTCGACGAGAATCTTGCTGCCGCCACGGGCGACGCAACGCTCGGCCGAACGTTCCAGATCACGACGGGTTTCGGCGTCCAGCGCCTGGATGAGTTGTTGCAGGTCTACGTTGATCATGGCTCACGTCCTTAATGAATTTTGCTGCCCAGGGTCACCACGCCGTCCGCTTTTTCGCGGCCCAGCCAACTGGTCCAACCGAGGCGACAGGCGTTCTGCTCACCGATGCGCAGTTCGCGGATTTCTTCCTGGCGCAGGACCAGGCGAATGTCGTAATCGAGCGGGTCACGCAAGGTGAACCGCACCAGCGCGCAGAGCGGCTGGTAGCCGAAACCGATCGGCAGGAATTCATGGAATCGCTGCCAGTCGAGTTCGGTGATGTGAATGCGGAATTTGCCGCTGCGATCGCGCACGTGCTCGCCCAGCACCAGGTCTTCGCCGAGTACGCTGTTGGCGCGGCCCAAACGATTGCGCTGCTCGTCGAGGATTTCCACGCGGCGCTCGATGCACTGCTCGATGACCAGGTCTTCGTGCTTGAAGTAGTAACGCAGCACGGCTTCGATCAGCGCCGCCGAGTGCGCCCGCAGACTGAGCAGGCCGAGGTACGGCAACAGGCGTTTCCAGTTGAGTTCCTTGGCCTTGCGGATCTCGTCGCCGCCCAGGCCGATCAGCGCAAAAAGTTGCGCCGAGAACGGATCGATCGCGCCGCTCTGGAAGCTCGCGCGGTAGCGATACTTGCGCCAGATCGGCAGCATCAGTCGTTGCAGGCGATGGTGGAACAGGTCGAGGAAATTGCGCGTCGGGTTGCCGTCCTCGCTGTCGCCCAAGGCTTGTTCGCCATAGAACGCCGGCAGCGGCGAACCGGAGCCGACCAGGCCGATCAGGTTGAAGCGCATGCGCGCGCGCATCTTGCCGTGCTCTTCGAAAAACTCGACGCGATCGACGTCGCTGCGCGGAAAGCCCAGGCTCGGGTTGGCCTGGAACTCGACCTGGTCGTACAGATCGTCTTCGCTCAGATGCGGGTGTGCCTCGCGCAGCCGGTCGATCACCAGCAGCACGGCCTGAAACAGCGAGTACTCGCGTATTACCTTGGTCAGCCCGCTTAAAGCAGGGGCTGCAGGCCCATACGTGGTGTCCATTGGTACACCTCTCCCTGTGTGCTTTTTACCCGCAGCTCATGGAATGAATTGAGACTGGCGTAAAGCGCGAAAAACTCGTTGAGAACCGAAGCGAAGACGAACAGGTCGCCTTCGCCGATATAGCCTTCCGGGTCGATGGTCAGTTCGGTGCGCAGACCGCGCACCGGCAGACCGCGATGCAGGCGGTCGACGTGATGATGCTTGATGTGCTTGAGGCCGCCGAGCAGGCGCTTGCTGACCTTCTCCGCGTGCTGGTCGTAGTAGCGCGGCAGGTCGTAGGTTTCCAGAATCACCTTCAACGCATTGACGTCGGCCAGCGACAGATAGTTAAGCGACATGTTGCTGATCAGCTTCCACAGGAAGTCACGGTTCAGCGGCGGCGCGAAACTCGGAGTGGCCGGGGTGATGTTGCGGAAACTGAGGAATTCCGGAGTCTGCTCGCTGGCCATGCAGATGTCGCCGAGCTTGAGCTTTTTCGGCAGGTTCTGGTTGGTGCACATCAGCTCGATCGACAGGGTTTCGTGGGCTTCGGTGTGGCGGATGCCGAAGCTCAGGTAAGTGTCGAGGCCGTCATGCAGCAAGGACGAACGCTGGCGGATGCTGTAATGCGGACGGCTGTTGGGCACATCGAAACTCGGGTCGTGCTCGAAGGACTCGAACGGCACGTACTCCTGATAACCGAGACCGCCGGGCTTCCAGCCAGTGACGGTTTCCACCGAGAACACGCCGCAGTTTTCCAGGTCGTATTCCGCCGGCAGCAACAGGTACTCATCCTGCTTGCCATCGAGACGGATCGGCAGCGCGTCGTGCTCGAACAGATTGACGATCGGCGTGCAGAACAGCTTCACGTTATCGAGCGTCGGGCGCATGCGCATGATGCCGCTCTTGCGAATGTCAAAACGCAATTCGAGGCCGCGCATCTGCTTGAGGGTGTCTTCCGGCAGCGCCTTGAGAATGTCCAGACCGTTGACGTCGACGAAGAGGAATTTGTCCTGGAAGGCGAAGTATTCCTGCAAATAGCGATAGCCACGGAAGGTGTTCAGCGGATACGGGATCAACGCTTCTTCTTCGGCAAAACCCACCGGTTTCACCCGGTCACCGGGAATCTTGAACGCCATCGGCTTGCCGCTGACGCCATCAATCGGCTTGCCGGCGCCGTCGAGCGGGATCAGTTCGATGCCGTCGAGGTTGCGCAGCAGGCTCAGGTAGAGCATCTGGCTGATGTAGCGCTCACCGGCAAAGTGCAGGCGCAACTTGCTCAGCTCCAGTTCGCCGAGGTGGCCGTCAGCGCTCATTTCCAGACGCAGGCTGAGCAGCGAGCCATCGCCCTTCACCGAGTAATTCAGCGCAGCCAGATCCAGCGGCAACACCTCGGTCGGGTAGCACGTACGGAAGCGGCAGCGCACGTCTTCGATCGGCTTGCTCTCGATCGGCGTATCGCGCTCAACCAGCAGCGCCGGCCCGGAACGCTTGAGCGGATCGAACTGCAGAATGCTGAACGCCGGCAGCGGGCGCATGTAGTTCGGCCACAGCAGCTGCATCAGCGAATGGCTGAGCTCCGGCAGTTCGTCATCGAGCTTCTGCCGCAGGCGCCCGGTCAGAAACGCAAAGCCTTCGAGCAACCGCTCCACATCCGGATCCCGCCCGGCCTGGCCCAGATACGGTGCCAGCGCCGGACTACGCTCGGCGAAACGGCGACCGAGCTGACGCAGTGCGGTGAGTTCGCTTTGGTAGTAGTGGTTAAAGGACACGGGGTACCTGCCTGGTAGTGGAACTCATCAAAAAAATATCCCGCCCGGATTCGCAGTCCCGATTGTCCTGTGCATGATGCGCGGTATCCGACCTGAACTTAAGATCAGGCGTGCAGGCTAGATTTGCGTAATGGCCCATACGGATCTCAGTTCTCAAGATATACATACGGCGTATTACTGATAAAAATATTCAACCAATGGGTTTCCCATTGAGGCAATGCTATCTCGAAAGTTTTCTTATCCTTATTAAAATATATCCATACAATACCGACAGTTGATGCATTCTCTGATGCCCTCATGTCCAACGACTGAGTGTCATACAGCGGTGTACGATAAACTTCTTGCGGATTTTGCCTGTCAATAACTCTCAAATAGGCCATTCCACCGAGGGTAAGAATCTTTCCAACCCGCACGTTTTCCATAACATATCGGCCGGAAGGGCTAATTACCGTTGAGCTAGCCGGGTAATTTCGCATGGCAGACACAACAAAAAACAATGAAACAGAAAAAAACACAAATAATACAGCCACCCAGAAAGCCGCCTTCCTGTACTTATGAAATATTAAATACTTCAGGCCAGCCATTATCTTTCACCCTCACCCAATGACTCGACAACGTACGGTGTATTGCTCACAAAATAATTCATCGCATGATCCATCCAACGGCGATCATGAAAAACAAATATCTTCTCAGCCGTGAGAAAATCTATATTAGGAACACTTACCCTTCCCTCGCCTTCATTTACTTGCAGGAGCAAGAGTCGGGTTGGATACAGAGGACTACGGTAAATATACTTAGGCGCATCTTGATCTGTAACTCGCAGATAAGAAAAATCTTCGCCGAAAAATAAAGACGGAAAATCTACACGCTCAACAATATACTGCCTTGAATCACTTAACTCGATAACAGCTGGACGCCGCACAGAAAGATTATCGATAAATGAATAAAACGATAGTGCCCCGAACATCAGGGTCGCTGACAAAACCAGACCTGGGATTCTGAGAGGCATCTACTCAACTACCTTGATTAAGACAGGCGGAGTTACGTCCTCATACAAAATGTCAGAATACACGGTAAAATCTCCGCCTTTTCCATACGTCGCCCGGTACTCGGCAAAATCACTGTTTTGGATCAAGTGGTAGCGTTTACCGTCTATATCCCTAAATAGAGCTTGTACGTCCTCCCCACGCATTGCAGCGGTTCTGGCCATTTCTGCTTTACCCATTGCCGCAAGGAAATTCGACCCATTGCTTGTTACTGGATCAGCTACACCGTCATAATTCCAATAACCCAGAGGCTGACTGAAACGGTTGCCCACGTCGCTGAAATCGTAACTATCATCAACGTAATACCCCAGACGATTAACCAGAAAGCTGATTTTTCCTGAGGCAATAATAATTTCACCTTCGGCAATGACCCTCATATTGAAATTTGCAAGGGCACCCCTAAGTTCATCCAACAGAAAAACATTAGCATTTGAGGTCTGAATCGAAATTGTATTGGTATACCCAAATTTCTCAGCGTCCCGTGCACTTCCAAATTTTTGCTGATAGGCACCGTCGACTTTACCTGCGAACTTCGCCGGAAAATCATTACGCATTCGAATCAGCGCGTTCGGACTATTCCATTTCAGCTTTAGTTCTTTAAATACCTTGTTGGCGCGTTCAAACTTTAGCACCCAAGCCATTTTTACGATCGAGCTTTCTATATAGGGATCGAGTGGCTCTTTTTTATGATCCTTGGTGAGTTCATCCATCCCGCCATCTTCGGTGGCCCATGGATTGCCTTTAAACCAATAGCGCATCAATCCAGCAGCAACAGGCCAGTTTATTTTGTCCATTGCCCCAGGGATGTCTGAGACTGAAAATCGACGTGCAGTTGCCGTCTGCCCGGTCTTGTTACTCGCCGGCGACAGCGTCGCAGTTACTGTTGTATTTGCCATTTCAACATCCCGGTCATTGTTACTCGTCCACCCTGCCACAGACAGCGGAGAGCCATTCTGTACATTCTCAAGCGATCGCCACCTTAGTTTGCTGTTCAATGATCAGCTCAACAGGCTCGGCGATCTCCGAATGAATCATCTTTGTCTTGCCATCGGCGCCCGTAACACCGTTCACGGTTTTTCCGGATGCCGTTTTCAATGTGTACTCGATTCCGGACAACGGTTTTCCGGTGTCCTGACAATTGATGACGAAGTGCTCATTGAACGGCCAACTGAGCTCCACCGGCAACGGCGGAACAAACGGCGCTGGCGAATGCGAATTGCCAATAATCACCGTCCCGGACCCAGCCGTAACCTTGTTGCCATGGGTCCCCACCGAATCAACCGTGGCGGCCGGTTTGCCGTTGATCAAAACGGTAGTGGCAAGATCGCCGACCAACGCACCACCACACGCCGAGGCATCGCCTTGGCGGGCGGCCGCGAGGCCGTCGAAGAACACGTCGCCGGAACCGGCGGCGATCGGGTTGGTGCCGTGGCCGGGGAGCGGGCAAGCGGTGGGGTCGGATACGCGTGCTGCGGGTTTGCCAGACATCGGGGATCTCCTTAGGTGACCTTGACTTGACCGCTGCCATCCAGGCGCGCGGAGAAACTGACCTGACGCTTGAAACCCTCGACTTCCAGCAGGCCTTCGATACTGAAGGCCAGGCGCAGTTGATCGTGGTCACGCGGCAGGGAAATGACACGCACGTTGCTCAGGCGTGGCTCGTAGGCTTCGATGAAGTTTTCGATAGCCAGGCGGGCCTGACTCAGCGAGTCGTGCAGGCTCAGGCGCATGTCATTGAGATCGGGCAACCCGTAGTCGGCCAGCGTTTGCACGCTGCCGGCCCGGGTGCTGAGCATTTTGGCCAGATGGGCAGCCACTGACGCCATGGCGCAAGCTTCAAGGCTGTTGCCCTTGCGTAGTTGTGCGTCGCCGTTGAGGCGTTCGAACAGGCTGCCGTATCCGTCCATGAGTCGCTCTTACTCTTTGTCCAGCTTGCCAACCAGCGACAGGGTGAAATCGGCACCCATGTACTTGAAGTGCGGACGCACGTTCAAGCTCACGCGGTACCAGCCCGGCTCGCCTTCTACGTCGCTGACGATCACTTGCGCAGCGCGCAGCGGACGACGGCCACGCACTTCGGCGCTCGGGTTTTCCTGGTCGGCCACGTACTGACGGATCCACTTGTTCAGTTCCAGCTCGAGGTCGGTACGCTCTTTCCACGAACCGAGTTGCTCGCGCTGCAGCACTTTCAAGTAGTGAGCCAGACGGTTGACGATCATCATGTACGGCAGTTGGGTGCCGAGCTTGTAGTTCAGCTCTGCCGCCTTGCCTTCTGCGCTGATGCCGAAGAACTTCGGCTTCTGTACCGAGCTTGCGGAGAAAAACGCCGCGTTGTCGGAGCCTTTGCGCATGGTCAGGGAGATGAAGCCTTCCTCGGCCAGTTCGTATTCACGACGGTCGGAAACCAATACTTCGGTAGGGATCTTGGTTTCGATTTCGCCCATGCTTTCGAAATGGTGCAGAGGCAGGTCTTCAACCGCGCCACCGCTCTGCGGGCCGATGATGTTCGGGCACCAGCGGAATTTGGCGAAGCTGTCGGTCAGCTTGGTGCCGAAGGCGTAAGCGGTGTTGCCCCACAGGTAATGCTCATGGCTGTTGGCAACGGTTTCCTTGTACACGAACGATTTCACCGGGTTTTCTTCCGGATCGTACGGGTTGCGCAGCAGGAAACGTGGCACGGTCAGGCCAACGTAGCGCGAGTCTTCCGAAGTACGGAAGCTCTGCCATTTGGCGAATTGCGGGCCTTCGAAGTGGTCTTTCAGATCTTTCAGATCCGGCAGGCCGGTGAAGCTTTCCAGACCGAAGAATTTCGGCCCGGCGGCAGCGATGAACGGCGCGTGGGACATGCAAGAAACGCTGGCCACGTACTGCATCAGCTTGACGTCTGGCGAGCTTGGCGACATGTAGTAGTTGGCGATGATCGCGCCCACCGGCTGACCACCGAACTGGCCGTATTCAGCGGTGTAGATGTGCTTGTACAGGCCCGACTGCATGACTTCCGGCGAATCTTCGAAATCGTCCAGCAGGTCTTCTTTGGAGACGTTGAGGATTTCGATCTTGATGTTTTCGCGGAAGTTGGTGCGGTCGACCAGCAACTGCAGACCACGCCACGACGATTCCAGCGCCTGGAAATCCGGGTGGTGCAGGATCTCGTCCATCTGACGGCTGAGCTTGGCATCGATCTCGGCGATCATGCGGTCAACCATGGCTTTCTTGACCGGCTCACCGTTGTTCTGCGGCTTGAGCAGCTCTTCGATGAACGCCGACACGCCACGCTTGGCGATGTCGTAGGCTTCGTCGTCCGGGGTCAGACGGGTTTCGGCGATGATGCTGTCGAGAATGCTGTATTCGCCGCTGGCGGCGCTCTTCTCTTGTGCTGCGCTAGTGCTCATTGTGTTGGCTTCCTTGGCTACTGGAGTCTCAGGCGTCCGGGGCTGCGGCGTTCAGGCCCAGCTCACCGAGTACGCGACCGCGGGATTCGTCGTCGGCGAGCACGCCTTCGATCGCTTTACGGAACGCAGGTGCGTTACCCAGCGGGCCTTTGAGGGCCACCAGCGCATCGCGCAGTTCCATCAGTTTTTTCAGCTCAGGCACTTGCTCGACCAGGCTGGCCGGGTTGAAGTCCTTCATCGAATTGACGCGCAATTGCACGGCCAGCTCTTCAGCCTCGCCATCTTCCTGCAGACGGTTCGGCACGCTCAGCGTCAGACCCAGCTCTTGCTTGGCCAACACTTCGTCGAAGGTCATCTTGTCGATGCTGATCGGCTTGCGATCTTCGATTTTGCGATCGTCCTTGCGGTGGGTGTAGTCACCGATTGCCAGCAGCTTCAGCGGCAGTTCAATCTCTTCCTGAGCTCCGCCGGTGGCGGGTTTGAAGGTGACGTTGATGCGTTCCTTGGGGGCTACCGAGCCTTCTTTGGCCATGGCTTTTCTCCTTGCGGTTGTGGCCCTGGGGCCTATTCGAGTACCACTTCGAGGTCGAGGTGGCACAGCCTGCGATAAATCTCTTCCTTGCTTTCACGTACGGCGTGGTTCTGCGGCAACAACTCGCAGCAACTGTGCAGCAGGTGCAGCACTTGCAATGCAAGATCGGGCTCCCAGGCGTGCAGGCCTGAGTCCTGTAATGTCTGATCGAGGGTTTCGAGCTGGTTCTTGGCCAGTTCGTATTTCTTGGCCAGGAAACACAGCCGCGCGAGGGTGAACTGCCAGAAGAAGCGTTCACGGCCACCGTGGGCCGATTGCAGGCCCTGCTTGAGAATCTGCACGGCCGGCTTCAAGCCTTCCTTGCGCAGGATCGGCTGGACTTCCTCGAGGGCTTTTTCCCAGGCCGGCTGGGTTTCGACGTTCTCGCTTTCGACCTTGCGCGGCGCGCTGGCGCTTTGCAGGTGCGGCATGACATTGGCGGCGATCCACGCCCGGGTGGACGGATCGGCAAACGGCGCGCCGTCATGGAAGCGCAACTCGATGATGCCCGGCAGGCGCTGAATCAAAAGCGCGAAGTGGATTTCCACTTCGCGCATTGCCAATTCGGCGTTGAGGTTCTGGAGACATTCCCAGACCATCCTCTGGCCATCGAACCAGAACGGCGCCTTCGCCAGGCTCGCCTCCAGTTCCACCAGCAGGTCGGCGTATTTGCCCTGATCGAAACGGTCCTGATAGAGCTTGAGCTTTTCCAGCGGCAGACCGCGCAGCACGGTGATCTGCTCGGCGTTGCGCTCGGGCACCGCGTCGATGGTCATCCACAGCAGCGTGCGATTGAGGCGCAGGGCACGCAGGTCGGTAGCCTTCTGCTTGAGCCACCAGGCACACAACGGCCGGGCGCTGTCCTGCTGGGCGCGCAGGGCTTTGTGCGCATCCCGCTCGTTGTCGATCGGCGCGCCAGGGGTGAGCAGTTGGGTCGCGGCCTGCTTGACCTGCGCCACCGCCGCGCCCACCACGCCGGGCGCCGGCTGGTTGTCGGCGGCGCGCTGAATCATGGTTTTCAGGCGGCGGGAGATCGGCAGCAGCAGCGGCGCGTCATCGCCCAGATGCTCAGTGCACGCGGCCTCAAGGCCGGCCAGGTGCTCGGATAGCTGCCGGAACATCGGCAACTGCTCTTTGATCGCAATGTTTTCGGTGATGACCTGCTCGAGACGCGGCACCAGCCAGCCGATCGCGGCGGCACGGGTGCGGGGTTTGAGCGGGTGGACGTCGGCCCAGTTGTTTTCCGACAGATGGTGCAGCAGACCGAGGCCGGCGAGCAGCCCGGGGAAGGATTCGCGCTGGTACAGCGACCAGGTCAGCCAGGCGCCGACACGCAGATCCTTGGATTGGGTACGCAGCAGATTTTCGCTGTTTTCGCGGATTTTCAGCCAGTCGATCTGCCCGCTTTCGTGCATCGACGAAGCCTTGGCCAGCTCACTTTCCAGCGCCTCGAACTCGCTCGAAAAACGAACGTCTTCGCCCGCGAAATTCTCTTTGGAAACAGAGACTTTTGCGAGTTCGAGGTAATGGGCGGAAAGTTTGCTTGAGTAGGACATCCATGGCCTTTATTAAGGATTACAGTCATGCGCGCGAATGGAGTTTCAGCAACGCGGGACAGTATCGAAGAGCAGTTCAGCGACTCATCCAATTGAGATGTGCTCTTTCAAGTGGGCGCATCGTAATCACTATGATGGCCACTAGCAAGCATCTGATTAAACAACAAGACGAACTGTTCATTGAGGTCTGTAGGAGATCACCCTATATGTCGCAGGGGTTTCCCTGATGCCGTTTATTGATCAGCGCATTTTCCCGGCTCCCGCCAAACCATTGTCCCAGAGCCTCGGCCGCAGCCGGGCGAGTTTACCTGACGCCCGCACCCTCGAGCGGCGTGCAGCATGCCAAATTCAAAAAAAAATAGAAGTAGGACACTTCCGAAAATGATCGGGTCCCATCGAGAAGTTGCAGCGACAACGATCAATGCAAAAAGTGCCACTATAATGATGGCATTTCATTATTCTGAAACTTTACTTCCCCGGCAAATACTGGCACTTCGATAGTTATCCAAGCCGCGTCCTACAGACACTTCTCGCATCCCAACCAAGACTTCCACACCGGAATACTCTGACAAATTTCAGGGATACTTCTTACATCAATTAGTTTGCCGCGCCGCTAGCTTGCCCTGGCAACTTTTCATGCGCGGCGATCAGGGAGGACGGTATCGCGCTTTGACTCACTTTGCTTAAGGACAAGCCCATGTTCGGCAAAGGCCACTGCGCGCCATTCTCACTGCACATCCCGACCATTCGTCACGACTTCAAGGTGCTCGCGTTCACGGGCACCGAAGCCATCAGTCAGCTGTACGCATTTCGCATCGAGCTGGTGAGCGAGCACGCGGATTTCGATCTGGAAAGCCTCCTCAGCCAGCCCGCGTTTCTGCAGTTCGGATCAGCGGGCGAAGGCATTCACGGGCGGATCGAAAACGTCATGCTCGGCGAATCAGGTAAGCGCCTGACCCGTTATGAACTGACACTGGTACCGGCGCTGCATTATCTGCAACTGAGCCACGACCAGCGGATTTTCCAGCAACTGACCGTGCCGCACATCGTCGCGCAAGTCCTCAAAGGGCATGGCATCCAGGCCGATGACTTCACGTTCAATGTCGCCGCCGGTGAGCCTCGTGAGTACTGCACGCAATACGGCGAAAGCGACTTCCTGTTCATCCAGCGCCTGTGCGCCGAAGAGGGTATCGCCTGGCACCATCAACATTCGCTCGACGGGCACTTACTGGTATTCAGCGACAGCCCGGTGTTCGCACCCAAATTGGGTACGACAGCCTTTCGGGTTGATAGCGGCATGGTTGCCGAACACCCGGTGGTCAACCACCTGACCATGGGCTTCAACACCCGTACCAGCACCGTCACCCGCCGTGACTATGACCTCAAGCGGCCAAGCCTGCTGCTGGAAAGCCGCTTCACCGCAGAGTTCACGCCGGCTCTGGAGGACTATCGCTATCCACTGTTGATGAAGTCCGAGAAGCACGGCAAACAGCTGGCGCGTCAGGCCTTGGAGCGCCATCGCAGCGACTATCAATGGATTGAAGGCAAAAGCGATCAGGCGATTTTGCGCAGCGGTCACCTGTTCGAGCTGAGCGAACATCCCAGGGCCGAGTGCAACGAGTTGTGGCTGTTGGTCAGTCTCAGTCACGAAGGCAAGCAACCGGCAGTGCTCGAAGAGGCTTTCAGCAGCGAGGCGAAACCTGCCGATGGTTTTTCCCAGGGCTATCGCAATACCTTCAGGGCCATTCCCGCAGAAGTGGTTTTCCGCCCGCCTTTGCCCGCGCCAAGACCCTTGCTGGTCTGCCAGACCGCGCGCGTTACCGGGCCTCCCGGAGAAGAGATCTTCTGCGATGAGTACGGCAGGGTTCGTGTCGAGTTTCCCTGGGATCGCGCTGAACGCAACAGCGAAAAAAGCAGCTGCTGGTTACGCGTAGCTTCCAGTTGGGCAGGTGACGGATTTGGTGCGGTGACCATTCCCCGGGTCGACATGGAAGTGGTCGTGACCTTCCAGGAAGGCGACCCGGACCAACCGCTGATTACCGGCTGCATCGCCAACAAGGTCAATGCCGTCGCCCATCCCTTGCCGGCGAGTAAAACCCGCACGGTATTACGCAGCCAGAGCTCACCGCGCAATGGCGGCTACAACGAACTGTCGATCGAGGATCGCGCCGGGCAGGAGAAGATCTACCTGCGCGCGCAGCGCGACCTCGAGCAACTGATCCTCAACGACAGCCGCAGCCTGATCACTCGCGACCGCCATGAGCATGTCGGCAATGACAGCACCAGTCTCATCGAGGGCAAGGATTCGCGCACTCATCAAGGACTGCGAAGCACAGTAATCAACGCCGACGACTTGTTGCAGGTCAGCGGCACCAGCAGCCAGACCCTGGGCGCTCTGGTGATCCAGGCCGGCCAGCAGGCGCATGTCACGGCAAGCAACGTGGTGATCGATGCCGGCATGAGCCTGACGCTGTCAGCGGGCGGTCATCACATCGTGATCAATGCCGGCGGGATTTTCAGCAGCGTGCCCATCGTTCAGGGCGGCGCGCCACTGCCGGGTCTCGCACCGCTACAAACGCTGCAAGTTGAGGCCGGCCTGCCAGCTGCGATCAACGCCACGCCGCTGTCGATCGTCAACAGTGCCCGCCAGCAGGCAGCGGATTTTTGCCCGCTGTGCGAAGCCTGCGCAGCGGGTCTGTGCGAGCTGGGAGAAGTCGCATGAGCCCGGTCGAACAATGGTTGCACGCTCAGTCCCGCGCCGGCTGCGAACTGTATCTGATGCTCGACACCGACGGCCAAAGCGCAGAGCACGCTGCGTTGACCCGCGACCTCGGCACCGAGCGGTTTCGTCCGCTCTACAGCGGCACGCCGGCCGAGTCGCTGGTGCCGACCGGCCCGCTGCTGTTGCAAATCGATACGGCGCAGCATCCCGCCATCCAGACCTTGCTCGCCACGCCCGAGCGCAATTGGGGCTGGCTGGCCAGTGCCCGTCACGTCGAACTTGATCTGCTGGCGGCGCATTGGCGCGAGCGCCTGATAACCGGCGAACGCCCGAATCAGGCGGTGTACCGCGTGCATGACAACCGGGTTCTGGGACGTGCGCTGGCGCACCTGCAACCCGAGCACCGCGCGGCGTTTCTCGGGCCATTCAACAGCGTCTGCTATTGGCACGCAGAGCGATGGAACGCCATCGACAACCCGGACCCCGGCCACCACCCGCTGCCGATGGATCCGCCTTGGCTGCACACGCCGACCCCGGAGCTGATCTACGCCAACGTGCTGTTCGACAACACCCGCCGTTATCTGGTCGGCGAACACACCGAAGCAATGGCCACGCTGGCCGAACAGCTCGACGTCGATGAGTGGCTGTGGGGCCTGATTCAACTGACGCACTTGTGGGGCTGGCAACAACCGGAGCAAGTGCATTTCTTGCTGACCCGCAGTTTGCAGTTACCGGGATATCGGCCAGGCAAATCATGGCTGCCCAAACCCGGTGAAGATCCGGCGATGCATTTTAAGCGGGTATATCAGGAAGCGTTGTATTGGCAGGGAGAGGTAGGTCGATGAGGCACTTGAAACGAGGGTTGCTGCTGAGTGGTTGCCTGGGATTGCTGGTGGGTTGTACGACGGTGAAGACCCCGAACACCTTTATGTTTGTTCCGGATTTTCCACCTGGATTCAAGTACGACCTGACGGCCACCTATGTTCCGGCCAAGGGCCAAACATGCACCGTGCCTGGCGGGAGAAACACTCAGCTGGGATTCAACAAAACCAATATGAAGTACGAAGGGACTTCCGAGATCCCGCTTTACAGAACCGTAAGCGAATGTCCTCTGGCGCTGAATTACATCGAGATCAAGGTCATCGGTATTTATGGTTCAGGGCGAAGCAACTTCAGTTATGACTACGCCTCGATTGCTGTACGCCTGGAGCTGTTGGAACGACAGATGGGGACTTTCAGTGAGGACGGCAAGGGTGAGTTTTATGGTGAATGCAGGTGGTCATTCCGCACCGTCGGTCCACATCGTTCCCTGATCAAACTGCTGACCTGCAAAAACTTGGATGCACAGGGCAACGTGCTGCGAACGAGACCTTCCACGGCGTACACATTGACTCAACTTGAGGGCAAAACGGTGACGCTGAAGGTCAGGCTGGCAAGTGAAGAACTTCCAGCCATCGGCGATACCTGGATCAAAGTACCCCGCGGCTGGAAGCGCTGTATGGGTGACAACTTCGAGGATCAATACGCCTTTTGCTACGGCAACGACAAAGATTTCAGCACTTTCAAAATGGTCGATGGGCGGGTTTGCACCATCTATCCGGGATGCACGGAGCAAGGGTCACCATGAACATTGAGACTCTCTCGGCGACCGATTTGCGCTTCATGCAGGGCGACATACATGCCTGCCCTAAACGCGGCCATCGTACCAGCTTCCAGCTAGTGGACGAGTTCGGCGACGGTAAGCCATACGCTGGTCTGTCTTACGAAGTGATTGATTACGAAGACACGGTCCATAGCGGAAAACTTGATGCGACTGGATCTGCAAAGATCGACGATCATTATTGCGGTCCACTAGTACTCAAATTGAAGAGCCGCTATCAAGGCAGCGAAAAATCTTACACATTTTTGCAAAAGCGCCCCCACTATCCCCTCCCCATCACCGAACTCCAGGTCCGCGCCGAAAAAACCCGCTTCTTCCACAAAACAGGCACTCGCACCCAGGCCAACCCCGCCAAGGACCTGTCCGAAACCGATGCGTACTGTCAGGTCGAAGTCAGTGAACTGGTAAAGCACATCGCCCACCTGCCACCACTGGTTGCTCGTCGCGACCCTCCGAAGAGGGCGGCGCACAAGCTCATGCGATCGGCGGCGAAGTCCAGAGACTTCACGCTCGTCGATAAAACTTCTGCGGATGGCGGACTGCACACAATCTTGAGTGCGGCGGAGATGGCCACCGTCGAACTGGGGTTTTCCCCGCCGCCGCCCAAGGGCGTCGCACTGCTGCCGAACAAACACCATGTGCTGGAAGTACGGCCGATGAGAGCGCTACGGCCAATGCTGTCGACAGGCGAAGCGTTCTGCGCGCTTAACCTTTATCAGCTGTCGGTGATGGCGACGCTGAGCTACACCGATTTCGGGCAGGAACCCAACACTCAACCGGTGCAGACCGACACGGTAAGCTTTCCGCTACAGCCCAGCAGCGGCAACTGGTTCGGCCACGCGCTGCCGCAGTTCGACGAGTTGTGGAAGGTCGATGACTCGCAAACGCAGAAATACTACCCACTGTACGAAGACGTACCGTATTCGAAACGCCTGGAAGTGGTGCCGTTTGACCCGAATCTTTACCCCGAAGTGAATGACCCCGCGTTAGGGAATCAACAAGAACACCCCGCCAGACTGCATTTTTTCGATGATCGCAAACAGGTCGAAAGCACGGACACTCAGGCTTTCATCTGCCACCACGACGAACTGATCCTGATCAGCGTGCGGGGTACCAGTGAATTCTGGCCCGACGGCTTGCGTGACGGGGATGCCTATCAGGTTCTCTTTGCCGAAGGCGAAGGCAAAGTGCACCGCGGTTTCTACGGTGGCGCTTTGGCGGCTTATCCATTTATCGTGACTTATCTGGAAAAATTCTACAGCGGGCAAAAGCTGCTGATCACGGGTCACAGTCTGGGCGGTGCAGTTGCACTGATCCTGTCCGAGATGCTGAGACGCAACCTGGAGTTCTCCCCGCAAATCGTGCTCTACACCTACGGCGCCCCCCGCGCTGGTGACACCACGTTCATCGAAAGCGCCAAAGCATTGGCCCACCACCGCATCGTCAATCAGAACGACCCGGTTCCGAGCGTTCCCGCCACATGGATGAATACTTTCGCCAAGCCTGGGCCGATGTACGCAACCAACGCCGTGGTGCTGGGCTTCAACCCGGTCGCCGGCCTCGGCCTGCTGATCTGGGGAATCATCAATTTCTTTGGCGACGACTATGGGCATCACGGTGCTTTGCGCCATTTCATGCCCGTTGAGTTCGACAAGGACCACCGATCCTCCCTTCTCTGGGAGCCGGGTTGCAGCACGATCGTCGATCACGGCTGCGCCAAGGCCCTGCGCGCTACCAACGGCTTGCCCGAACGCGGATCGTTTCTGCGGCAGTTGTTCTCCGCAGGTCACCACTCAATGGTCGGCAGCTACATCCCCGGCTGCTGGGCCAGCTTGCGCCGTTGGCAGGAAGCACTGCAGCGCAAGCGTTCGCTGGTGACCAATCGCGAATACGAGTGGATCAGCAGCGCCCTGGAGAATATTCAGCAACAGCTGCGGGCCGTTAAGCGCGATCTGCAAAATAACCACCGTTCTTACGTGCGAGAGCAGGAGCGCGCGCACAAGACGCTGATGCTCAATCAGGAAATAGACAAGATCAGCATGACCAAGGCCCGCCTGACAGCGCTGCGCAGTCAACGGGTCACTGAGACCGACGTTTACGGCAGCTATGCCGACCAGCCCGAATGGGTCGAGGAAAGTCTGCTGCGCTGGAACGCCCACCCTGAAAACCTGGTTCAGGAGCAACTGGCGATGATCCCGCCAGCCGCTGAAGACCACGACGCCGCTATCGCCGCGATGACCGGTGGACATGCAGTTGGCGCGCCGTTTCAGCTGGATATTGATTCGTTCATTTAACTTAATCAGTCAACAAGGAAGTACCGATGCTCTCGTTATCCCCCAAGTTAAACTTCGCCACTGCAACGCACTCGATCCGCGCTTTGTTATTGGCCAGCTTCATAATATTTGGAACTGGATGCAACTCGTTCTCCAGTTCGGCAACACTGAACATGGACATCCCTGCGAATTTTAGCGTCACCGCCGAAGCGTACTATCAGCCGTTTTCCCCATATTACTGTTACGCGCCAGAAAACTACGCAAGAGACCCCAACCTTGGAGTCAAAAAATTTAAACAACCTTGGCAACCCACTGCGCAGACCGCCAAGTTCAACGTCAAATTACTTCCCAGCATTGGGGGCTGTCTCACGCTCCTCAGCGAAATCAAGATCTGGATCATGGACATGACTGAGGATCCAGAGAAACTTGGCTTAAGCGCCGTCTGGATACATATTAATGACCTGGCAGATGAACCACTGGACGAGCATGGGTCGAACGAGAACTTGCTTTCAGTCGAGTGTAAATATGCGGACTCCCGGTTAAGTAAAGTCTTCAAATATGAATTGGTATGCAAAGGGCGGAGTACCAACGATGAAATTTTGGGCAGGCTACGAATTGAGCAATTCCAGGATAAGCCATTGCGATTAACAGTTCGGATGACCGAGTAGTCGGCGTGCTGCCGACGCTTAAGTCCCAATGACTGCCGCAAGCTGGCTAGGCAGCTTGGTCATGTCCGCTATCAAACGCAGTCTGAGCGCGAAGGACTGGGGCACAATGATCAAAGGTCACGGCGAAATCCTCGATTGGATGGACTCGATATGCTTCGCGGCACCGCTCTTCTTTCACCTGACGCGTTACTTCTTCTCCGTCTGATCTAGACGAATGCTCCAACCACAAAAAATGGGCACCCGACCGCAATCGGTGTGCCCATTTTTCATTTGCGGTACTCCCCGTCATTCAGGGGAGCACGCCGCCATCAAGGATTGACGCTGTCTTTCAACGATTTGCCTGGCTTGAATGCCACGGTGTTGCTGGCCTTGATCTTGACCGGTTCGCCGGTCTGCGGGTTTTTGCCGGTGCGGGCGCCGCGGTGGCGTTGCAGGAAGGTGCCGAAGCCGACCAGCGTCACGCTGTCCTTGCGGTGCAGGGCGCCGGTGATTTCTTCGAGGACGGCGTTGAGGACGCGGTTGGCCTGTTCTTTGGTCAGGTCTGCCTTTTCGGCGATTGCAGCGGCGAGTTCTGGTTTACGCATTAGTGAAGCCCCTTTGACGGTTTTTTGTTGTTATGTCCGTGCTGTTCTCGTTGGAACAGCGCCCAAGGCGCCGCAGGCTCTACTCTGCGGCAGACGGGAGTGAGAATGGCACGCCGCCAACGGCGGCGCCAGTCTCCCCAAGACCTTTGTCGGGGCAAAAGAGCGGTGTTTGCGACAGAACGACCGGCATTTACGCCAGCAGCGGCGGCAGCTGTTTGTTCAGGGTCAGTTTTTCCATGACCGCCCCGCCGGTCAGGGCGTAACCGAGCAACTGACCGTCGGCACTGTGGCACAGCGCTTTGATGTCGGCGCCCTGCCCTTCTACGCTCCAAATGCCTTCGCTGCCCCGTGGCGGCGGCGAAACCACCAGCGGGCACACCGGGGTTTTCACGGTGATCGGCATCGGCCCGTAGCTGACCGCGGTCGGGTTTCCTGCGAGGGTTTGCGCCAACGCGCGCGCGCAACTCATCAGCGGCATCACGTAGAGCAGATTGAGCCCGTCGACTTCGGCGCAGTCGCCCAAGGCGTAGATGTTGGCGTGGGAGGTTTTCAGGTAACGATCGACCATCACGCCGCGATTAACCTGCACGCCGGCAGCCGCCGCCAGATCGATGCGCGGGCGCAGGCCGATCGCCGAGACTACTACATCGCACGGGATGATCTGACCGTCGGACAGGTGCGCTTCCATACCATCGGCGACTTTCTCCAGCCGGGTCAGCACCGGGCCGAGGTGAAACTTCGCCCCGATACTTTCCAGCCCGGCCTGCACGGCCGCCGCAGCGGCGGGATGCAAGAGCATCGGCATGACCTGTTCGCACGGCGCGACCAGTTGCACTTCGTAGCCGCCGAGAATCAGGTCATTGGCGAATTCGCAGCCGATCAACCCGGCGCCGAGCAACAACACCCGACGCTTGCCCACCGCTGCGGCACGGAAGCGCGCGTAGTCTTCGAGATCGTTGATCGGGAATACCAGTTCCGCGCCGTCGCCTTCAATCGGCACGCGCACGGTTTCCGCGCCCCAGGCCAGAATCAGGTCGCGATAGGGCACGGCTTCTTCACCGATCCACAAGCGTTTGTGGCCAGCGTCGATACCGCTGATGCGCGTGTGGGTGCGCACTTCGGCCTTCAACTGCTCGGCCATGGCGCCGGGTTCAGCCATGCTCAGGCCATCGGCGTCCTTGTTCTTGCCGAAACCGGTGGAGAGCATCGGCTTGGAGTAAGAGCGGCCGTCATCGGCGGTGATCAGCAGCAGCGGGGTTTCGCTGTCGAGCTTGCGAAACTCGCGGGCCAGGTTGTAGCCCGCAAGCCCGGTGCCGATGATGACGACTGGTGCGCTCATGCCTTACTCCTCTGATTTGCTTAGTTGATTTCGATCATTTCGAAGTCCATTTTGCCGACGCCGCAGTCGGGGCACAGCCAGTCTGCCGGTACGTCTTCCCAGCGGGTGCCCGGCGCGATGCCGTCATCCGGCCAGCCATCGGCTTCGTTATAGATCAGGCCACAGACGATACATTGCCACTTCTTCATTCAGGTACTTCCTCAGGGTTCAGGCGTAGTGCCGGCGCGGACGGTCGATGGGTGCTGCGTTGCCATCCGGCTCAGGGCGTTTTGTACTGAGGGTGCCGCGCAGATGCAAGCCTGTTCGGCGCAACGGCGGCCGGCGCCGCTCAATCCTGTCGCCCGCCATGGTAAGCTCGCCGCCTCATTTGCGGCCAATAATGACTCATTGTGCAACATTCAAATGCCTGCCCCGCCCCGCTCTGGCTGACCCAAGACCGCCTGACGCCCCGCCCCGATCCGTTGACCCTCGACTGGTTGTTCGACGAAGGCTCGCTGACCCGCCGTTTGACCCGTTTGTCCGAGGACGGCTTCAGCGTGTCGCCGCTGTTCGAAGGCTGGGACACCTTGCGCGCTGATGAATGCGCGGCACTGGATCTGGCCGAGGGCAGCGAAGGCTGGGTGCGCGAGGTGTATTTGCGCGGCCACGGCGAGGCCTGGGTGTTTGCCCGCAGCGTTGCCTCGCGGGCGGCCCTGCAAGGTGATGGTTTGCACATGGATGAACTGGGTAGCCGCTCGCTGGGCGAATTGCTGTTTTGCGATCGGGCATTTCAGCGCCGCGTGATTGAAGTCTGCCTCTACCCTGAACAATGGTTGCCGCCAGCGGTGCAAGCTCCTGAGCTGTGGGGCCGGCGTTCGCGTTTCGATCGTGGCGGGCTGAGCGTGCTGGTCGCGGAAATCTTCCTGCCGAGCCTGTGGGACGTCGCCCGCGCCCATCCGGAGAACTGCTGATGTATCAGAGCCTGCTCAAGTCCCTCAACCGTCTGAACCCGCGCGCCTGGGATTTCGTTCAGTTGACGCGCATGGACAAGCCGATCGGCATTTACCTGCTGCTGTGGCCGACGCTGTGGGCGTTGTGGATTGCCGGCAAGGGTTCGCCGTCGCTGGCCAACATCGTCATCTTTGTCCTCGGCGTGGTGCTGACCCGTGCCGGCGGCTGCGTGATCAACGACTGGGCCGACCGCAAGGTCGACGGCCACGTCAAACGCACCGCGCAACGACCTCTTGCTGCTGGCCGGATCAGCTCGAAGGAAGCGCTGGTGTTCTTTGCCGTGCTGATGGGCATCAGTTTTCTGCTGGTGCTGTGCACCAACGCACCGACGATCTGGCTGTCGCTGGGCGGTCTGGCGCTGGCATTCACGTATCCGTTCATGAAGCGCTACACCTACTACCCGCAAGTGGTGCTGGGGGCGGCGTTTTCCTGGGGCATGCCGATGGCCTTTACCGCTGAGACCGGAGAATTGCCAGCGGCGGCGTGGCTGCTGTGGATTGCCAACCTGCTGTGGACGGTGGGCTACGACACTTACTACGCGATGACCGACCGCGATGACGACCTGAAGATCGGCGTGAAATCCACGGCGATTCTGTTTGGCGAGGCAGATCGGGTGATCATCCTCAGCTTGCAGGCGCTGTCATTGGGCTGTCTGATCCTGGCCGGGTCGAAGTTCGAGCTGGGGATCTGGTTCCACCTCGGTTTGCTGGTGGCTGCGGGATGTTATGCGTGGGAGTTCTGGTACACGCGCAGCAAGGACCGCATGCGCTGCTTCCAGGCGTTCTTGCATAACCACTGGGCAGGCTTGGCGATCTTTGTCGGGATCGTGCTGGATTACGCATTGCGCTGATGCATGACACCTGTGGGAGCGAGCCTGCTCGCGAAGGCGTCATGGCAGTCACCTCTGCGATAACTGATACACCGCTTCGCGAGCAGGCTCGCTCCCACAGGGTTTTGGACCGTAGTTATTTGGCCTTGGCGACTTTCCACGCGCCGTCCATTTTGCCGTCGCCGGTCATGTCGCCGGCCTTCTTGTCCATCACAAAGGTGTACAGCGGCATGCCCTGGTAGGCCCATTGCTTGCTGCCATCATCACGAGTGATTACCGTCCAGTCCCCCATCGACTTGTCATTCGCTGTCGCCATTAGCGGCGGCCAGTTTGCCGCGCACTTGTCGTTGCACGCGGACTTGCCAGCGGAGTCCTTGGCAAAGGTGTACAGGGTCATGCCCTTTTGATCGGTGTACATGCCGTCCTTTTCCATCGCCGGATCGGCCGCCATGGCCAGCCCCGGCAATGTCAGGGCGGCAGCCATCAGCAGGGCTTTGAACGAAGCAGTCATCTGAGTCATGGAAACCTTCTTTTGTGGTTGTCAGGATTCGGACTTAGAGCTTAGTCGAGGATGGGTGCAAATGTTGCGCGCCTGAAATACTGTCACACGACTGCAATAATTCCGTTATCTAATGCGGCGCAAGACAGTTAAATGACAAGAGGATTAAGGCATGGTTGGCAGGAGCATTCTGATCGTCGACGACGAAGCGCCCATTCGCGAGATGATCGCCGTGGCGTTGGAAATGGCCGGCTATGACTGCCTCGAGGCAGAGAACTCGCAGCAGGCTCACGCCATCATCGTCGACCGCAAACCGGACCTGATCCTGCTCGACTGGATGCTGCCCGGCACCTCGGGCATCGAACTGGCCCGGCGCCTCAAGCGTGACGAGCTGACCGGGGACATCCCGATCATCATGCTCACCGCCAAGGGCGAAGAGGACAACAAGATTCAGGGCCTGGAAGTCGGCGCCGACGACTACATCACCAAACCGTTTTCGCCGCGTGAACTGGTCGCCCGCCTCAAGGCAGTGCTGCGCCGCGCCGGACCGACCGATGGCGAAGCGCCGATCGAAGTCGGCGGCCTGCTGCTCGACCCGATCAGCCATCGCGTGACCATCGACGGCAAACCCGCCGAGATGGGCCCGACCGAATACCGCCTGCTGCAATTCTTCATGACCCATCAGGAACGCGCGTACACCCGTGGCCAGTTGCTCGATCAGGTCTGGGGCGGCAACGTGTATGTCGAAGAGCGCACCGTCGACGTGCACATCCGCCGCCTGCGCAAGGCCCTCGGCGACGCTTACGAAAATCTGGTACAAACCGTGCGCGGCACCGGTTATCGGTTCTCTACAAAAGCATAAAAGCAGCTGCAAGCTTTTAGCTACAAGCGGCAAGTAACAGCCGATCCGCTTTAGCTTGGAGCTTGCGGCTTGAAACTTGAAGCTGCGGCTAAGGACGCCTCTGTGAATCAAAACTGGCATGGCACCCTGATTCGCCACATGCTGTTGCTGGTCACCGCCTGCCTGGTGATCGGCCTGATCACCGGCTATTACGGCTGGAGCCTCGCGGCGGGTCTGGGGCTTTATCTGGCCTGGACGCTCAAGCAACTGCTGCGTCTGCACGAATGGCTGCGCCAGCATCAACCCGACGAAGCACCGCCCGATGGCTATGGTCTGTGGGGCGAGGTGTTCGACAGCATCTATCACCTGCAACGCCGCGACCAACGGGTGCGCGGGCGTCTGCAAGCGGTGATCGACCGGGTGCAGGAATCCACCGCCGCGCTGAAAGATGCAGTCATCATGCTCGACAGCGACGGCAACCTCGAATGGTGGAACCGCGCCGCCGAAACCCTGCTCGGCCTGAAGACTCCGCAGGACAGCGGCCAACCGGTGACCAACCTGGTGCGCCATCCGCGCTTCAAGGAATACTTCGAGCAGGACAGCTTCGCCGAGCCATTAGAAATCCCTTCGCCGACCAACGATCGCGTGCGCATTCAGCTGTACCTGACCCGCTACGGCAACAATGAACACCTGATGCTGGTCCGCGACGTGACGCGCATTCATCAGCTGGAACAGATGCGCAAGGACTTCATCGCCAACGTCTCCCACGAGCTGCGCACACCGCTGACGGTGATCTGCGGCTATCTGGAAACCCTGCTGGACAATGTCGAGGAAGTGAACCCGCGCTGGAGCCGAGCCCTGCAACAGATGCAGCAACAGGGCGGGCGCATGCAGACGCTGCTCAACGACCTGTTGCTGCTGGCCAAGCTGGAAGCCACCGACTATCCGTCGGACAACCAGCCGGTGCAGATCGACACACTGCTGCAATCGATCACCAGCGATGCGCAGCAGTTGTCCGGGGCGAAGAACCAGCGCATCAGCCTCGAGGCCAATGCCGCAGTGCTGCTCAAGGGCAGCGAGGCCGAGCTGCGCAGTGCGTTTTCCAATCTGGTGTTCAACGCGGTCAAGTACACCCCGGCCGAGGGCAACATCCGCATTCGCTGGTGGGGCGACGATCAGGGCGCGCACCTGAGCGTGCAGGATTCCGGCATCGGCATCGACAGCAAACACTTGCCGCGCCTGACCGAACGTTTCTACCGCGTCGATTCCAGCCGCAACTCCAACACCGGCGGCACCGGCCTCGGCCTGGCCATCGTCAAGCACGTGCTGCTGCGCCACCGCGCGCGCATGGAGATCAGCAGCGTGCCCGGCCACGGCAGCACGTTCACCTGCCATTTCGCCCCGGCCCAGGTGGCCAGCGCACGGGCGATCAGCGCCGCCGAGTGATGCCGCCCGGCACACGCCACTAGGCAATCGCACGGTCAGCCGCTACATTGGCTGACTTGTGCCTGCCTTTCAGGCGCTGTTTCTCCCCACTTTCGAATCACACGGAACCCGCAAAACTCCATCATGGACCCTTCCCCTGGCTTGTCCCTCGCGACCATTTTTGCCGACTTCGGCATGATCCTTTTTGCTCTGATCCTGGTGTTGCTCAACGGCTTTTTCGTTGCGGCGGAATTCGCCATGGTCAAACTGCGCTCGACCCGGGTCGAGGCCATCGCTGAACAACACGGCTGGCGCGGACACATCCTGCGCACCGTGCACAGTCAGCTCGATGCCTACCTGTCGGCGTGCCAGCTCGGCATCACCCTCGCCTCTCTCGGTCTGGGCTGGGTCGGTGAGCCGGCGTTCGCGCATATTCTCGAACCGCTGCTGAGCGCGGTCGGCGTCGACTCGCCCGAGATTATCAAAGGCGTGTCGTTCTTCACCGCGTTCTTCATCATTTCGTACCTGCACATCGTGGTCGGCGAGCTGGCGCCCAAGTCGTGGGCGATCCGCAAACCCGAGCTGCTGTCGCTGTGGACGGCGGTGCCGCTGTACCTGTTCTACTGGGCGATGTACCCGGCGATCTACCTGCTCAATGCCAGCGCCAACGCGATTCTGCGTATCGCCGGGCAAGGTGAACCCGGCCCGCACCATGAACACCATTACAGCCGCGAAGAACTGAAACTGATCCTGCACTCCAGCCGTGGCCAGGATCCCAGCGATCAGGGCATGCGCGTATTGGCCTCGGCCGTGGAAATGGGCGAGCTGGAAGTGGTCGACTGGGCCAACTCCCGCGAAGACCTGATCACCCTGGAATTCAACGCGCCGCTGAAGGAAATCCTGGCGATGTTCCGTCGCCACAAGTTCAGCCGTTATCCGGTGTACGACAGCGAGCGCCAGGAGTTCGTCGGCCTGCTGCACATCAAGGATCTGCTGCTGGAACTGGCCGCGCTGGACCACATTCCCGAGTCGTTCAACCTGGCCGAGCTGACCCGCCCGCTGGAGCGCGTATCGCGGCACATGCCGCTGTCGCAGCTGCTGGAGCAGTTCCGCAAGGGTGGCTCGCACTTCGCCGTGGTCGAGGAGGCTGACGGCAACATCATCGGCTACCTGACCATGGAAGACGTGCTGGAAGTGCTGGTCGGCGACATTCAGGACGAACACCGCAAGGCAGAGCGCGGCATCCTTGCCTATCAGCCGGGCAAGTTGCTGGTGCGTGGCGATACGCCGTTGTTCAAGGTTGAACGTCTGCTGGGCATCGATCTCGATCACATCGAAGCGGAAACTCTCGCCGGGCTGGTTTACGAAACCCTGAAACGGGTGCCGGAAGAGGAAGAAGTGCTGGAAGTCGAAGGCCTGCGCATCATCATCAAGAAGATGAAAGGGCCAAAGATTGTCCTGGCCAAGGTGTTGATGCTGGATTGATGGGAGTTTGGGGGGCTCTTGTGGCGAGGGGATTTATCCCCGTTGGACGGCGCAGCCGTCCCAAAACCATTGAATGCAGTCAGTTAGTACAGAGTCGCAATATTTGGGGCCGCTTCGCGGCCCAACGGGGATAAATCCCCTCGCCACAAAAACCCTCAACACCCTATCGCGCCTACTGCTTGCCCAACGCAAAGTTGGGCAACGCCCCCAGCGGCTGGTTGAACTGATAGGGAATCGACACCAGTCCTTCGCCGGTATTGCGCTGCACCACGAAATGCAGGTGCGGGCCGCTGCTGTTGCCGGTGTTGCCGGACAGCGCCAGCGGGCTGCCGACCTTGACCCGCTGGCCTTCGCGCACGCTCACCGAACCCTGTTTCAGATGCAGGTACACGCCCATGGTGCCGTCGTCGTGCAGCACCCGGACGAAATTGCCGGAGGCATCGGTGCCGCGCCCGCTCTGGTAGTTCTCGGTCTTGACCACTACTCCCGCTCGCGCGGCGATGATCGGCGTGCCCACCGGCATGGCGATGTCCATGGCGTAGCGGTTCTTCGGCCCGTAGTGGCTGTATTGGCCGTTGGCGCCCTGACTCAGGCGAAACGGCCCGCCACGCCAGGGCAGCGGATAGCGATAGCTCTGCGCGGTGCCTGCGGGGTCGCCCAGCGAATACTGGAACTGCGGCGAATACACCAGCGGCTGGTCACGACTGATCGCCGTCAGCAGCGCCAGCCGCGTGTTGCTGCGCGGTGGCAGCACGCGACGGATCGCCCGCGCAGGCACGCCACGCACATTGCTCGTGCCGATGAAGGCCAGGGCAACCTCGACCGGCGCGTACAGATCGTTGCGCGCAAACACCACGTCGACGCCCTTCTGCTTCTTGATGTCCAGGTACACCTGGCGGTCGAGGCGCTCGACCATGCGGTCCTGAAACACGAACACTTTCGCGCCTTTGCTCGGGCGGTCGCTGTACGAGACCACGCCGTTGGCGTCGGTGGATTTGTAGATGGTCATGGCCATCGCCAGCTGGGAGGCCAGGCAGAGACCGCAGAAAAACAGCAGGCGCGCGAGCATGGGCAAAAGTCTGTCGAAGGAAGGCCTGGGAATCAGCCTAGCAGCTGAGACAGACCAGGCTAGTCGACAGATGTTTCAAATGATCGTCCCCACGCTCTGCGTGGGGATGCAGCCCGGGACGCTCTGCGTCCCCTGCACAGAGGACGCGGAGCGTCCGGTTGAGGCATTCCTTTGCTGCGCGTGGGAACGATCAGAGCATCGGAGACAAGTGGTGTTTCGGCTGGCCCCTTCGCGAGCAGGCTCGCTCCCACATTTGGAATGCGTTCCAGGGTGGGAGCGAGCCTGCTCGCGAAGGCGGCCTATCAGGCGACGAAGCTTACGCGCCCGGTACGAAATGCTTCTGCGCCGTGCCACGGGCGATCAGGCGCGAGATGTAGTCGAGCTTCTGCGCATCCTGGTCGACAAAGCGGAAGGTCAGTTGCAGCCAGTCGCTGTCGGCTTTCTGCTCGTGGGCGACGATGGCGTGCAGGTAACCGTTGAGCCGCGCGATCTCGGCGTTGTCACCCTGCTCCAGATCGAGCACGGCGCTGTCGAGGATCTGCGGCAGGGTTTCGGTGCGCTTCACTACCAGCAGGGCTTCCTTGATGCTCAAGGCCTTGATCACGCATTGCTGAGTACCGCTCGGCAGGCGCAACTGGCCCTGACCACGACCGCCCACCGGCGCCTTGGATGCACCGGGCGCCTGAACTGGCGGGCTGTTGAGCAAACCGCGCGACGGCGCAGCGGCTGGAGCGGGTGCAGTAGCGGCAGCGGCAGGCCTGGCCGCAGCGCCGCCGACCACGGCAGGCTTGCCGCCGGTCAGTGCGCTCAGGGAATCGTTGCCGAACGCCGAGTTCATTTTGGTCGGCGCGCTGTTCATCAAGGTGTCGAGCTTGCCGACCTTGTTCAGTGCCTGCTTGACCTTGGTCAGCAGCTGCTCGTTGGTGAACGGCTTGCTGACGTAACCGGATACGCCGGCCTGAATCGCCTGCACGACGTTTTCCTTGTCGCCACGGCTGGTGACCATGACGAACGGCATGGTCTTGAGGTTGTCCTGCTCGCGGCACCAGGTCAGCAGTTCGAGGCCGGACATTTCCGGCATTTCCCAGTCACACAGCACCAGGTCGAAAGCCTCTTTGGCCAGCATCGCCTGGGCCTTTTTGCCGTTGATGGCGTCCTCGGTGCGGATCCCCGGGAAGTAATTACGCAGGCACTTTTTCACCAGGTCACGAATGAACGAAGCATCGTCCACGACCAACACACTGATCTTGCTCATCCAACACCCCTATTAAAATCCCGGCAAGCATAACGCTGGCTGATGGCACATTGCCAAAACTCTTCAGTCACGCCGGGACTTTTCGTTCGCGGGTGCTGCTTTTTAATTCGCTTTCCGATCCGTATCTGCCTCCGAAAAGCAGAAACAAAAACGCCCGGCCAGAGGGCCGGGCGCTTTTCTCAGGCAATCTTACTTATCGTCAGCTTCGCCCGGAACATTAGCGGTTTCAGCGCTTGTGCCTTCAACTTCTTCTTTCATGCGCTTGAGGCCCATGTGGCGCACGTCGGTGCCGCGCACCAGGTAGATCACCAGTTCAGAGATGTTGCGCGCATGATCGCCGATGCGCTCCAGCGAACGCAGGACCCAGATGATGCTCAGCACCCGCGAGATAGAGCGCGGGTCTTCCATCATGTAGGTGGCCAGCTCCCGCAGGGCGGTTTTGTATTCGCGGTCGATGATCTTGTCGTACTGCGCCACCGACAAGGCCAGATCAGCGTCGAAACGGGCGAAGGCGTCAAGCGCATCACGAACCATGTTGCGCACCTGGTCGCCAATGTGACGAACCTCGACGTAACCACGCGGCGCTTCACCTTCTTCGCACAACTGGATGGCACGACGGGCGATCTTGGTGGCTTCGTCGCCGATACGCTCAAGGTCGATCACCGACTTGGAAATGCTGATGATCAAGCGCAGGTCCGACGCCGCTGGCTGACGACGGGCGAGAATGCGCAGGCATTCTTCGTCGATGTTGCGTTCCATCTGGTTGATCTGGTCGTCGATCTCACGCACCTGCTGAGCCAGGCCGGAATCGGCCTCGATCAGCGCCGTGACCGCGTCGTTGACCTGCTTCTCGACCAGCCCGCCCATGGCAAGGAGGTGGCTGCGCACTTCCTCCAGTTCAGCGTTGAACTGCGCGGAAATGTGATGGGTAAGGCCTTCTTTGGAAATCATTGTTCGCTCCGCGAAAGTTGCAAGCTTCAAGCTGCAAGCTTCAAGCAGTTATGTGTAAGTCCTGATATCGCACCAATTCTTTCTTGCCGCTTGAAGCTTGAAGCTTGCGGCTTGCAGCTGCCCCAATCAGCCATAGCGACCGGTGATGTAGTCTTCGGTCTGCTTCTTCGCCGGATTGGTGAACAGGGTATCGGTGTCGCCGAATTCCACCAGTTTGCCCATGTACATGAACGCGGTGTAGTCGGATACCCGTGCCGCCTGTTGCATGTTGTGGGTAACGATGACGATGGTGAACTTGGACTTCAGCTCGTAGATCAGCTCTTCGACTTTCAGCGTCGAGATCGGGTCGAGAGCGGAGCACGGTTCGTCGAGCAGCAGCACTTCCGGCTCAACCGCGATGGTGCGCGCGATCACCAGACGCTGTTGCTGACCGCCGGAAAGGCCGAGGGCCGAGTCGTGCAGACGGTCTTTGACCTCGTCCCACAATGCCGCGCCTTTCAACGCCCACTCAACGGCTTCGTCGAGGATGCGCTTCTTGTTGATGCCCTGGATGCGCAGGCCATAGACCACGTTTTCGTAGATGGTCTTCGGGAACGGGTTGGGCTTCTGGAACACCATGCCGACGCGACGACGCAGTTCGGCAACGTCTTCGCCCTTGCGATAGATGTTGTTGCCGTACAGGTTGATCGCGCCCTCGACACGGCAGCCGTCGACCAGATCGTTCATCCGGTTGAAGGTACGCAGCAGCGTCGACTTACCGCAGCCGGACGGGCCGATGAACGCGGTCACGCGCTGCTTCGGGATGTTCATGCTGACGTCGAACAGTGCCTGTTTCTCGCCGTAGTACAGGCTCAGGCCCGGTACTTCGATGGCAACGGTTTCCTGCGCCAGGTCCAGGCTCTGCTTGTCGCGGCCCAGGGCAGACATGTTGATGCCGTGGCTGTGTGTTTCGTGCTGCATGGGGTTCTCACTCCGTTCGTAGCTGCAAGCTTCTGGCTGCAAGCTGCAAGTTTGAGCAAAAGCGGCTTGTAGCTTGCCGCTTGTGGCTAAGGGCTTTAGCTATCCAGTGCTTTGTATTTTTCGCGCAGGTGGTTGCGGATATACACCGCCGACAGGTTCAGCGTCGCGATCACCAGCACCAGCAGCAGCGCGGTGGCGTACACCAGCGGGCGGGCTGCTTCGACGTTGGGGCTCTGGAAGCCGACGTCATAGATGTGGAAGCCCAGGTGCATGATCTTCTGGTCCAGGTGCAGATACGGGTAGTTGCCGTCCACCGGCAGCGACGGCGCCAGTTTCACCACACCCACCAACATCAGCGGCGCCACTTCACCGGCGGCGCGGGCCACGGCGAGGATCATCCCGGTCATCATGGCCGGGCTGGCCATCGGGATGACGATTTTCCACAGCGTTTCCGCTTTGGTCGCGCCGAGGGCCAGCGAACCTTCACGCACTGTGCGGGGAATCCGCGCCAGACCTTCTTCGGTCGCCACGATCACCACCGGTACCGCCAGTAGCGCGAGGGTCAGCGAAGCCCAGAGCAGGCCCGGCGTACCGAAGGTCGGCGCCGGCAGAGCTTCAGGGAAGAACAAGCGGTCGACCGAGCCACCCAGCACGTAGACGAAGAAGCCCAGGCCGAACACGCCGTAAACGATCGCCGGTACGCCGGCGAGGTTGTTCACCGCAATGCGAATGACCCGGGTCAGGGTGTTCTGCTTGGCGTATTCGCGCAGGTACACCGCTGCCAGCACGCCGAACGGGGTGACGATCATCGCCATGATCAGGGTCATCATCACGGTGCCGAAGATCGCCGGGAAGATCCCGCCTTCGGTGTTCGCTTCACGCGGGTCGTCGGAGAGGAATTCCCAGATCTTGCTGAAGTAGAAACCAACCTTGGTCAAGGTGCTCATGCCGTTTGGCTGGTAGGCATGCACGACTTTGCCCAGACCGATTTCGATTTCCTTGCCGTTGGCGTCACGGGCGGTCAAGGCGTCGCGGTTGAACTGTGCATGCAAATCAGACAGACGTGCTTCGATGTCCTTGTAGCGCGCGTCCAGTTCGGCGCGCTCGGATTCCATGTCCGCTTGTGCGGTGGCGTCGAGTTTGCCTTCCAGCTCGAGTTTGCGCCCATGCAATCGGATGCGTTCAAGACCGGCGTTGATCGCGCCGATGTCGGTTTTTTCCAGCGTCTTCAGTTGAGCCGCGAGATCGTTCACCCGATCGATGCGCGCTTGCAGTTCAGGCCATGCGGCCTCGCCCTCGGCGATGACCTTGCCATCCTGTTTGACGTTGACCAGATAGCCGTAGAAGTTGCCCCACTCGCGACGCTCGATCGCCATCAATTCTGGCGGTGTGGTCTGCTTGGTCAGCCACTCGCCGACGATCCAGGTGAAGTCGTTGCCGTTCAGGTCACGGTTGCCGACCTTGATCAGCTCGCGGGTCATGAATTCCGGACCTTCGTCCGGCACCGGCAGACCGGCGCTCTTCAGACGTGCGCGCGGCACTTCTTCTTTCTGCACCACTTCGCCGATCACCAGGTGATTGGCCTGGCCCGGTACGTCGTAATGGGCGTGGATCAGGTCCGCCGGCCAGAAGTGACCGAGACCGCGCACGGCAATCACCGCCAACAGGCCAATGGTCATGATGACCGCGATGGACACCGCGCCACCGCTGATCCAGACGCCCGGGGCGCCGCTCTTGAACCATCCTTTCAGGGAGTTCTGTTTCACAGACTTCTACCTTTGCTTAAAGCGACGAGTATTTCTTGCGCAGACGCTGACGAATCAGTTCTGCCAGGGTGTTCATGACGAAGGTGAACAACAGCAGCACCAGCGCCGAGAGGAACAGCACGCGGTAGTGGCTGCCGCCGACTTCCGACTCGGGCATTTCCACCGCGACGTTGGCGGCCAGGGTGCGCAGGCCTTCGAACAGGTTCATCTCCATCACCGGGGTGTTGCCGGTGGCCATCAGCACGATCATGGTTTCGCCGACCGCACGGCCCATGCCGATCATCAGCGCCGAGAAAATGCCCGGGCTGGCGGTCAGGATCACCACGCGGGTCATGGTCTGCCACGGCGTCGCACCCAAGGCCAGCGAACCCAGGGTCAGGCCGCGCGGCACACTGAACACGGCGTCTTCGGCGATCGAGTAGATGTTCGGGATCACCGCGAAACCCATGGCCAGACCGACCACCAGAGCGTTGCGCTGGTCGTAGGTGATGCCCAGGTCATGGGAGATCCACATGCGCATGTCGCCGCCGAAGAACCAGTTCTCCATGAACGGGCTCATGTACAGCGAGAGCCAGCCCACAAACAGGATCACCGGAATCAGCAGCGCACTTTCCCAACCGTCCGGGACTTTCAGGCGGATCGATTCGGGCAGGCGGCTGAAGGTGAAGCCGGCGACCAGAATGCCGATCGGCAGCAACATCAGCAGGCTGAAGATGCCCGGCAGATGGCCTTCTACGTACGGCGCGAGGAACAGGCCGGCGAAGAAACCGAGGATCACCGTCGGCATCGCTTCCATCAGCTCGATCACCGGTTTGACCTTGCGGCGCATGCCCGGGGCCATGAAGTACGCGGTGTAGATCGCCGCAGCGACGGCCAGTGGCGCGGCCAGCAGCATCGCGTAGAACGCGGCTTTCAGGGTGCCGAAGGTCAGCGGCGAGAGGCTCAGTTTCGGTTCGAAATCAGTGTTGGCCGCAGTCGATTGCCAGACGTATTTAGGCTCGTCGTAGTTCTCGTACCAGACCTTGCTCCACAGCGCGCTCCACGATACTTCCGGGTGCGGATTGTCGAGCAGCAACGGCTGCAGCTTGCCGCCGGCTTCGACGATCACTCGGTTGGCGCGCGGCGACAGACCGAACAGGCCTTGGCCTTCAACCACCTGATCGACCAGCAACGTGCGGTGTGCAGTGCTGTGGAACACGCCGAGCTTGCCGCTGGCATCAAGGGCGAGGAAGCCTTTGCGGCGCTCTTCGGCAGCGATTTCAACGATCGGCGTGGTGCCCATCTGAAAGGTGCGGATCTGCTTCAGACGCTGCTCGCCATCGGTATCGCGAGCCATGAACCACTGGGCCAGACCGCCCTTGGAATCGCCGACGATCAGCGAGATACCGCCGACCAGCTGCGCGGTGGCAGTGACTTGAGCGTCAGCGTTTTCCAGCAGTTTGTAGCGCCCGTTAAGGCTCTTGTCGCGCAGGCTGAACACGTCGGCCTGAGCACGACCGTTGACCACGTACAGCCACTGCTGGCGCGGGTCGACGAAGATGTTTTTCACCGGCTCGGTCATCTGCGGCAGATCGATGCGCGTCTGCTCGTTGGTGACTTCGCCGGTCATCATGTTTTCTTCGCTGGTCAGCGAAAGCACGTTGAGTTGCGAGCCAGTGGAGCCGACCAGCATCAGCGTCGAGTCGGTGGCATTGAGGCTGACATGCTCCAGCGCGCCGCCGCTTTCGTTCAGCGCGATCGGTGCCTCGCCATAGGGATATTCGATGGCCGGGCTGATGGTTTTCTTGCCATCGGGGTAGCTGACTTTATAGGTATGACGGAACACCAGCGCCTGACCGTTGGACAGACCCACGGCCACCAGCGGATGACCCGGCTGGTCTTCGCCAATAGACGTCACGGTAGCGCCCGCAGGCAGCGGCAGATCGACACGCCTCAATTCAGCGCCACTGTCGAGATCGAAGAACAGCGCCTGGCCCTTGTCGGATACACGCATGGCCACCTGATTTTGCTCTTCGAGCGAGATCATCAGCGGCTTGCCGGCGTCCTGCATCCAGGCCGGGGTGATCGAGTCTTTCGCGGTCAGGTCGGCGCCTTGAAACAGTGGCGCAACGACGTAGGCGAGGAAGAAGAAGATCAGGGTGATGGCCGCGAGCACCGCCAGGCCGCCGACGAGGACGTACCAACGGGTGAAGCGATCCTTGAGCGCGCGGATGCGGCGTTTGCGTTGCAGCTCAGGCGTATTGAAATCAATGCGCTTGGGAGGGGAAGACGTAGTCATTGGGGAATTGGCCAGATCATTCATGCGCACACCCTAGCGATCCTGTATGACAGAAAGATGACAGTGCAGTGACGCAGCAAATCCGCCAGCCGGAAGTCCGGCAGCGGAGTCGAAAATTTGGTGGTTGCAGGAGCGCGGCTGTTCGCCAAGGCGTCGGGTCAGTCACATCGATGCTGCATGTGACCCCCCTTCGCGAGCAGGCTCGCTCCCACAGGAGTCCGGCTTCAGGCCGGCCTCAGGGTGTTACTTCTTGGCGACAGCGCCGCCTTCTTGCAGACCGAGGTCAGCCAGTGCCTTGGCGGCAACCTTGGCTGGCAGCGGGATGTATCCGTCTTTCACTACCACTTCCTGGCCCTGCTTCGACAGCACCAGCTTCACGAACTCGGCTTCCAGCGGGGCCAGAGGCTTGTTCGGGGCTTTGTTGACGTAAACGTAGAGGAAGCGCGACAGCGGATACTTGCCGTTCAGGGCGTTTTCTTCGGTGTCTTCGATGAACTCGCCGCCTTCTTTCTTGGCCAGGGCGACGGTTTTCACGCTGGCGGTCTTGTAGCCGATGCCCGAGTAGCCGACGCCGTTAAGCGAGCTGCTGATCGACTGCACCACCGACGCCGAACCTGGTTGTTCGTTGACGTTAGGCTTGTAGTCGCCTTTGCACAGGGCTTCTTCCTTGAAGTAGCCGTAGGTGCCGGACACCGAGTTACGGCCGAACAGCTGGACCGGCTTGTTGGCCAGGTCACCGGTCACGCCCAGGTCGCCCCAGGTCTTGACGTCAGCTTTGGCACCGCACAGACGCGTCGAGGAGAAGATCGCATCGACTTGAGCCATGGTCAGGTGCTTGATCGGGTTGTCCTTGTGCACGAACACCGCCAGGGCATCCACGGCAACCGGGATTGCGGTCGGCTTGTAGCCGTACTTCTGTTCGAAAGCCTGCAGCTCGTTGTCCTTCATCTTGCGGCTCATCGGGCCCAGGTTGGCGGTGCCTTCGGTGAGTGCAGGTGGCGCGGTGGAAGAACCGGCAGCCTGAATCTGGATGTTGACGTTCGGGTATTCTTTTTTGTAGTTCTCAGCCCACAGGGTCATGAGGTTGGCCAGGGTATCGGAACCGACGCTGGACAGGTTGCCCGACACACCAGTGGTCTTGGTGTAGCTCGGGATAGCAGGGTCAACAGCGGCGAACGCGTTGGCAGTCGCAACGCCAGCAGCGACAAAAGTCATTGCCGCCATCAAACGCTTCAGTTTCATGCCTTACTCCTAGCAGATAGGGTGTGTTAAGTCGGGGCCAAGTATCAGCAGGCCATGTGAACACTCTATGGCTGAAATATGACAATTGGATGAAAGGCCAGCATGTCGCGACAGATCGTTCCCGCGCTCTGCGTGGGAACGCCGCCATGGACGCTCTGCGTCCGCATTTGAGACGTGACGCGGAGCGTCACAGGATGCATTCCCACGCGGAGCGTGGGAACGATCAGGCGGGAGAGAAAATCAACGCCCCTTCTTCCACAGCCACGCACCTACCACAATCCCCATCCCGCACAGCACCGCTACATAGTAAGCAGGCCCCATCGCGCTTTCTTTCAGCAGCAGGCTCACCACCATCGGCGTCAAGCCACCGAAGATCGCGTAAGCGACGTTGTACGAGAACGACAAGCCACTGAAGCGAACCACCGGCGGGAACGCTTTGACCATCACGTACGGCACCGCGCCGATGGTGCCGACCAGCAAACCGGTCAGTGCGTACAGCGGGAACAGCCAGTCCGGGTGGTCGGCGAGGCTGTGGTAGAAGGTCCAGGAGCTGATCAGCAGGCCCAGGCAACCGAACACGAATACGCGACCGGCGCCGAAGCGATCAGCCAACGCGCCGGCGCCAATGCAGCCGAGGCTGAGGAAGACGATCGCCAGACTGTTGGCTTGCAGCGCGGTGGTTGGCGAGAAGTGGTAGACCGTTTGCAGCACGGTCGGGGTCATCAGGATCACTACGACGACGCCGGCCGACAGCAGCCAGGTCAGCAGCATCGAAATGGCGATGGCGCCGCGATGATCACGCAGCACCGCGCGCAACGGCACTTCTTCGGCCAGTGCCTTGCGCAGTTGCAGTTCGGCGAACACCGGAGTTTCGTGCAGCCAGCGGCGCAGGTACACAGAGAACAGGCCGAACACGCCGCCGAGCAGGAACGGGATCCGCCAGGCGTAATCCGACACTTCGGCTGGCGTATAAATGCTGTTGATCGCCGTGGCGACCAGCGAGCCGAGGAGGATCCCGGCAGTCAGGCCGCTGGTGAGCGTGCCGCAGGCATAACCGATGTGCTTTTGCGGTACGTGTTCGGAAACGAAGACCCACGCCCCCGGCACCTCACCGCCAATCGCCGCACCCTGGATCACCCGCATCAGCAGCAACAGGATCGGCGCCCAGATGCCGATCTGCGCGTAGGTCGGCAGCAGGCCCATGATCAGGGTCGGCACGGCCATCATGAAAATGCTCAGGGTGAACATCTTCTTGCGCCCCAGCAGATCACCGAAGTGCGCCATGACGATGCCGCCCAAAGGGCGCGCCAGATAGCCGGCGGCGAAGATGCCGAAGGTCTGCATCAACCGCAGCCACTCGGGCATGTCGGCCGGGAAGAACAGCTTGCCGACGACGGTGGCGAAGAAAACGAAGATGATGAAATCATAGAACTCCAGCGCCCCGCCGAGGGCGGACAGCGACAGAGTCTTGTAGTCATTGCGGGTCAACGGTCGTGCGGGTTGCTCGGGCTGCGCGAGGCTCGAAGGCGCTGTGGTCATGGCAAGGGCTTCTCTTATAGTCGAATCTGTCGCCACAACAACGCTGGCGGTGGCTCGGACAGGTTCGGCACCATAGCAAATTGTTCGAAAAAGCACATAGAGGCGCGTAATTGACGGTCGAAATCAGAACCGGGTGGTCGTCGCGGGGTCTATCGACCGATATACTCGCCACCTGCGCAGGATTTGTAAGAGGTTGCTGTGCGAAAACGTTGTTGGCCCGTCCTTTGCTCGGGATTTAGCCTTTTTCGCAGAGTTTCCCTTTAGGCGCCTGATGGAAAACGTGACGAACGCAGTGTGTTCGGTGTTGAATCGTTTTTCTTGAAGACGGCTACCACCCGCAATACCCACGAAGAGTCACGGGTCAGAGGCCCCTCGGCATGATAGAGCTCGAACAAGAAGATCCGATCCCACAGGGCGACCTGGCCCTGCAAATCACCGCACTCCCGCGCGAAACCAACGGCTTCGGCGATATTTTCGGCGGCTGGCTGGTCGCGCAGATGGATCTGGCCGGCACCGCCATGGCCAGCCGGGTGGCCGGTGGCCGCGTTGCCACTGTCGCCATCGACCGCATGGCGTTTCTCGTCCCGGTCGCGGTCGGCGCGCAGTTGTCCTTTTATACCCAGACCCTGGAAATCGGCCGCAGCTCGATCCAGATGATGGTCGAAGTGTGGAGCGATGACCCACTGTCCAGCGAATGGCGCAAGGTCACCGAAGCGGTTTTCGTCTTCGTCGCCATCGACGGAAGCGGTCGCACCCGTTCGGTGCCGCCACGCGCGCGTTAAACCTCGCGGCCGTTTTGCGGTCGATAGTCGTCCCCAGTGTCTGATCGAGAGTTGCCCATGAACACGCCCAACGTTGAAGCCGTGAAACAGGATGAACTGAACTGCTGGCGCATCCGCCACGGCAAGGCCGAAGTGCTGGTGGCCCAGCAAGGCGCGCACATCCTCAGTTATCAGATCGACGGCCAGCCGCCGATCATCTGGCTCAACGACAAGGCCGAGTTCAAGACCGGCAAGAGCATCCGCGCCGGCGTGCCGGTGTGCTGGCCGTGGTTCGGCAAATTCGAACGCAACCCGAGCAGCGTGCAGGCCATGTACACCGGCGCGCAACCGGCCCCCGCGCACGGTCTGGTGCGGGCGATGGACTGGCAGTTGGGCAACATCGAATCAGAGGCTGACGGCATCAAGGTCGAGTTCAAGCTGCCCTACCCGGAAGGTGGCCTGCCGGGCTGGCCCCACGAAGTCGATCTGACCCTGACCCTGCATCTGGCGGATCAACTGCATTACAGCCTGACCAGCCATAACCGTGGTACTGACAGCGTCACGCTGAGTCAGGCGCTGCACACCTATTTCGCCGTGAGTGACGTGCGTAATGTGCATGTCGACGGCGTGGCCGGGCTGAATTATATCGAGACCCTGGATGACTGGAACACGGCCAGCCAGAGCGGCGATCTGCATTTCGCCGGCGAGACCGACCGCATCTACCTCGACGTTCCGCCGCAATTGAGCATCGTTGATCCGACCTGGGAACGACGCATCGTGCTGACCTCCACCGGCTCGCGCACGGCGGTGATCTGGAACCCATGGATCGACCGCGCCGCCGCACTGCCGGACATGGACAACGATGGCTGGCAGCGCATGCTGTGCATCGAAACGGCGAACGTGATGGATGATCTGGTGACCCTGGCGCCGGGGGCGCGCCATACGATGGGTGTCAGCGTAGCTGCTACGCCGCTCTAGGCTCTAGCACCATACAAAAGGGCAAAGAGCCCTGTGGCGAGGGGATTTATCCCCGCTGGGTCGCGCAGCGGCCCCCGCTTTTTTTAAATCAAAAGCTGGGGCCTGCTGCGCAGTCCAGCGGGGATAAATCCCCTCGCCATAGATAAATCCTTTCACCAAAAAGACTCACTCCTACATTTATCTGTGGCGCGCTTTAGAGGTCAGCCTCCTGCACCACCCGCACCTTCTCCGCCTCCAGCGCATACGCCGCATCCGCCAGGTCATTGCTGACCTTCTCGATCTTCAGCGTGCCGGTCACCCACAGCGGTGTGTAGATGTCCTCCAGCTTCAACCCTTTCGGATATCGCACCAGCACCAGTTGATTGGGCGGCGGTGGCGGTACGTGGATGCAGGCGCCCGGATACGGCACGAGGAAGAACAACGTGCTGCGGCCCTTGGCATCGGACTCCAGCGGCACCGGGTAACCACCGATGCGGATGTGCTTGTCGTTCATCGACGCCACGGTTTTCGTCGAATACATCACCGCCGGCAGACCTTTGGCCTGCTTCATCCCGCCTTTCTCGGTGAAGGTGCCGGTGGCTTCGGGGGAGTTGTGGTCGATTTCCGGCATGGCCTCGAGGGCCTTTTGGTCCGACTTGGGCATCAGTTCCAGCCAGTCGGTTTCCGGCAGTTCGCCGGCGTGGGCGAGATAGCTGCCCAGCAAGAGGAGAGTCAACAGAAGACGGCGCATGAAGGTGCTCGGCAGGCAAAGGAATGGACGGTGAGTCGCCGCGCATTCTAGCCCTCCCGGCCGTGATGGCCGAGAGGGCTTTGTCGCTTTCGATCAGTTCTTTTTGATCAGACCGTAGATCACCAGCAACACGACAGCGCCGACCAGTGCGCCGAGGAAACCCGCGCCCTCGCCCGCCTGATAGATGCCCAGAGCCTGGCCGCCGTAGGTGGCTGCCAGCGAACCGCCGATACCGAGCAGGATGGTCATGATCCAGCCCATGCTGTCATCGCCCGGTTTCAGGAACCGAGCCAGCAGGCCGACGATCAAGCCGATAAAGATGGTTCCGATAATTCCCATGGCATTTCCCTCTGATTTGGTAGATATGCCAAAGCCTAGACAGACTTTGGCATCCTGCCATGAGAGAACGGCGGCCCCTGAATGGTTCCGCCGCTGCCACATGAAACTGGTTTACTCGGCGATCAGCGCTTGGACCTTGATGATCTGCGCTTGCAGCGTGACCATGTCGGCGCAGCGCAGGTTGGCGTGGCCAACCTTGCGTCCGGCCTTGAAAGCTTTGCCGTAGTGATGCAGATGGCAGTCTTCGATGGCGATGACTTTTTCCACCGGCGGCACTACGCCGATGAAGTTGAGCATCGCGCTCTCGCCGACCTTGGCGGTCGAACCCAGCGGCAGGCCGGCCACGGCACGCAGGTGGTTTTCAAACTGGCTGCACTCGGCACCTTCGGTGGTCCAGTGCCCGGAGTTGTGCACGCGCGGGGCGATTTCGTTGGCTTTGAGGCCACCGTCGACTTCGAAAAACTCGAAAGCCATCACGCCGACGTAGTCGAGGTGCTTGAGCACGCGACTGGAATAATCTTCCGCCAGCGCCTGCAACGGGTGATCGGTGCTGGCCACCGACAGCTTGAGAATGCCGCTGTCGTGGGTGTTGTGCACCAGTGGATAGAACTTCGTTTCGCCATCGCGGGCACGCACGGCGATCAGCGACACTTCGCCGGTGAATGGCACGAAGCCTTCCAGCAGGCAGGCAACGCTGCCCAGTTCGGCGAACGTACCGGCAACATCTTCCGGCTTGCGCAGGACTTTCTGGCCCTTGCCGTCATAACCCAGGGTGCGGGTTTTCAGCACGGCCGGCAGACCGATCGAAGCGACGGCGGCTTCCAGATCGGCTTGCGACTGGATGTCGGCGAAGGCCGGGGTCGGAATGCCGAGGTCCTTGAACATGCTCTTTTCGAACCAGCGATCACGAGCGATGCGCAGGGCTTCGGCGCTCGGGTAGACCGGCACGAATTGCGAGAGAAACGCCACGGTTTCGGCCGGGACGCTTTCGAATTCGAAGGTCACCAGATCGACTTCATCGGCCAGTTGGCGCAGATGATCCTGATCGCCGTAATCGGCCCGCAGGTGTTCGCCCAACGCAGCGGCGCAAGCGTCCGGCGCAGGGTCGAGAAAAGCGAAGTTCATCCCCAGCGGAGTGCCCGCCAGGGCCAACATGCGACCCAACTGGCCGCCACCGATTACACCGATCTTCATCTCAACAACCTCAGGCAATACGTGGGTCTGGATTGTCCAGGACGCTGTCTGTCTGCTCGGCACGGAAGGTTTTCAGTACCGCGTGAAATTGCGGGTGCTTGGCGCCGAGGATGCTCGCCGAGAGCAGGGCGGCGTTGATTGCGCCAGCCTTGCCGATGGCCAGGGTAGCAACCGGAATGCCAGCTGGCATCTGCACGATCGACAGCAGCGAATCGACGCCCGAGAGCATGGCCGACTGCACCGGCACGCCCAGCACCGGCAGGTGGGTCTTGGCCGCACACATGCCTGGCAAGTGGGCGGCGCCACCGGCACCGGCGATGATCACCTCGATGCCGCGGCCTTCAGCCTCTTCGGCGTACTGGAACAGCAGATCCGGGGTGCGGTGGGCGGAAACCACCTTGACCTCGTACGGGATGCCGAGCTTTTCCAGCATATCGGCGGTGTGGCTAAGGGTGGACCAATCGGACTTGGAGCCCATGATCACGCCAACCAGTGCACTCATCGTCGCGCCTCTTCTCTCTGGAGCGCCCGCGGGCGCGTCATAAAACAACAAGCCACGCAGGTTGCGTGGCTTGATTGTACGAAAAATGGCCGGACGTGCCGGCCGAAGGCCGCGCAGTATACCGCAAAGAAAGCAATAAACAGCCCCCGAAACGACCATCTGTCAAATGAGCGAAAGGCCCGGTTTTATTGACCTTGAGGTCAGCGAAAGAACAGCGCAAAAATCCCCCTGTGGGAGCGAGCCTGCTCGCGAAAGCGTTGTGTCAGACGATACCTCAGGGCCTGACACTGCGCATTCGCGAGCAGGCTCGCTCCCACATTCGATCTTCATCAGCTTCAAGTGTTTTGGGCAGCGCCGCCTTCCAGCTTGCGCCACAGCAACCGCACGTTGGCCTTGCGCACCAGGGCGCAGCGGTACAAACGAATCTCCAGCGGCACATGCCATTGCGGGCCGCCGCACACCACGAGTTCCCCGCGGGCCAGCTCAGCGCGTACGCTCAGTTGCGGCACCCAGGCGATGCCGAGGCCTTCCAAGGCCATGCTTTTCAGGCTGTCGGCCATGGCGGTTTCGTAGATCGTGGTGAAGCGCAACTGGCGCTGGCGCAACAATCCATTCACCGAACGGCCGAGAAACGCCCCGGCGCTGTACGCCAGCAACGGCACACTCGCCTCGCCTTCCAGATCGAACAGCGGTTTGCCATCCAGATCCGCCGCGCACACCGGCAGCATCTCGGTCTGGCCCAAATGCAGCGACGGGAAGATTTCCGGGTCCATCTGCATCGCCGAATCCGGGTCGTAGAACGCCAGCATCAGATCGCAGCCACCTTCACGCAAAGCGTGCACGGCGTCGCCAACGTTGGTCGCCACCAGCCGCGTGGCGATGTTCAGCCCTTCGTTGCGCAACTGGGCGATCCAGCGCGGGAAAAAGCCCAGCGCCAGCGAGTGCGCCGCTGCGACTTGCATGACCTCGCCCTGCCCGCCTTCCAGATGATGCAGATGGCGCAGCACTTCACCGAGTTGTTCGACCACGGTGCGCGCGGTCACCAGAAACAACTGCCCCGCCGCCGTCAGTTCGACCGGCGTGCGCGAGCGATTGACCAAGGTCAGTCCCAGCGCCGCTTCGAGGCTGCGGATCCGCCGACTGAATGCCGGCTGAGTCACGAAGCGCCGTTCGGCCGCCTGCGAGAAGCTGCGGGTGGCGGCCAGGGCACTGAAGTCCTCGAGCCATTTGCTTTCCAGATTCATCACGTCCTCCCGGACACGCACCAAAACAGGTCACACGTCTGCCGCACAGGCGGCGTCACATGGGCATTATGCCGAATGTGCATAGGGCAGTGCTGAACAGCATTGGCCCAAAAATCCCCACAAGCCTAGCATTCGCAGCGTTCCGGCACAGACCGGGTCCTTATCGAGATGATTTCTATCATGTCCTCCGCTGCATCTTTCCGCACAGAAACCGACCTGCTTGGCGCCCTCGAAGTACCGGCCCATGCGTACTACGGCATCCAGACCCTGCGAGCGGTGAACAACTTCCGCCTCTCGGGCGTTCCGATTTCGCATTACCCGAAACTGGTTGTGGGCCTGGCGATGGTCAAACAGGCCGCCGCTGACGCCAACCGCGAGCTGGGTCACCTGAGCGAAGCCAAGCACGCTGCCATCAGCGAAGCCTGTGCGCGATTGATCCGCGGCGATTACCACGAAGAGTTCGTGGTCGACATGATTCAAGGTGGCGCCGGCACCTCTACCAACATGAACGCCAACGAAGTGATCGCCAACATTGCTCTGGAAGCGATGGGCCACGAGAAAGGCGAATACCAGTACCTGCACCCGAACGACGACGTGAACATGGCGCAGTCGACCAACGACGCCTACCCGACGGCGATCCGTCTGGGTCTGCTGCTGGGTCACGACGCGCTGCTGGCCAGCCTCGACAGCCTGATTCAGGCGTTCGCGGCCAAGGGTAAAGAGTTCGACCACGTCCTGAAAATGGGCCGTACCCAGCTGCAAGACGCCGTGCCGATGACCCTCGGCCAGGAATTCCGCGCGTTCGCCACCACCATGGGCGAAGACCTCGCGCGTCTGAAGACGCTGGCCCCGGAGCTGCTGACCGAAGTCAACCTGGGCGGCACCGCGATCGGCACCGGCATCAACGCCGACCCGCGCTATCAGGCACTGGCTGTTCAACGTCTGGCTTTGATCAGCGGCCAACCGCTGGTACCGGCCGCCGACCTGATCGAAGCGACCTCCGACATGGGCGCCTTCGTGCTGTTCTCAGGCATGCTCAAGCGCACTGCGGTCAAGCTGTCGAAGATCTGCAACGACCTGCGCCTGCTGTCCAGCGGCCCACGCACCGGCATCAATGAAATCAACCTGCCGGCGCGTCAGCCAGGCAGCTCGATCATGCCCGGCAAGGTCAACCCGGTGATCCCGGAAGCCGTGAACCAGGTCGCGTTCCAGGTCATCGGTAACGACTTGGCGCTGACCATGGCAGCCGAAGGCGGCCAGCTGCAACTGAACGTGATGGAGCCGCTGATCGCCTTCAAGATCCTCGATTCGATCCGCCTGCTGCAACGCGCCATGGACATGCTGCGCGAGCACTGCATCGTCGGCATCACCGCCAACGAAGCGCGCTGCCGCGAACTGGTCGAGCATTCGATCGGTCTGGTCACCGCACTGAACCCGTACATCGGCTATAAAAACGCCACCCGCATCGCCCGTATCGCCCTTGAAAGCGGCCGTGGCGTACTGGAACTGGTGCGCGAAGAAGGTCTGCTCGACGAAGCCATGCTCGCCGACATCCTGCGCCCGGAAAACATGATTGCCCCGCGTCTGGTTCCGCTCAAAGCCTGAGCCGACGCGAACTTGTAGCACCGCTCACCAGGTCGAGGGACTAGACACCTCTCACCTTTTGAGGGCTTGGGGATTTTGTCCCCGAGCCCTTTTTTTTAACTGTTTGATCTTGAGACCCGAATGTAGGGGGACTGAACAATATGCAGGTGAGCCTTTGTGGCGAGGGGATTTATCCCCGTTGGGCTGCGAAGCGGCCCCGATACCAACAATAAAGATGTACCAGAAACACCGCGTGCAATGGTTTACGACTGCTTCGCAGCCGAACGGGGATAAATCCCCTCGCCACAAACACCAAGTGTTTCAAAGCTTCGTTTCGTCGCTTGCACCACTACCGTGCAGACGGGCGCGCCACTGATCGGTATAGTGCCGCCCCTCTTCGCGTGAGCGGTCGTCGGTAACGAGGCCATAACCCATGCGAAACCCGAACTAATAACAAAACCCGCGATATGGATCCGGGACGAAACCTTCGCCTCACCCGTCGTGCCGCGCGCAGACCGGTGTAACACGATGTTTCTCCGATCCAGCATTTGCACCCACAAAAAACAGCGAGGATAAATCCATGCTCGAAGTCATCAACGACTTCCTCTCAGGGAAAGTACTGATCGTGCTCATTGTCGGGCTCGGTAGCTACTTCACGATTCGCTCGCGTTTCGTTCAACTGCGTCACTTCTTCCACATGTTCGCGGTGTTCCGCGACAGCCTCAAAGGCAGCGCCGGACAGCTCAGCTCGTTTCAGGCCTTGATGCTCAGCCTCGCCGGCCGCGTCGGTGCAGGCAACATTGCCGGTGTCGGCATCGCCGTGACCCTCGGTGGTCCGGGTGCGGTGTTCTGGATGTGGGTGACCGCACTGGTCGGTATGTCCAGCAGCTTCTTCGAGTGCACCCTGGCCCAGGTCTACAAGCGCGCCGATGGCGACGGCCTGTACCGTGGTGGCCCGGCGTATTACATCCAGCACGGGCTCAAGCTCAAGGGCATGGCGATAGTCTTCTCCGTTCTGCTGCTGGTCACCTACGGCTTCGCCTTCATCGGCCTGCAGTCCTACACCGTGACCCACTCGCTGCAGAACGCCTTTGACTTCAACCCGCAACACACCGGGATCGTCCTCGCGGTGCTGCTGGCCATCACCTTTATCGGCGGGATCAAGCGCATCGCCTCGGTCTCCGACCTGTTGGTACCGATCAAAACCCTGGCCTATATCGGCGTGACCCTGTACGTGATCGGCACCCAGATCGAACACGTACCGGCCATGCTGGAAACCATCTTCAAGAGCGCCTTCGGCCTCGACCCGGCGTTTGCCGGTCTGCTCGGCAGCGCCATTGTCATGGGCGTGAAGCGTGGCGTGTTCGCCAACGAAGCGGGCCTGGGCAGTGCGCCGAATGTCGCCGCTGTGGCCGCCGTCAAGCATCCGGGCGCGCAGGGCGTGGTCCAGGCTTTCAGCGTGTTCCTCGACACCTTCGTGATCTGCACCTGCACCGCGCTGCTGATCCTGCTGTCGGGCTTCTACACCCCGGGCTTCGAAGGTGACGGCATCGTCCTGACCCAGAACTCGCTGGCTGCCGTGGTCGGTGACTGGGGTCGCATGTTCGTTAGCGTCGCGCTGTCGCTGTTCGTCTTCACCTGCATCCTCTACAACTACTACCTGGGCGAGAACAGCTTGCAGTTCCTCAGCCGCAACCGCGCCCTGCTGATGCTGTTCCGCGGCCTGGTGCTGGCGCTGGTGGTGTGGGGTTCGATGCAGGACCTGACGACGGTATTCGCCTTCGCCGACATCACCATGACCTGTCTGGCCTTCGTCAACCTCGTGGCCCTGGCCATGCTGTTCAAGGTCGGCCTGCGGGTGATGCGCGACTACGACGAGCAGCGTCGCGCCGGCGTCAAACAGCCAGTGTTCGATTCGAGCAAATTCGCCGACCTGGATCTGGATCGCAACGCCTGGCCGGTCAACCCGCCAGCAGCGGCGGGCCAGACTGAAACTGCGCCGCAAGGCGTACCTGCAGCGCAACGCTGACAGGTGAATGACGGGCGCATCCCCTGCGCCCGTCAGTTATTGTGATGCAATAACCTGCAGGAGCGAGCCTGCTCGCTCCTGCAAGGCCCTCATCGTTTCGGAGAATCCTATGAGCTCGTCGACCTACCCCGCCGCTCAACACGTCATGGTGCTCTACACCGGTGGCACCATCGGCATGCAGGCCAGCGCCAACGGTCTGGCCCCGGCGTCCGGTTTCGAAGCGCGGATGCGCGACTACCTGCACAGCCAGCCTGAGCTGGTAGTGCCGCAGTGGCAGTTTCGGGAAATGTCGCCGCTGATCGACAGCGCCAACATGACCCCGGCCTACTGGCAGCAACTGCGCGAAGCGGTGGTCAATGCCGTGGACGTGCAAGGCTGCGACAGCGTGCTGATCCTGCACGGCACCGACACCCTGGCCTACAGCGCGGCGGCGATGAGTTTTCAGTTGCTCGGCCTGCATGCCCGCGTGTGTTTCACCGGCTCGATGCTGCCGGCGGGTGTGACCGACAGCGATGCCTGGGAAAACCTCGGCGGCGCGCTGGTCGCCCTCGGCCAGGGTCTGGCGCCGGGCGTGCACCTGTACTTCCACGGCGAACTGCTGGCGCCGACCCGCTGCGCGAAAGTGCGCAGCTTCGGCCGCCATCCGTTCAAACGCCTGGAGCGTCAGGGCGGTGGTGTGAAGGCGCCGTCGATCCCAGTCGCGCTGAACTACAACCAGCCGAAGCAACTGGCGAAAGTGGCGGTGTTGCCGCTGTTTCCCGGGATCAGTGCCGAGGTTCTCGACGGCCTGCTCGACAGCGGCATTCAAGGTCTGGTGCTGGAATGCTACGGCAGCGGAACCGGGCCGAGCGACAACCCCGAGTTCCTCGCCAGCCTTGGCCGCGCCCGGGATAACGGCGTGGTGGTGGTTGCAGTGACGCAATGCCATGAAGGTGGGGTCGAGCTGGATGTCTACGAGGCCGGCAGCCGCTTGCGAGGTGTTGGCGTGTTGTCGGGTGGCGGCATGACGCGCGAGGCGGCGTTCGGCAAGTTGCATGGGTTGCTGGGGGCCGGGCTGGAAACGGCTGAAGTGCGTCGATTGATCGAACTGGATCTCTGCGGCGAACTGAGCTGATCTGTCACAACGCAAGTCCCCCTGTGGGAGCGAGCCTGCTCGCGAAAGCCATGACACATTTGGCATTCGTGTGCCTGACACACCGCTTTCGCGAGCAGGCTCGCTCCCACCAGGGATTTTTGTACGGCATATAAATTGCTGCGTCCCAGCCACCTCCAGGCTGGAAGATCCCATGCTCCACTCCCACCTCACCACCCTCAACGCGGTCTCGCTGATCCTCAACACGTTCAAGGCCGAAGGCCTGTCGAGTGAGGCGCTGCTGGCTGGCAGCGGCATCGTGGCGGCCGATCTGCAGCGTGCCGATACGCGCATCACCACCCATCAAGAGATGCAGGTCTGCACCAACGCGGTCGCGCTCAAACGTGACATTGGCCTTGAGTTGGGTCGGCGCATGCACGTGTCCTGTTACGGCATGCTCGGTTACGCCCTGCTGACCTGTGCCACCTTCGGTGACGCTTTGCGGCTGGCGATCCGTTATCCGGCGCTGCTGGGCACGCTGTTCGAACTGAGCCTGGAAGACGATGGCGAGCAGGTCTGGTTCGTCGCCGCCGACTATCGCGAGAGCCCGGCGATGGCGGTGTTCAACGCCGAATTCTGTCTGGTGTCGCTGAAAGTCATCTGCGACGACTTGCTCGGCCATTCCCTGCCACTGCGCGCCACACGCTTCGAACATGCAGCGCCGGACTACCGCGCCAGCTACGCCGAACCCTTCGACTCGCCGCTGCACTTTTCGGCCAAGGACAACGCCTTCGCCTTCGACCGCCATTGGCTCGATCAGCCGCTGCCGCTGGCCGACGCGATCACCCATCAGGCCATGGCAGAGCGCTGCCGCAAACAGAATCTGGAGTTCACCGGACGTCAGGCCTGGCTGGGGCGGATTCGTCAGTTGCTCAGCGCGCAACTGAATGCCGCGCCGGGACTGGAAGGTCTGGCACAGCAGATGAAGTGCTCACCGCGCACCCTGCGCCGGCATTTGAAAGACATGGGCAGCAGCTATCAGGAGCTGCTCGATGAACTGCGCTTCGAACGGGCCAAGCAGATGTTGTGTGAGGATCAGCTGCCGATCTATCGGATCGCCGAGACGCTGGGCTTCAGCGAGACCGCGAGTTTCCGGCATGCGTTTGTGCGCTGGAGCGGCGTGGCGCCGAGTCAGTTCAGACCGCATTGATGTCTGCTCCAGGCATGAGCCTGCATGAACAAGGGGCGAATTGCGGTCAGAGGTTTTGGCCATATCGATCCCCTTTTGGCCGCTCCCGACGTTCTCCGATTCAACTTGCGCCGCAACACTGAAGACCACCGAATCAGCCTTGCGGAGAACAACAAATGCTGACGATCTACTCAGACGATCACCACTTGCACCACGGCCGCTGCGAACTCATCGATGGCCAGCTCAAGCCGTGCTTCGAGATGCCGTCGCGTGCCGACCATGTGCTGCAACGCGTGCAGAAGCAAAATCTCGGGGCGGTCGAAGCGCCGAAGGATTTCGGCCTGGAGCCGATCGCCCGCATTCACAGCCGTGACTATCTGGAATTTTTCAAAGGTGCATGGCAACGCTGGACCGAGTTCAACACTGACGGCGACCTGCTGCCCTACACCTGGCCGGCGCGCACGCTGCGTGCGATCAAACCGACCAGCCTGCACGGCCAGCTCGGTTATTACAGCTTCGACGGCGGCGCGCCGATTACCGCCGGCACCTGGCAAGCGGCCTACAGCGCAGCGCAAGTGGCCCTGACCGCACAAGAAGAAATCCAGCTTGGCGCACGCGCGGCCTTCGCCCTGTGCCGTCCGCCGGGACATCACGCCGCCAGCGACTTGATGGGCGGTTATTGCTACCTCAACAACGCCGCCATCGCCGCTCAAGCCTTTCTCGATCAGGGCAACAAGAAAGTCGCGATCCTTGACGTCGACTACCACCATGGCAACGGCACTCAGTCGATTTTCTACGAACGCAGCGACGTCCTGTTCACTTCGATCCACGGCCACCCGGAAGCGGAGTTTCCGTTCTTCCTCGGCTACGACGACGAGCGCGGCGAAGGCGCCGGTGAAGGTTTCAATTTCAACTATCCGCTGCCGGCCGGTTCCGGCTGGGATGTCTGGAGCGCGGCGCTGGATCAGGCCTGCGACGAGATCGATCGCTATGGCGCGGACATCATCGTTGTCTCCCTCGGCGTCGACACGTTCAAGGACGACCCGATCTCGCAGTTCAAACTCGACAGCCCGGATTATCTGGCCATGGGCAAGCGCATCGCCGCCCTCGGCAAGCCGACCCTGTTCGTCATGGAAGGTGGCTACGCGGTGGAAGAAATCGGCATCAACGCAGTGAACGTGCTGGAAGGTTTCGAACAATGAAAAAGCGACTGATCGCCTCGGCGCTGTGCGCGGCTCTGCTCAGCGCTGGCGCCCACGCCGAAGAACGCACGCTGCGCGTCTATAACTGGTTCGACTACATCACGCCCAAGGCGCTGGACGACTTCAAGGCACAGAACAGCCAGACCAAACTGATCTACGACATCTTCGACACCAACGAAGCACTCGAAGCCAAGCTGCTCACCGGCAATTCCGGTTATGACGTGGTGGTGCCGTCCAACGTGTTCCTCGCCAAGCAGATCGAGGCCGGGGTGTTCCAGCCGCTGCATCGCAGCAAACTGCCGAACTGGAATCACCTTGATCCGAAACTGATGAAGCTGATCGAGGCCAATGATCCGGGAAACAAATTTGCCGTGCCGTACATGTACGGCACCATCCTCATTGGTTTCAACCCGGCCAAGATCAAGGCAGCGCTGGGCGACAACGCGCCCGTGAACAGTTGGGACCTGATCTTCAACGAAGAGAACATCAGCAAGCTCAAGCAGTGCGGCGTCGCCCTGCTCGACTCGCCGTCGGAGATTCTGCCGCTGGCTCTGCAACACCTCGGCCTAGACCCCAACAGCAAGAAGCCGGCGGATTACGCCAAGGCCGAAGCGCTGCTGCTGAAGATCCGCCCCTATGTGACGTACTTCCATTCCTCCAAATACATGGCCGACATCGCCAACGGTGACATCTGCGTGGCCGTCGGTTATTCCGGCAGTTTCTCGCAGGCGGCCAACCGCGCCAAGGAAGCGAAGAACGGCGTGGTGGTCGATATGCGTCTGCCGAAGGAAGGTGCGCCGATCTGGTTCGACATGCTCGCGATTCCCAAGGGCGCGAAGAACACCGAAGACGCTTACACCTTCATCAACTATCTGCTGCAACCTGCGGTGATTGCCCCGGTCAGCGATTTTGTCGGGTATCCGAACCCGAACAAGGATGCCACCGGCCTGGTCGATCCGGCCATTCGCAACAACCCGAACCTGTACCCGACCGATGCGGCAATGAGTACGCTCTACACCTTGCAGCCGCTGCCTCGGGATGCCGAGCGTGCACGTACGCGAGCCTGGACGAAAATCAAGTCCGGGACCTGAAACCGGCTCGTTTGCCGAAGACCCGCCGAGGCGGGTCTTTTTTTGCCTGGCAGCTTTATCTACCGCACGGGTCGCTGTCGCGCCTTTTAACTTGCCCTGCTCCGCCGCCCTCGCGGCGTCCCGACAGAGCAGGAAACCAACATGACCGCCATTCCCAAAGCCAGTGCCGTCGATATCGTGACTCAGCTGGTTACCGGCCCCTCGCTGCAAGAAGTCGCATCAAAAACGCTGCGCGAAGCCCTCAAGACGTTGTATCCGAATCTCGACATAGACCCGCGTCTGGCGATGGTCGTGCAACCCGCCTGGGCCATTGTGGAGGGTCGAGTGGTACCCGACGGGTATCAGGCTGGATCGCTGACCAACGCCCTGGTGCGGCTCGGCCTGTCCGGCACCACGGTGACGTACCTCGATGGCGAGCATTACCTGACCCTGCAACCCGGCGTGCCCGCCCCTGCGCATCTGCCGGTGAAGATCGATGCGATCGGCCTGTTGCTCAACGAACTCGCACCGCTGCTGTTCATCGCCTACAAGGAGCAGCACGTCGACTACTGGGACGAATTCACCTATCCCGGGCAACCGCGCTGGCAGCAATTGTCCGAGGCACTGCGCAACCTGTGGAACGTCGATGCCAGCGTCGGCTGGGATGCCGATGAAATCGCCATGGCCCAGGCGATTTTCAAACAGCCCGACCCGCAACAACGCCTGGCCCCCGCCCCGTACTCGGCAAAGGCATATCTGATTGATCTCGATCGGGGGAACGCCGACACGCAAAGCCACTTGACCCTGCTCGACGCCGCAGTGTTGGTCGGCAGCATCGCAGACCGTACATTGATTCTCACCCACGCGATTACTCAGGGCTTTCAGCGTTTCGATTCACTGGAGGAACTCGGCGAGGCTCTGCTGCGGATATATGGCGCAAACGCCTCGGGCGAAGATCTCAAGTGGCGGCTGGTCGAACCCCAGGGCAATTTCTTCGACCAGCAGGCCTGCACCCTGATTTCCCTGGAAGCGGATGCCTTGGGCAAAATCAGTTTTTTTCAGGACTCCCCTGATAAACGCGTCTATCCGCATACCGGCACGGCCGGCAAACCGGCACAACCGACACCGCGCCTCGAAGCGCACTTCGAGCGTTTACAGCCGATGCTTCCGGACTGGCTGAACGACGCCTTGCCCATCGATCAGACACGTTACAGCCGGCACCTGCTGGACCTGACGACGCTGCAGCACGAGAACAACGGCAAATCCTTTCAGAACGAAATCACCAGCCTGCAGGCATTCACTCGGGCAGCGCTGATCAAACAGATTCTCAAGGAGCAGCCCGACGCCCAAGACCTGGACATCGACAACATCGAAATCACCATCACCAGTCTCGTGGTCTGGGGCACGTTTGTGTTGCCGGGAAATACTCAGACTCAGACATGGACGCTGACCGAGCTCGCCCTGCAAAACCTCGCTGGCCTGCCCTTGGGCAACAAGACTGTGCGGTACAAGGATGGCAGCCCGGTACCCGAGTGGTTGAGCGCGACTTTTCTGGAAAAACTGGTCAGCACGGTCGACATCGGCAAGACCTACCCGGCGCATCTCAAGGCCGTACTGATAGACGACGCAGAGCAAGCGTCACGGTTGGAAAGGCTCTATACCAGTCAGCTACGCGTCGAGCTGCCATTGCTGGCGTTGCAGCACAAGATCCAGGGCAGAGCCGGCATTGACGAATCGGGTTATCGATACGTGGTTGCCGCATTGGCCACGACTGACGCAGAACGCTACGTCGATGGTGAGGAAATCGTCATTCGCCCTCTGGCCTTCGTCGCTCATCGCAGCCGCTCCACCGCAGACACTGTCGACAACATGTATGTCATAGGCCCGCGCGATGCCGACAAAGGGCCGTGCGTGCTATATCGACCGCTGTTCGACAAAGCTCTGCTGCAATATCCGGGGCCGGCCAATCTGCTTTTTGCGATCCAGCATTCGCGACATCTGCGCGACTCGGTACTGGCCTGGTTGCCGGACGATGTGCGCTTCAATTACAGCCAGTTCGTCTTCACCGCCAGGCTGCCGTCGGTGTGGACGATCCCGCAACTGATGATCAACCCGACCACAGCACTGGACATGTCAGGCGCGGTCGCGCTGGGCACTCAGGTGATCGCCAGCGATGTCCTCGCCACCCTGCACGAACGCAACGTCAAGGCGCTTGTCACTCAAGCCGACCGGCAATCGGTCTCCGATGCAGAAGCACGCTGGGCCTCGCTGAAACAGGGCGGCTGGCTGATGCTCAATGCCGCACTGCCGTTTCTGGGCCGCAGCGCAGGTACAGCGGCGTGGATCTGGCAGATCATGGATGATCTGCAGGAAATCACCGACGGCGCCAACGAGCAATCGGCGAAAGTCGCCTGGACGGCCATCGCCGATATCCTCCTGGCGCTGGGCATGGTGCTCGCCCATCGTGCGGCAATCGGTGATGCGCCATCGACGCCCGTGGCCACAACGCTCGAAGAGGACACAGCGACGAGCAAACCTGCCGCCAGAATCGTCAAAGCGCTGCGCCAGCCGGACATCACCGGCCCGCAATTGACCGAAGCCCATGGCACATCGATCGACAGCATCACGGCGTTGAAACGATCCCCGTTGGCCCTCGCCAAGCTGTTGGATACGTTCAAGCTCGCCAAGCCCAAAGGGCTTGGCGCTGCCACCAGAGAGGGTGCGCAGCGAGGCCTCTACGCCCACGCAGACAAATGGTACGCCCGCGTCGGTGAACGCTGGTTCGAAGTCGCGCGCAACGCGCATGGCGATGTGCACATCGTCGATACGCGTCAGCCCACCCGACCTGCCGGACCCAGGCTGGCCTATACCGCCAACGGCCAGTGGGTAATCGATCTGCGCTTGCGTTTGCGCGGCGGCGGACTGGAGGAAGGTCGCCAAGCCGCGCAAGGCATTAGAAACAAGGAGGTGGCCGTATTGGCCGAGCAGATTACTGCGTTCGATTTGACGATGGAGAGCAAAGGGAGCCGTCTCGATGCAGACCGCAACAGCCTGCACGATGCCCCTGCGCAGGCACGCGAGCAAGCGCTTGCGCAGTACCTTGCCACGCTCGATTCACAGCACAACGAATATGCCGCAAACATCAAGCTGATCAAGCAGCTCAACTGCAAGCAGTCGATTCCCAACTACCGCACGGTAATGCCGGAGCGGTTGGACATGCAGTTGTTTCTGGGACAGGAGTGGCTGAGTAATAACGCTTCGGATTACCAGCAGCGGGTACTGGCGGTGCAGGCGATACTCGACGACGAACTGCGCAGCGAATCGCAGGCAGCCACCTCTGCGTTCGAACAGTTGAACGATGTCACTCAAACCATTATCGAGAAAATGGAGTCGGCTGAAGCCTGCATGGAGGAGCTCACCAGGCTGGGACCGGATGGCCTTGATATAAAGCAGAAATACAACATCAGCCTGGCGCCCTACCCGCTGGATGATCTGAAGACTCTGCAGATCAGTCTCGGCCAGTACACCTGCATCAAGCCCGGCGATTCCACCGCTCATGTCGAGGCACAACAAGCGCTGGCCAGTCTGTTCGAAGATGCTGCGCTGAACGTTCAGAGTTCACGGGACCTGAGCGCCGATGAAAGCCTCAGCGATCTGCGCATACGCATCGACGCCCTGAGCCAGGTGAGCGAACAGTTTGCTTCCGTGGACAAGCGTTTCGATGACCTGGCGAGTGAATATTCCGAACACATACACACGGAGCGACTCAAGCAGTTGCAGGCGCGCGTGGCCGCATTCAAGGAAAGCGCCGACAATCGACTCGCCGATCTGTTGCGCTACCGGCATTTACTGGTGCCGCAAGCCGGTCCGTCGAGACCTTCTGCGTCATCTTCGAATCGGCAGATCATCAAGACGCGCAACAAGGGCATCCTGGTCGGCGAACGGAAAAAAAGCCTCGACGGCAAAGACACCGATCTGGTCGAAGTCAGTACAGCACTGACGAGAGTCATCGCGACATTCAAGGAGGAGTCGCCAGGTATCTGGGTCGAACAGAATGCACGGCCGGCACCGTCGCCGAAAGCCCGGCCCAACCTCAACAACAGCATCAGCGCAGGGCAGGCCTTGATCGACGGGCTGGCGGCGTTTCATCGGCGCATCGAGGCGCGCCTCAAACGCGGCTCGCGCATTCCGGTGGAAGTCGAAGAGGAATACCACAACCACGCCGCCCTGTTGCGCAAGGCCGGTGCCGCCATCGATGAAGCGTTGACGGCGAGTAACCTCACCGCTGCTCTGCATGAACCGTCCGAAACGCTCAACCACAAGCTCGACGCTGCGGCTACGACGCTGGAGGAAAAGGGCACCAGCACGCGAATCCGTCTGGTCAAGCAACAACTACCAACAGCCGCCGGGGTCGAGTGGCTCAAGGACAAGGGCGAAGTGAACATTTCGAAAACCCTGACCCGACGGCGCCTGAGGCGCCATAAGAATGACTTCCTCGACGAGTATCAGATTCGCGATGCGCATACCGACAAAATCCTCTGCTATGCGCATTTCCATTACAGCAGCGCCGACGCGCCCGATGGCGCATTTTTGCGTGGACACATGAAGACAGTTGCCCAGCACCGCCTCGGAGGCACCTCTGAAATAACCGATGTGGATAATCAGAGGCTGATCGAAATCCATCGCAGCGAAATTTCCAGTCGCAGCGCCGAAACGCTGTTCTTCACTCTCGCCAAGCCTGCCGCAGACGCGACAGCGCCGCTTTGATTGCTGGCTCTGGTACAGCAGCAAACCCCAACACCAGGCCGGCGCGCTTATCCATGGGCGTAGTCGAATCGGGGAGCCAGTAGCTGCTCAGGCCGTTGATTTCGACATCGACCTCAGCGGCCAGAGCGATCAATTGCTGCTCGCGCTCGATGTTGTCCACGGCGACGGTCAAGTGCAGCCCGGCCGGCACGGCGGGCAGTTGACCGACGCCGGCGACCGTCGGCCAGCCTTCGAGCAGGCAGTTGCGTCGGCTCAGCGCAGCCCGGCGCATGCGGCGGATATGCCGCTGGAAATGCCCGGCGGCCATGAATTCGGCCATCACCGCTTGCGTGCTGACCTCCGAGTGCCGCACATCGACGGCGCGGCGTTGCGCGAACGCCTCGACCAGCGCGGGCGGCAGCACCAGATAGCCCAGGCGCAACGCCGGAAAAGCGACCTTGCCAAACGTGCCGACGTAGAGCACACGCCCCTGACGATCAAGTGCCGCTAACGGCGCCAGCGGTGCGCCGGTGTAGCGGTACTCGCCGTCGTAATCATCCTCGACGATCCAGCCGCCGACACGCTCGGCCCAGGCGAGCAGCTCCAGACGCCGGGCCAGGCTCATCACCACGCCGGTCGGGTACTGATGAGACGGCGTCACGTAAGCCACCCGACAATCGCTGAGCTGAGCCATGGCGCTGCAATCAATGCCGTCGCTGTCTACCGCCACCCCATGCAATTTCGCCCCCGCTACAGCGAAGGCATGTCCGGCGGCGCGATAGCCCGGATTCTCGATCGCCACACCGTCCCCTGGCTCGACCAGCAGCTGTGCACAAAGGCTGATGCCCTGCTGCGCGCCACTGGTGATCACAATTTGCTCAGCCGTGCACTGCATGCCCCGCGAGCTGCGCAAATAGGCAGCAATCATGCCGCGCAGCCGCGCGTCCCCGGCCGGGTCGCCGTAACACAGCTGCTGCAGATCCGGTTTACGCCAGAAAGCCGCGTTGAGCTTGGCCCAGACCTCGAACGGAAACAGATCGAACGCCGGCACACCCACCCGAAAAGCACGCGGCGGACCGCTCGGTGGTCGCGGCAAATGATGCTTTTCAATGCGGGAAAATCCGTCGCTGTGGATAACTTTGCTGGATGGATTCACAGGTAAATCCAGCCAATTTGTGGATAAGGCTGTGGGTAAGCCTGTTGACAAGCCTGTGGATGAATTTGTGGATAGTTTTTTCTCAGGCGGGGATGCCTGAGCCAATTGCGCCACGTAAGTACCGTCGCCAACGCGGCCTTCGATAAAGCCCTCGGCATACAACTGATCGTAGGCGCGCACCACGCTGTTGCGGGAAATGCCCAGCGCCGAGGCCAGATCTCGGCTGGCCGGCAATCGCGTGCCACTGGCCAGACGTCCATCCAGCACCCGCAGGCGCAGAGCCTGATAGAGCTGGCGGCTCAGGCCCTGACGGCGATCAAGCTCGATACCGGCCGGGTTGAAGGGCATCGACAAGGGTGGCAGATCAGGCATGGCGAATGGACCTATGAAATGGCTCAGCAATGGCTCTTACAACGGACCAATAGCCTGCCTAGGATGCAGGCATTCGCCAAGGAAAATCTGTCCATGTACACGCCACGCGCCTTTGCCATCGAAGACTTGTCCCAACTGCACGAACTGATTCTTGCCACGCGCCTGGCCATTCTGGTCAGCCACGGCGAAAGCGGCCTGCAAGCCAGCCACGTGCCGGTGCTGCTGCATCGCGAACAGGGCGAATACGGCACGCTCTACGGCCATCTGGCCAAGGCCAATCCGCAGTGGAAAGACCTGCGTGACGGCGCCGAGGCCATGCTGATCTTTGCCGGACCAGATGCCTACGTCAGCCCAAGCTTGTATCCGAGCAAGGCCGAGCACGGCAAGGTCGTGCCGACCTGGAACTACATCGCCGTGCACGCCTACGGCCAGGCCGAGACCTTCAGCGATGGCGGCCGCTTGCTCGACATTGTCAGCACCCTCACCGACCGTCACGAGGCAGGCCGTGCCCAGCCGTGGTCGGTGGACGATGCGCCAGCCGATTACATCGACACCATGCTCAAAGCCATCGTCGGTTTTGCCATTCCCATCGACCGCCTCGAAGGCAAACGCAAGCTCAGCCAGAACCGTAGCGCCGAAGATATCGCCGGGGTGCGCGAAGGCCTCGCCGCCAGCCCCGACGCCAACGATCAAACCCTCGCCAGCCTGATGCGCTAAGGAAATCCGCATGACTCAGATCGACATTCGCCCGGTCAGCGCCAACGACCACGCCGCTTGGCTGCCGCTATGGCAGGCGTACCTGCGCTTCTACAACACGGAACTGCCGGACGCTGTCACCCAAAGCACTTGGCAGCGTTTTCTCGACCCGAATGAACCGACCCACGCCGCCCTCGCCTGGGCTGAAGGCAAAGCGCTGGGCATGGTGCATTACATCTATCATCGCTCGAACTGGAGCATCGAGAATTCCTGCTATCTGCAGGATCTGCTGGTGGTGCCGGAAGCCCGTGGCACCGGTGTCGGTCGGCTGTTGATCGAGCATGTCTACGCTACCGCCAAGGCTGATGGTTGCTGCAAAGTCCACTGGCTGACCCACGAAACCAATGCAACGGCGATCCAGCTCTACGAGCGCATTGCCGAACGTCCGGGATTCATCCAGTTTCGTAAAGCCCTTTAAGGAGACGCGCACATGACCGCTTCACTCGCTGACTGGAAAGGCGTCCCCGCCCCCTCCGCCACCCTGCTCGAAGGCCGTTTCATACGCCTGGAAAAACTCGACCCGGCGCGTCATGGCGATGAGCTTTACGCCGCCCTCGAAGGGCCGGGTGCCGATCCGAAGCTTTGGGATTACTTGCCTTACGGGCCGTTTCGCGAGCGCAGCGCGTTCAACGACTGGCTGAACAATCATGCGGCCAACAGCGACCCGTACTTCTTCAGCGTCATCGACCGTGCGACTGGTCAGGTGCAAGGCATCCTCAGCCTGATGTCGATCGTTCCGGCGCAGGGCCGCATCGAAATCGGCCACGTCACTTTCGGTGCGCCAATGCAGCGCTCGCCGAAAAGCACCGAGGCGGTGTACCTGCTGGCCAAGTATTCGTTCGAGCTGGGTTACCGGCGCCTGGAATGGAAGTGCAACAACGGCAACGCCCGCTCCAAATACGCGGCGGAGCGTCTGGGCTTCAGCTTCGAAGGCGTGTTTCGCCAGCACATGGTGGTCAAGGGGCAGAACCGCGACACCGCGTGGTATTCGATTCTGGATGGGGAATGGCCGGCGATCGGTGCGGGATTCGAGCGCTGGCTGAGCGATGAAAACCAGACGCCTGATGGCCAGGTGAAAGGCTTGGCCGAGTGCCGTAGCTGATCGTCACAAAGCCCCTGTGAGAGCGAGCCTGCTCGCGAAGGCGCTGTGTCAGTCACGGAAATATTGACTGACTGACCGCTTTCGCGAGCAGGCTCGCTCCCACAATTGGCGGGGCTTTTCTTAACGACGCAGTTCTTGCGCCAGCACCGCAATGTGCTCCGGGCCGATCCCGCAGCAACCACCCAGATGACTGGCGCCGCGCTGTTGCCAGTCCAGCGCCCAGTGCAGATACCCAGGCGGATCGAGATCGTCACGCAACGGGTCGAGCCCGTCGTTGGCCGTGGCTTCTTTCGGTTGCGGAGGAAACGCGTTGGCATACGCGCCGATGTTGATCGTGACGCCGAGACGCTCAAAGGTTGCGCGCGCCGCGTCGATGGCCGCGCCAATCACTTCCGGCTGACTGCAGTTGAACAGCAGGGTTTCGACGCCAAGTTCAGCCGCCAGCGCAGCCGCTTCGGCTACCGGCTCACCGGAGCGCAGGCGTGGCACTTCATCGGTGTCTTCATCCTTGAGGGTGAACGACAGCCAGAACGGTTTACCGTCCTTCGGCAACCCGGCGTGAATGGCCCGCGCCTCAATAATCGAACTCTGGGTTTCCGCCAGCCACAGATCAACATGCGGGGCCAACCCATTGACCAGCGGCGTCAGCAGCTCGGTCACGCGATCCGCTTCGAACAGATCCGGACGATACGAACCAAACAGCGGCGGCAACGAACCGGCAACACGCACTGACTTGCCGGATGCCTGCACCGCCCGCCGTGCCAACTCCCCCGCCAGTGCCGCAAGCGCCTGGCCTTCAGCCGCAAATCGCGCTTCGCCAATGTGAAATGGCACCACCGCGTAACTGTTGCTGGTGATCACGTCGGCGCCGCTGTTGATGTACGCGGCATGCACCGCCTCGACCGCCTGCGGCGCTTCACTCAGCGCCAGTGCCGACCACTCCGGTTGGCGAAACGGCGCGCCGGCGCGTTGCAACTCGCGGCCCATGCCGCCATCGAGAATGACCGTACTTGCTGCGCCCATATGCTTTTCACTCATATGCTTATGAAAATAACTCACTATCAGAGTCGTTCTTATAACTATTTAATACGCACCACTCGGTTAATAACAACCTCTTTTTTCAACAGGAATCGACTGTGAAACTCCAACCGCTATTGGCCCTGGGCCTGACCATTCTGGCCGCATCCACCCAAGCCTTCGGCGGCGCGACGCTGGACCGTGTCGAACAGAAAAAAGAGCTGGTCGGCGTGCTCATGGAAAGCTATCCGCCCTTCTCGTTTCTCAATGAGCAGAATCAACTCGATGGTTTCGATGTCGACGTTGCCAAAGCGGTGGCGGACAAGCTTGGCGTCAAACTGCGTCTCGAAACGCCGTCCTGGGACGTGATCGCCGCCGGCCGCTGGAGCGGGCGCTACGACATCTGCATCTGCTCGATGACCCCGAGCAAGGCCCGCGCCGAGGTGTTCGACTTCCCGGTCGAGTACTACGCGTCGCCAGCGGTGATCGTGGTCAACGCCAAGGACGATCGCATCCACAGCGCCAAGGATCTGAGCGGCAAAAAGGTCGGCCTGACCAGCGCCTCCAGCTACGAAAGTTATCTGAACAAGAACCTGGTCATCGAAGGCGCCGAGGATACGCAGTTGCAGTATCCGTTCGAGGATGTGCAGATCGCTCCGTACGACACCGACAACGTCGCCTTCCAGGATCTGGGCCTGGGCGCCGGCGTGCGCCTGGATGCGATCCTCACCAATCTGGTCACCGCGCAGCCGCGCCTGAACCAGGACCAGCGCTTCAAACTGGCCGGCGAACCGCTCTACTCGGAACCCAACTCCGTGGCCATCGAAAAGGGTGACCCGCAGTGGGACGCCAAGGTGCGCGAGGTGTTTGCCCAACTGAAACAGGACGGCACTCTGAGCAAGCTGTCGCAGAAATGGATCGGCGCCGATATCAGCCAATGACTTCCTTTCCGACCCCGCCACAGCCACCGCAACCGGTGGCTGAAACCCGCCTGCAAAAACTCTTTGGTTTCCGCACGCGCCTGTACCTGACGTGGGCGGCGCTGTTCTGCCTGTTTGCCGGATTCTTCCTCAGCTTCGACCTGAAGTTCGCGATCATCCTCGACAAGCTGCCCAACCTCCTCGGCCTGAAGCTGGCGCCGAACGGCTTCCTGCAAGGCGCAGCGCTGACGCTGTTTCTCTGCGCCTGCTCGATCATCGCCTCGTCGCTGCTCGGTTTCATCACCGCGCTGGCGCGCCTGTCGAACAGCGCCGTGGCATTTGGCATCGCCAGTTTCTACACCTCGTTCTTTCGCGGCACGCCACTGCTGATCCAGATCCTGCTGATCTACCTCGGACTGCCGCAACTGGGCATCGTCCCCGGCGCCATCGTCGCCGGCATCATTGCCCTGTCGCTGAATTACGGCGCCTATCTGAGCGAAATCTTCCGCGCCGGTATCCTCGGCGTCGATCACGGCCAACGCGAAGCATCCCTGGCGCTGGGCCTGCGCGAAAGCGTGATCTTCTGGCGCATCACCCTGCCCCAAGCCATGCGCACGATTATCCCGCCGACTACCAACCAGTTCATCTCGATGCTCAAGGACTCGTCGCTGATCTCGGTGATGGGTGTCTGGGAAGTCATGTTTCTCGCCCAGTCCTACGGTCGCTCAAGCTATCGCTACATCGAAATGCTCACCACGGCGGCGATCATCTACTGGCTGATGTCAATCGGGCTGGAGCTGATTCAGGCACGGATGGAGCGGCATTACGGCAAGGCGTATGTGCGGCGTGGCTGAAGCGTATTCAAACGGTGTCCCGACGTATCCGCACAACGCCCATTTTCATGCCGAACGGGCGGAACACCGCGTTCAGCGACTTCAGGGTCTGATTGCCTTCGCCATGTTCGATATGCACCAGCGTGCGCACAGAAATCTTGCACATCTTCGCGAACTGGGACTGATGCAGACCGGTGACTTCGACCCGTAAACGGCGCACGGCGTCACCGATTTCCAGAGTGCCTTCGGCCAATGATTCCTTGATGCTGTCGATAAGCGCCATGCGGTCAAGGACAGTAAGGTCCCGTGCAGATTTGAGTTTACTCATGACGCGGCAGATTCGTTTTGTGAAAGACGCAATTTAATGCAGCGTGATGACAGTTTTGGTAATTAAACTGCAACAAAATGCAGACGGGAGCCGCTGGGGCTTCAATCGACGCAAAACAATGCAGATGGCCCCCCGACGTATGTCGCTGTGACCCATATCGGCTGTAGGAAAACGAACCGCCGCCATCGCGCAAAAGCCTTGTTTGCGAAATCCCGTGAGGATTTTCGACAGAACGATCCGACGTCGCCTGCACAGCATCAGGAACCGACCGACATCGTTTTTTTCAACGCAGCAATAGAGTTGAGCCTTTCATACAAGGAGGTTGAACTCGATGCCTGCCCTACACAAATACCGTCCCCATCACCTCGCTCTGGCGATCGCGCTGACGATCGGATCTGCCGAGGCGTCCATCGAACAGCTGCCAGACGTCCAGGTTTCTGCGCAGATCAGCGAAGACAAAACCGCCAAGCCTCGAAAGAAGAAAACACCCACACCGAAAGTGGATCCTGATGACTTGTTTGCGATCAAGGAATTCATCGGCCCGCTGCAGCACACTTCTCCGTCGCCCGGGCAGGCCTCTGAAGCGCCTTCGGTCGATGCCATACGCGCGACGGTTGCGATCGAGGATTTCAGTCCGGCCTTTTATGAAGGGCTGGAGTTTCCAGAGTTCGTGGTGGAGGAAACCGGCGATGAGGAATTCGATCTCGTCGACCCGTTTGAACGCGACATGTTGGCGATCACGACGCAGCGCTCTTTTGTCTCGAGCCCGCTCGAGAATATCGACGGCGTATCCCTGCAACTGGGCGATGGAGATGACCTGCTGGTGATCAATAAGGGCGCGCGTTGGGACGGTCGCCTGGACGGTGGCAAAGGTGCGAACGGGCTGCTGTTCAATGCCGTAGAAGGCGGCGAGATCGGTGAGACGCGCAACTTCTCGGCTATGCGAATCGCACGCGGGCAGTGGACATTGCGTCACGTTTTCGAGGGTGATGCTGACGTCAAAGCCGACGCCGTGCTGCTCAACTACGCATCGATCAATGGTGTCGATGTCGACCCGGGAGCGGTTTTTGGCGGTTATGGACACGTGACGGGGCTGTATGTCGCAGGAACCCTGCTTGCCAGCCAGCAACACGGCTCTCCCAATATCAAAGGCAATCTGACGCTCCATGAGGACGCTGTGTTTTCTTACGCCGTATCTGCCGACCGCGGCTCAGATCCCGTGCATGTTCAGGGCACCGCGAGCCTGGGAGGTGCGCGTGTCGAGATTTATGGCGTACCGGGCGACTACGCTCGTACCAATGAGTATCGGCTGTTGTCTGCAAACGTCATTGATGGCGAGTTCGGTGAGGTCACCACCAATCTGGCCTACATGACACCAACGCTCTCCTATGAGCCAAACGCGGTGAACCTGCACTACGTGCGCAACGATGTAGGGTTCGAACAACTGGCCCGAACGCGCAGTGCTCGTTCGATTGCGCAGAGCTTGGATAATCGAGGGGCTTACACTCAAGCTTTCGATATCGGCACCAACAGGGCCGTCGCCGCACTGCTGACCAGCGATAAAACCACCGCGCCCATCGCCCTCGATCAACTTGCCGCAGGCAGCAATGCCAACCTCGCCAAAGCCACGCTGAGCAGTATCACGCCGGTCAGTACGAGCATGCTTTCGGCAATGCGGCAGCTGGACAATCATTCCGCCTCGACCTTCGGCTCGCGCAGTTCACCGCGTCAGGCCGCAGGCAACGAAGATTCCGGGCAGGTGTGGATTCAGGCGCTGGGCCACGGCGGCAAGGTTGATCGCGACGCTGACGGTATCCTCCAACATGCCACGCAAGGGCTGGTCGTGGGCGCTGACTGGCGACTCGATGAGCACTGGCATGTCGGCCTGCTTGGCGGCAAATCGCAGACCAAACTCGATGCCCGCCAGTACGACGGCGACCTCGACAGCTGGCACCTCGGCGCCTACGCCATGCGTCAGGATGGCCCGCTGTCACTGCGCCTCGGCGCGACCTACGCGAGCCATGACGGCAGCAGCACACGGCGGGTCGCGTTCAAGGGTTTCAGCGATCGTCTCAAGGGCAATTACGACGCCAATACTCAGCAAGCATTTGCCGAGGCCGGGTTCAACCTGGGCCGCAACAACGTGACCCTCGAACCCTTCGCCAGCCTCGGCTATCAGCGCTATCAGCGCGACAGCTACAACGAAAAGGGCGGCGACGCGGCACTGAAAGTCTACGGCCAGACCCGCGACAACTTCAGCAGCACCTTTGGCCTGCGGCTTGCGCAGATCAATACGCTGGATAACGGCATGCATTTGACCCCGCGCTTGAGCGCAGGCTGGAAACATAGCTTCGGCGCGATCGACAGCTACACCCGCCAGCAACTGCGCAAGGGCGGCAAGCGCTTTGAAGTGACCGGGGCGACACTGGATCGGAACAGCCTCGCGGTGGATGCGGGGCTCGACCTTGGTCTATCGGCGGCGCACACACTGGGCGTGGGCTTAACGGGTGAGCTGGGTAATGACAGCCGAACGTATGGCGTGGCGGGTCAATGGCGCATGGCGTTCTGATGCATTAAGCACGCCTCCTGTGGGAGCGAGCCTGCTCGCTCCCACATGTGATCCTTGGCAATGACCTGACAAGGTCGAAAATCACAGGCAAAAAAAAGGGGAGCACATGCTCCCCCGAGGTTTAAAGCGTTGGATCGCTACTGTTATCTCAGCCTTCGATCTCGATGAGGATTTCGCCCGGGTTGACCCGGTCGCCCTTGGCCACATGAATCGCGGCAACCTTGCCGGCAATGGCGGCCTGGACTTCGGTTTCCATCTTCATCGCTTCGGTGATCAGTACCGCCTGGCCAGCCTTGACGCTGTCGCCCTCCTTGACCAGCACATCGACGATGTTGCCGGGCATGGTGGTGCTGACATGGCCTGGTGCCGAGGCCTGTTTGCGTTTGCTGCTGCCGCCGCCAACGAATTCGTTGAGCGGCTCGAACACCACTTCTTCCGGCATGCCGTCGATGGACAGATAGAAGTGGCGCTTGCCTTCAGCCTTGACGCCGACACCGGTGATGTCGACGCGATAGGTTTCGCCGTGGACGTCGATGACGAACTCGGTCGGCACGCCTTCGCCGCCCGCCGAAGCAACGGCGCCCGCTTCCGGGATTGGCAACAGCACTTCCGGCGTGAGGGTGCCGGCGGCACGCTCTTCGAGGAACTTGCGGCCGATGTCCGGGAACATGGCGAAGGTCAGTACGTCTTCTTCGGACTTGGCCAGTGCACCGATATCGGCACGCAGCTTGGTCATTTCCGGTTTGAGCAGATCGGCCGGACGTACGTCGATGACGTCCTCGCTGCCGATCGCCTGACGCCGCAGTTTTTCATTCACGACGCCCGGTGCCTTGCCGTAGCCGCCCTGCAGATACAGCTTCACTTCGTTGGTGATGGTCTTGTAACGCTCGCCGGCCAGCACGTTGAAGAACGCCTGGGTGCCGACGATTTGCGAGGTTGGGGTCACCAGCGGCGGGAAGCCGAGGTCTTCACGTACGCGCGGGATTTCTGCGAGCACTTCGCCCATGCGATTCAGAGCGCCCTGCTCTTTCAACTGGTTGGCGAGGTTGGAGATCATCCCGCCCGGCACTTGGTTGACCTGCACACGGGTATCGACGGCGGTGAATTCGCTTTCGAACTGGTGGTACTTCTTGCGCACGGCATAGAAGTACAGGCCGATTTCCTGGAGCAGTTCCAGATTCAGGCCGGTGTCGTACTCGGTGCCCTTGAGCGCGGCAACCATCGACTCGGTGCCCGGATGGCTGGTGCCCGAGGCGAAGCTGGAGATCGCGGTGTCGATGTGATCGGCGCCGTTTTCGATCGCCTTGAGCTGGCACATGGCGGCCAGGCCAGCGGTGTCGTGGGAGTGGATGAACACCGGCAACGACTGCTCGGCTTTCAACGCGCGCACCAGTTCACCGGTGGCATACGGGGTCAGCAGACCGGCCATGTCCTTGATCGCCACCGAGTCGCAGCCCATGGACTCCATTTGCTTGGCCTGGGTGACGAAAGCATCGATGGTGTGCACCGGACTGGTGGTATAGGCGATGGTGCCCTGTGCGTGTTTGCCGGCAGCCTTCACCGCTTCAATGGCCACGCGCAGGTTACGCACATCGTTCATCGCATCGAAAATGCGGAACACATCGATGCCGTTCACCGCTGCCTTGGCGACGAAAGCTTTGACCACGTCGTCGCTGTAATGGCGATAGCCGAGCAGATTCTGCCCGCGCAGGAGCATTTGCAGACGGGTGTTGGGCAACGCCGCACGCAGTTGGCGCAGGCGCTCCCACGGGTCTTCCTTGAGAAAGCGCACACAGGCGTCGAACGTCGCGCCGCCCCAGCATTCCAGCGACCAGTAGCCGACCTTGTCGAGCTTGTCGCAGATCGGCAGCATGTCTTCGGTGCGCATGCGGGTGGCGAGCAGCGATTGGTGAGCGTCGCGCAGGATGGTGTCTGTTACGAAGATTTTCTTGCTCATTCTTGTATTCCTCACAGGCCTGCGTGGGCGGCGATGGCGGCGGCGATGGCCAGGGCCAGCTCTTCGGGTTTGCGCTTGATCGAGTAGTTGGTCAGTTCCGGGTGGCTTTCAACGAAGCTGGTGTTGAACTGGCCGCTACGGAATTCCGGGTTGCGCAGGATTTCCTGGTAGTACGCGGCGGTGGTCTTCACGCCCTGCAGACGCATGTCGTCCAGCGCCCGCAGACCACGGTCCATCGCCTCTTCCCAGGTCAGCGCCCAGACCACCAGTTTCAGGCACATCGAGTCGTAGAACGGCGGAATGGTGTAGCCGGTGTAGATTGCCGTGTCGGTGCGCACGCCCGGGCCGCCGGGGGCGTAGTAACGGGTAATTTTGCCGAAGCTCGGCAGGAAGTTGTTCTTCGGGTCCTCGGCGTTGATACGGAACTGCAACGCAAAGCCACGGTGCTGGATGTCTTCCTGCTTCACCGATAGCGGCAGGCCGGAAGCGATGCGAATCTGTTCGCGGACGATGTCGATGCCGGTGATTTCTTCGGTGATGGTGTGTTCCACTTGCACCCGCGTGTTCATTTCCATGAAGTACACCTCGCCCTCGGCGAGCAGGAACTCCACGGTGCCGGCATTCTCGTAACCCACTGCCTTGGCCGCACGGACCGACAGGTCGCCGATGTAGGCGCGCTGTTCCGGGGTCAGCTGTGGGCTCGGCGCGATCTCGATCAGCTTCTGATTGCGGCGCTGGATCGAGCAGTCACGCTCGAACAGATGCACGACGTTGCCGAAGCTGTCGCCAAGGATCTGCGCCTCGATGTGCTTGGGATTGACGATGCATTTTTCCAGGAACACTTCCGCCGAACCGAACGCCTTGGTGGCTTCGGAGATGACCCGGGGGAAGTTCTGTTCGAGTTCTTCGCGGCTGTTGCAGCGACGGATACCGCGACCGCCACCACCGGAGGTGGCCTTGAGCATTACCGGGTAACCGATGCGGTCGCCTTCGACCAAGGCTTCTTCGATGCCGGAGACGTTGCCCTCGGTACCGGGCGTCACCGGTACGCCGGCCTTGATCATGCTGCGGCGCGCTTCGGTCTTGTCGCCCATGCGCCGGATGACTTCCGCCGACGGGCCGATGAATTTGATACCGCGCTCAGCGCAGATTTCCGCCAGCTCGGCGTTTTCCGAAAGGAAGCCGTAGCCGGGGTGCAGCGCATCGCAGCCGGTTTCCACCGCCAGGTTCACCAGCTTGCGCGGGTTCAGATAGCCGGCCAGTGGCTCGGCACCCACGCTGTGGGCCTCGTCCGCACGCTTCACATGCAAGGCATGGCGATCGGCGTCGGAGAAAATCGCAACCGAGCGAATGCCCATTTCGGCGCAGGCTCGTACGATGCGTACGGCAATCTCACCACGGTTGGCGATCAGGATCTTTTTTATCACTTGGAGGTTCCCTTGAGCCGGTGGCACCACGACCTGCTAGACCCAGGTCGACGCGTGACCAAATGTTTCAATTCAGTCGCAGGTCCACACTAGCGCTGCTGAGGGATTAACAAAAATGAATAAAAATTGGGTCAGGCATAAGTAAACACTTATAGTCGGAACAACCGTGTGCCGTGAGAGCCTGAATAAAATGCGTAAGTCATTGATGCGTATGACATTGCGTCAGTTGCAGATCTTTAATGAGGTGTGTGATTTACGCTCCTACAGCCGCGCCGCCGAGGAAATGTCCCTCACACAACCGGCCGTGAGCCTACAGATTCGTCAGCTGGAAGAGCTGATTGGCCAGCCGCTGTTCGACTATGTCGGCAAAAAACTCTACATGACCGAGGCGGCGGAAGCGCTCCAACGTGCCAGTCGCGACATTTTCGGGCGGCTGGAAAACCTCGATATGCAACTGTCGGACATGCAGGGTTCGCTGCAGGGTCAGCTGAAACTGGCAGTGGAATCGAGCGCCAAATATTTCGTGCCGCATCTGTTCGCCGCGTTCAAGCGCCAGCATCCGGAAGTCAATTTGCAGCTGACTGTGGTCAACCGTGGCCAGGTCATTCGCCGCCTCTCGGACAACCGCGATGATCTGGTGATCATGTCGATGGTGCCGCAGGACATGGGCCTGGAATTCCTGCCGTTCCTCAACAATCCGATTGTCGCCGTCGCGCGCCCGGATCATCCGCTGGCGCACATGGGCCCGCTGCGCTTGCAGGATCTGGAACCGTATACGCTGCTGATCCGCGAGCCGGGCTCGGGCACACGTCTGGCCTGCGAAGAATATTTCAAGGAAAAGCGCGTGCACTTCACCCAGACCCAGGAGGTAGCCTCGGCCGAAGCCCAGCGCGAATGCGTGGTGGCGGGTCTGGGCCTGGCGCTGTTGACGCGCCACGCACTGAACCTGGAGCTGGCGACCGGCGGCCTGGTCGAGCTGCCGGTCGAGGAGTTGCCGCTGATGCGCAGCTGGTGTCTGGTGCAAGCCAAAGCCAAACGGCTGTCACCGGTGGCGCACGCCTTCCTGGCGTTCATCCGCAGCGAGCGGGCGCAGATTATTGCGCTGGTTGAGCGTTTCGACGGGAAGCGGCGGGCGCTGCCTGCCAATGCGTGATCTCGGGAAAATCGCCGATCTCGGCCTGAAGCTGGCGAAGTTCGAAGCGATCCTCGATTGCGCGGCGAAATTCCATGCGGCGCTGATCTTCCTGCTGACGACGGGTTTTCGCGGCGCTGTTGCGTTCTTCGTAGGGCTGAGCCATTTCGAGTCTCCCAGGGCGAGTACGGGAGTTTCACGATAGGCGTGGGGGATGACGGTTTGGCTGCGCGGGGATGACAATGTGATGAAATGTGCGCAGGGATGTGCTGTTGTTGAGGACGCTTTCGCGAGCAGGCTCGCTCCCACATTTGATCCCGTTATGACCCAGAATTTATGTTCTCAGAAGCCCCCCTGTGGGAGCGAGCCTGCTCGCGAACAAGGTCGGAACGACCTTGCTCAATCGTCCAGCGCTTTCACGGCCTTGGGCGACAAACGCAGACTGCGCAGACTGCGCTTCACGCTCTTGAGGTGATTGACCAGGCTCGGCCCGCGCGCCATGGCCACGCCCATCGCCAGCACGTCGATCACCACCAGGTGGGCGATTCGCGAGGTCAGCGGCGTGTAGATTTCGGTGTCTTCATGCACATCGATCGCCAGATTGACGGTCGACAGTTCGGCCAACGGCGTCTGGCTCGGGCACAGGGTGATCAGCGATGCCCCGCTCTCGCGAACGAGGTTAGCGGTGATCAGCAAATCCTTGGAGCGCCCTGACTGGGAAATACAGATCGCCACATCGGTCGGCTTCAGCGTCACAGCCGACATCGCCTGCATGTGCGGGTCGGAGTACGCCGCCGCGGTCAGCAGCAAACGGAAAAACTTGTGCTGTGCATCCGCGGCCACCGCTCCGGAAGCACCGAAGCCATAGAACTCGACACGCTGCGCTTGGGACATCAGCGTCACCGCGCGTTGCAGCTCCACCGGGTCGAGCTTCTCGCGCACTTCCATCAGGGTGTGCAGCGTGGTGTCGAAAATCTTCAGGCTGTAGTCGGCGACGGAGTCATCTTCGTGGATCGCGAACTGGCCGAAGCTGGCGCCGGCGGCCAGGCTCTGAGCCAGTTTCAGCTTGAGATCCTGAAAGCCGGAACAACCGATGGCGCGGCAGAAACGCACGATGGTCGGCTCGCTGATACCGACGCTGTGAGCCAGGTCGGCCATGGAACTGTGCATCACTGCCGCAGGGTCAAGCAGCACGTGGTCGGCGACCTTGAGCTCCGACTTGCGTAACAGGTGACGTGACTGGGCGATGTGTTGCAGCAGATTCAAGGGGCTGGACTCTTCTTGTGGGCAAGGATGTAGCAAGCTTGTAGTTATACTACATGAATGGGCATTTTGCCTGCTCAATGCGTAACTCGATGTCCCGGCATCAGGCGCGCTGAGGTGCATGTAGCCCTTACTGCGGATTGGCCTGATCACGCAAAAGCCCGGCCAGACGGGCAGCGTCCACCGGCCGGCTGATCAGATAACCTTGCACTTCGTCGCAGCGTTCGGCGCGCAGAAATGCCAGCTGATCCTCACGCTCGACGCCCTCGGCCACGACTTTCAGGGCCAGCCCGTGGGCCATGGCGATGATCGCGCGAGTGATCGCTGCGTCCGCACTGCCCTCGCTCAAGCCGCGAATGAACGCCTGATCGATCTTCACGTAATCCACCGGAATGCGCTTGAGGTAACTCAACGACGAATACCCGGTACCGAAATCATCGATCGCCAGTTTCACCCCCAGATCGCGCAGTTGCTGGAAGGTCGCAATAATGTGTTCGACGCTGTCGAGCAAATGACTTTCGGTCAGCTCCAGCTCGAGGTAGTGCGGCGCCAGCCCGGTTTCTTCCAGCACCTGCCGGACCAGACTGACCAGTTTGCCCTGACGCAGCTGATGCACCGACAGGTTCACCGACACGCGGATCGGCGCCAGGCCCTGGCGCTGCCATTCGCACGCTTGCCAGCACGCCTGGCGCAAAACGAACTCGCCGATCGGCCCGATCAGACCGGTCTCTTCGGCCAGGCCAATGAAATCCGCCGGCGGCACCTGGCCCATGCTCGGATGATCCCAGCGCACCAGCGCTTCAGCGGCATTCATGCGGCCGGTTTGCAGGCACAGTTTCGGTTGGTAGAACACCGTCAGTTGCTGTTCTTCAATGGCCCTGCGCAGGTGGTTTTCCAGCTGCAAACGTTCGAGTGTGCTGGCTTGCAGGCTGTCGGTGAAGAACTGGAAATTGTTGCCGCCCAGATGTTTGGCATGTTGCATGGCCATGTTCGACTGGCTGACCAGCGCCGAGATCTCACGCGCGTTGTCCGGCAACAGGCTGATGCCCATCGAAGCGCTGACCACCAGTTCATGCCCGTCAACGCTCAGCGGCAAACGCAGCTTGGCCGACAACCGCGTCGCTACCCGTGCCAGGCTCGACAGATTGCCGTAGGCATCGAACAGCACGGCAAATTCGTCACCGGACAGGCGCGCAATGGTGTCGGCTTCCGGCAAGGCATTGACCAGCCGCCGCGCCATTTTTTGCAGCAGCTGATCGGCGACTTCGTGGCCGAGGCTGTCATTGAGCAATTTGAAGCGATCGAGATTGATGTGCAGCAACGCCAGACTGCGGCGCCCGCCCTGGCGCACCCGCTGATGGGCTTCGTGCAGGCGCTCGCGGAACAGCGAACGGTTGGCCAGGCCGGTGAGCTCGTCGTAATGGGTCAGATAGCGCAGGCGTTCTTCCGAGGCCCGCCGCGCCGAGAGATCGGCGAAGAAGCCGACGATGTGGCTGACATTGCCACGGCTATCACGCACGGCATTGAGTTGCAGCCACTGCGGATACAGCTCGCCGTTCTTGCGCGTCTCCACCAGTTCGCCCTGCCAACTGCCGTACTGCTCCAGCGCATGACGGATCGCCACATAGTGACGACGGGCATCGCGGCTGCACGGCAACTCGACGACGTTGCGCCCGAGCATGTCGTCGATCTCGTAACCGGTGACCCGGCTGAACGCCTGGTTGATCGCAATCAGCGCGTAGTCCGGGTCGAGAATCACGATGCCTTCGCTGGCCGCTTCGAACACCGTGGCCGCCAGCCGCTGCTGCTCTTCGAGGCTTTTGCTGGCGCTGATATCGCGGCGAGTGCCGACCATGCGGATCACCCGGCCGCTGGCGCTGCGCTCCACGGCACGGCCACGGTCCTCGATCCACACCCAGTGGCCGTCGCCATGGCGCAGGCGATATTCGACCTGATAATCCTCGGTACGCCCCTTCAAATGCTCGACCAGGGCGAACTTGAGTGACGGCACATCTTCAGGATGCAGTCGTGGCTTGAGGTCGCGCAGCAGCGCCGTGACGTATTCCGGGGCGAGGCCGAACAGTTCCTGAATCTGTGTGTGGTGGACTTCGTCGGTCTGCAGGTTCCAGTCCCACAATCCGAGTTCACTGGCCTTGAGTGCCAGCGCCAGGCGCGCTTCGCTTTTGCTCAGGGCCTGATTGGCGGCATCCAGTTCGCGGCTGCGCTGGGCCACGCGATCTTCGAGATCGACCTGCGCTTCACGCAATTGCGCCTCGGCACAGCGGCGCTGTTCGATCTCTTTGCCCAGCTCCTGATTGAGTTGTTCGCTGCGCGTCTGCGCTTGCTGCAAATGCTCGATCAGGTGCTGATTCTGGAAGCGCCGAAGCAATCCACGGTCGATCAGCCGATTGACCTGCCATGCCACCACACTCAGAGAACCGAGCAGGATCAGACCCAGCCAGCCCCAGCCCCGTGCCTGATCGTCGCCGCCCCAGAACAGGTAGCCGATCGCTGGCAGCAGGCACGGCAAGGTAAACGAGAGGAACGCCGGCAGGCTCACCGCGTAGGCGACGCTGGCCGACAGCGTTGCCGCGCCGATCAGGCCGAACACCCAGGCTTGCTGCATGAAGTTGTCAGCGGGTACCAGAGCGATGCCGGCTCCGGCCAGCGTCAGGCCGGTCATGGTCGAACCGAGCAGGAACATGCGGAACCAGATCGGCTGGGCCTGACGATCGGGAATCGCCGAATCGAACGCGGCTACCTGAATCACCCGCAGCGCGACCAGCGACAGCAGCCACACCAGCCAGACGCTGACCACGAAGTAGCGCTGCGGGCTCCAGAGCAAAGCGGCGCAGACCAGACCATTGATCAACATGAACAGCGTGGGCAACAACGAGCCCTGATACAGCAGACGCGTGCGCTCAACCGCCATTTCGACGGCATAGTGCTTGCGGATCACCCGGGGGTCCACGGAGGGCCCCGACAGTTCGGCGCTGAGGATCATGGGCAACGTTCTTGTTCTTATAAGGAGGGCGTGCGCCCGAAACGTGCACGGAGCATACACAAGCCGATCCCGATGCCAAACTGCTGCGGATCACAATTGCAGGGAAATTTTCCGCTGCTTGCGCACCGCTGCAACCCCTCAGGCGAGACAGGCCGAAGCCTGCAGCCAGTGACCGACCGGTCGTCATCGGCAGCACTTTCATCGGCTAATGCAACGCACGGTTTGCCCGGGCCTGCGGCGCACCCTAGAATGCCCCGATGCGCGATGATCTCTCCCTTCTGCTGAACTCCCTCAACGATGCCCAACGCCAGGCCGTAGCAGCCCCCGTTGGCCGTCAGTTGGTCCTGGCCGGCGCCGGTTCCGGTAAAACCCGAGTGCTGGTGCACCGTATCGCCTGGTTGATCCAGGTCGAAAACGCCTCGCCTCACTCTATCCTGTCGGTGACCTTCACCAACAAGGCCGCTGCCGAGATGCGCCATCGCATCGAGCAGTTGCTGGGCATCAACCCGGCCGGCATGTGGGTCGGCACCTTCCACGGCCTCGCGCACCGCTTGCTGCGGGCGCACTGGCAGGAAGCGGGCCTGAGCCAGACCTTCCAGATTCTTGACAGCGATGACCAGCAGCGTCTGGTCAAGCGGGTGATCCGCGAGCTGGGTCTGGACGAGCAACGCTGGCCGGCGCGTCAGGCGCAGTGGTTCATCAACGGCCAGAAAGACGAAGGTCTGCGGCCGCAACACATTCAGGCCAGCGGCGACCTGTTCCTCGCCACCATGCGCGGCATCTACGAAGCCTACGAGTCGGCGTGCCTGCGGGCTGGCGTGATCGATTTCTCCGAACTGCTGCTGCGCGCCCTCGATCTGTGGCGCGATCACCCCGGCCTGCTGGCGCACTACCAAAAGCGCTTCCGGCACATTCTGGTCGACGAGTTCCAGGACACCAACGCCGTGCAGTACGCCTGGTTGCGCCTGCTCGGCAAGGGCGGCGACAGCCTGATGGTGGTCGGCGACGACGACCAGTCGATTTACGGCTGGCGCGGGGCGAAGATCGAGAACATCCATCAGTACTCTTCCGACTTCCCGGACTCCGAGACGATTCGTCTGGAACAGAATTACCGCTCCACCGCCGGCATCCTCAAAGCCGCCAACGCTTTGATCGCCAACAACACCGGGCGTCTCGGTAAAGAGCTGTGGACCGACGGTGGCGACGGCGAAGCGATCAATCTGTACGCCGCGTTCAACGAGCACGACGAAGCCCGTTACGTGGTGGAAACCATCGAAAGCGCGCTGAAAACCGGTCTGGCCCGTAGCGATATCGCCATTCTGTACCGCTCCAACGCCCAGTCGCGGGTGCTTGAAGAAGCCCTGCTGCGCGAGCGCATCCCGTACCGCATCTATGGCGGTCAGCGCTTCTTCGAGCGCGCGGAAATCAAGAACGCCATGGCCTACCTGCGTTTGCTTGAAGGTCGCGGCAACGACGCGGCGCTGGAGCGAGTGATCAACGTACCGGCGCGGGGCATCGGCGAGAAAACCGTCGAAGCGATCCGCGAGCATGCGCGGCACAGCGATGTGTCGATGTGGGAAGCGATGCGCCTACTGGTGGCCAACAAAGGCCTGACCGGGCGCGCCGCGAGTGCGCTCGGTGCGTTTATCGAACTGATCGAGAACCTCGCTGCCAAGTGCGCCGAGATGCCGCTGCACCTGATGACGCAAACCGTCATCGAGCAGTCCGGCCTGATCGCTTATCACGAAGCGGAAAAAGGTGAGAAAGGCCAGGCCCGGGTAGAAAACCTTGAGGAACTGGTCAGCGCCGCACGCAACTTCGAGAACACCGAAGAGGACGAAGAACTCACGCCACTGGCGGCGTTCCTCGGCCACGCATCGCTGGAGGCCGGCGACACTCAGGCCGACGAGCACGAAGACAGCGTGCAGCTGATGACCCTGCACAGCGCCAAAGGCCTGGAATTCCCTTACGTGTTCCTCGTGGGCATGGAAGAAGGCCTGTTCCCGCACAAAATGAGCCTGGAAGAACCGGGGCGTCTTGAAGAGGAACGGCGTCTGGCTTACGTCGGTATCACCCGGGCGATGCAGAATCTGGTCATGACCTATGCGGAAACCCGGCGCCTGTATGGCAGCGAAACCTACAACAAGGTGTCGCGTTTCGTACGGGAGGTGCCGAAAGGCCTGATTCAGGAAGTGCGCCTGTCCAATAGCGTCAGCCGACCGTTCGGCGGCAACCAGTCGATGAGCGGCAGCAGCCTGTTCAGCGGCAGCGAGATTCCGGAAACCGGTTTTGTACTCGGTCAGGCCGTACGTCACTCGATCTTCGGCGAAGGGGTGATCCTCAACTTCGAAGGTTCCGGCGCCCAGGCCCGGGTGCAGGTGAACTTCAGCGAAGGCAGCAAGTGGCTGATGCTCGGCTATGCCAAGCTGGAAGCGATCTAACCACCAGCACTGAACCCATGTGGGAGCGAGCCTGCTCGCGAAAGCGCTGTGTCATCAAGCATTCATTTGCCTGACACGACGCCTTCGCGAGCAGGCTCGCTCCCACAGGTTATGCGGCGCAAGTGCATCAATCCCTCTGAACCTATCGCCTTTTCCTACAGACAAAAGTACATCGGCTGATTGCCTCGCCAAGCTGAACGCAACCTGTCAGGCAAAAGCCCGAAACACTCTCTCGCTAGCCAGTAACACTTCAGCTGTGCAACATGGCGCGCGTGTCTCCACAAAACGGGAATACCCTTTATGAAACGTTTTCTTAGCATCGCCATGGCGTTGTGCATCGGCCTGACGATGAGCCTCGACGCCAACGCCAAGCGCTTTGGTGGTGGCAAAAGCGCCGGCGCTGCGCCGACGCACCAGACCAGCCAGATGGCTCCTTCTTCTCCAGGCGTGGGCGGCGCAGCAGCGACCGCTGGCGCTGCCGGTGCTGCTGGCGCCGCGGCCAAGGCCGGCGGTGCTTCGCGCTGGCTCGGCCCGCTGGCGGGCATCGCCGCCGGCGGCCTGCTCGCATCGATGTTCATGGGCGACGGCTTCCAGGGCATGCAGATCTTCGACATCCTGATCATGGCCCTGATCGCGTTCGTGATCTTCCGCTTCATCGCCGCCCGTCGTCGCAAGCAGCAGGAGCAATTCGCTCCGGCCGGCGCGCCGATGCAGCGTGAAGTGTTCGAGCAGAAGCCTGCCGCCATGGGTTCGATCTTCGGTGGTTCGGCCGCTCCGGCTGCTGCCCGTCCGGTGATCAATGCACCGGCCTGGTTCAACGAACAGCGCTTCCTTGAAGCTGCGCGCAGCCACTTCCAGTCGCTGCAGCAGCACTGGGACGCCAACGAAATGGACAAGATCGCCGAGTTCGTGACCCCGCAAATGCTTGAGTTCCTCAAGCGTGAGCGTACGGATCTGGGCGACGGCTTTCAGTCGACCTACATCGACAACCTGCAGGTACAACTGGACGGCGTCGACGATCGTGCCGACAAGACCATCGCCACCCTGACCTTCACCGGCGTGTCGAAAACCTCGCGTTTCGACCAGGGCGAAGTGTTCAGCGAAAGCTGGAACATGGAACGTCCGCAGGGCGACAACCAGCCTTGGCTGGTCGCCGGTATCCGCCAGAACGGCTGATCCCTGCTGCGCTTCACTTGCGGTAACAGAACCCCGGCCTCGGCCGGGGTTTTTCATTTCACGGTTGCATCTATGGCGAGCTACTGTATAAACCGGCCCATATAAACCGCGCCATTCAGCAAGAGGATCCCGGACGTGGAAGAAATCATCGAACAACTGCGCGAAGCCAACGAACCCGTGCCGGTTCCTTTGGAATTGCCTGACGAAGACCTGCTGGTGGAAATCGAAGAACAACTGTTCATCGACATTCCATTCGTCTTCAAAGAATTTTTGCTGACCGTCAGCGATGTGGTCTATGGCAGCCTCGAGCCGGTGACCGTCACCGACCCGCAATCGCACACCTATCTGCCGGACGTGGCAGCCAATGCATGGGATGTGGGTGTTGATCGCAGCTTGATCCCGATCTGTCAGGACGGCGATGACTACTACTGTGTCGAAGAAGACGGCACCGTGGTGCTGTGGCAGGCCGAAGAAGAACTGATTGCCGAAGAAACCTGGGAATCGGTGTGGCACTGGGCGCGGGACGTCTGGCTGGAAAGCTGATCCGCCACATGCCCCGGCTGGTCAATGCCCCGACGACTCCTTGTGGTTGTCGAGGGTTTCCAGCAGCGCCACCTGCATCCGCGTATGCACGCGGATGAACCAGCGCCACAGCAGCGCCGCTACGGCGGCCGCGACGACGGCGATCAGCACCAGCAGCTTGTTGGTCGGCAGGATACTGGCCGACAAGGCTGCCAACAGCAGGAAAATCACCAGCAGCGAGAGAATCGGGATCACTTCGGCGATCACCCGGCGCACTCGCTGCGTGTGACGCCCGGCCATCTCCGGCTTGACGCCCATCTCCGCCAGCAGCATCGACAGCGCCTTGAGCTTGCGATAAGCCGCGATCAGAAATGGTAGCGAGACCAGCAACGCCCCGCCCCAGATCAGTGCCTTCTGCCAGCTCGGATCGCTGATCCAGTCCTGCAGCCACAACGAGATGCGCTCGGCGAAGTATGCGCCGGCAAAAAAGATCGCAATCACCAGTGCCAGATTGACCCCGACCTGCAACAGGATCCGCCGGATCATCGACGCCAGCAGCGCGCCCTCACCTTGCGGCTGGATGCTGCGCAACCATTCGCCATACATGCCGAGCACACGCCCGAGACGCTTGGGCACGACTGCCGAGAGCTTGATCGACAACGGATCCGCCGCGCGAATCAGGTACGGCGTCAGCAGTGTGGTGATCACCGACACGGCTACGGCGACCGGGTAGAGGAAGTTGCTTGTCACCTGCAAGGTCATGCCCAGCGCGGCGATGATGAAGGAAAATTCGCCGATCTGTGACAGACCCATGCCGACCCGCAGTGAGGTCCGTCCGTCATTGCCGGCGATAAACGCACCGAGGCCGCAGGACAACATCTTGCCCAGCACCACGGCCACGGTGATCACCGCGATCGGCCAGGCATATTCGATGAGAATCAGCGGGTCGAGCATCAGCCCGATGGCGACAAAAAAGATCGCACTGAACAGGTCGCGAACCGGCTCGACCAGCCGTTCGATTTTCAGCAATTGCCGGGACTCGGCCATGATCGCGCCGATCAGGAAAGCGCCGAGCACCATGCTGTATTCGAGCTTGACCACCAGCAGACAGAAGCCGAAACACAGGCCGAGCACGGTGATCAGCAGCATCTCGTTGCTTTCGAATTTCGCTACATAAGCCAGCAGACGCGGCACCAGCAGGATGCCGATGACCAGCGCAACGATCATGAACAGCGACAGCTTGCCGACCGTGGAGAAGACTTCGCCCGAGCTCACCGTGCCGCTGACGGCGATGCTCGACAGCAGCGCAATGATGCCGATGCCAAGGATGTCCTCGACAATCAGCACACCGAAGATCAACTGCGCAAAGCGCTCGTTCTTCATCTTCAGGTCATTCAGCGCTTTGACGATGATGGTGGTTGAGGAGATCGCCAGAATCGCGCCGAGGAACAACGAATCCATGGTGTTCCAGTCGAACCAGCGACCGATTTCGTAGCCGATCCAGATCATCAGGATGATCTCGAGAAACGCGGCAATGAACGCCGTTGCCCCAACCTTGAACAACTTGCGCAGGCTGAACTCCAGGCCAAGGCAGAACATCAGGAAGATCACCCCGAGTTCGGCCAGGGTCTTGATGGTTTCTTCGTCGTGAATCAGGCCGAACGGCGGCGTATGCGGGCCGATGATGAAGCCGGCGACGATGTAGCCGAGCACCACCGGTTGCTTGAAACGATGAAACAGCACGGTTACCACGCCCGCGACCAGCATGATCACTGCCAGATCCTGAATGAAACTGATGGCATGCATGGCGTGGGCTCCTTGATGACGAGGCGCGCGGACAGACGTCAGAGTTCTGCGCGAGCAGGGTAAAAATCCGCTTTTAATGTAGGAATTGCCCTTGGGCAGGGCTTTTGCAGGTTAACACCGCGACTTCGCTCTGGAAGCCGGTGCAATATATGGAAACAGATCGCTACCAGCGTGACGGCGGCCCGCCGCGCGGCGTCCCGATAACGGTGCTTTTTGAAAAGCCACCAGGTGCCCGCAGAGGCGCTTCCTGCAATCAGCCTTGATCCGTGAGAACGTTATGGAACCCGGAAACGCCCAGCTGTCGATGACGGTACTGATGACCCCCGACATGGCCAACTTCTCTGGCAATGTCCACGGCGGCACCCTGCTCAAATACCTCGACGAAGTGGCTTACGCCTGCGCCAGCCGTTATGCCGGGCGCTACGTGGTGACCCTGTCGGTGGATCAGGTGATTTTCCGCGAGCCGATTCATGTCGGCGAACTGGTGACGTTCCTCGCCTCGGTCAACTACACCGGCAACACGTCGATGGAAGTTGGCATCAAAGTGGTCACCGAAAACATCCGCGAACGCTCGGTGCGCCACACCAACAGCTGCTTCTTCACCATGGTCGCGGTGGATGATCAGCGCAAACCGGCCGCCGTGCCGCCGCTTCAACCGCAGAACAGCGAAGATAAGCGCCGCTTCATGCAGGCGCAGCAGCGCCGGCAGATTCGCCAGGAGCTGGAGAAGCGTTATCAGGAGATCAAGGGCGACGCCTGAGCAGCCTTGATTGATCGCTTTCGCGAGCAGGCTCGCTCCCACATCTGGAATGCATTCTTCCTGTGGGAACGAGCCTGCTCGCGAATAAAGACGACCCGGTCTCAGAGACTGATCGCTGTAGCCTCGAACTTCACCCGCGGATGCGCAATGCGATCCTGCGCCCGCACCAGTTGCAGCTCGTAACTGGCGCACGCCTGGGTTTCGAGCAACACCTCATGCACTGCCGCTGCGGTGAATTCGAACGCTGCCAGCAGGCTGTCGCCCAGCAACACCCGGGCCAGGAACAGACCAGAGGTCAGATCGCCGACGCCCACTGGCTGACGTGGAAACGCCAGCAACGGACGGCGCAAATGCCAACTGCCCTCAGCCGTCACCAACAACATTTCGAAGCCATCCGCCGGTTTGCCCGGGTAATCCAGGTGCTTGACCAGTACCGCTTTCGGCCCGCGCGCCAGCAGCGCCCGTGCCATCGCCAGGCAATCGAACAGCGACTGCGGCTTGCGCCCGGAAAAACTGTCCAGCTCCAGCTGGTTCGGGCACATGATGTCCGCCACGGCCGCGGCCTCATCCAGGAGGAAGTCGCTGACCTCGGTGGGCACGCTGCAGCCTTTCTCCGGATGGCCCATCACCGGATCACACAGATACAGCATCTTTGGATTGACCGCTTTGATCCGCGCCACACCGCTGAGAATCGCCCGTCCCTGCGCGGCGCTGCCGAGATAGCCGGACAGCACCGCGTCGCAATTGCCCAACTCGCCAATTGCGGCGATGCCTTCGATCAGCTCGGGAATCTGCTGCGGCGCCAGCACTTCACCGGCCCACTGACCATACTGGGTGTGGTTGGAGAACTGCACGGTGTTGAGCGGCCAGACGTTGACCCCGACGCGCTGCATCGGAAAAACCGCAGCGCTGTTGCCGGCGTGGCCAAACACCACGTGGGACTGGATGGCGAGCAGATGAGGCGTACGTTTCATTCGGGTCATTCCGTAAAACGATTGAAATTCAAGCCGCGCAGTATGCGACGAAACACAGCCTGTACGACAGACCGGCGAGACAGTTAAGCTGACGCCATCATTTGGAGTTCGATGTAGATGCTGACCCTGGAAAACATCTTCGTGCTGATGCTGTTCGCCGCCGCTGGTGCCTGGCTATGGCACAACCACGGCTTGCGCGAGCGCGCGCTGGAGCGGGTCAAGCAGCATTGCACCAATGTTGGCGTGGAGCTGCTGGACGGTAACGTCGCGCTGAAAAAAATCGGTCTGATCAGGGATGCCAACGGTCGCCGGCGACTGGCGCGGGTCTACAACTTCGAGTTCACCGTGACCGGCGAAAGCCGCCACAACGGCACCGTCACCCAGTTCGGCGCGCACAGTGCGCAGATTGAACTGGCGCCCTACCCGGCGCCGTTCGACGACACGCCGCCGGTGGTCGAAGTGCACAAGCCTCGCGCCGAAGTCATCGAGCTGAGCCAGTGGCGCCAGGAACATACCAAGTGGAAGCCTTGAGCTGACTCACTGAATCCGGCATTCAGCCAAACCGGCTTGCAGCTGTTCGATGTTCTGCGGTTCAGCGAAGATCAGCTCGATTCTTGAGTCTTTTCGCCATTCGCTGGCTTGCCAACTCAGCTCGGCATGCTCCAGCGCATTGCCCGCAACCCAGCCATCCGTGCTGTGGATAACCAGTTTCGCCCGCTTCCAGTCCAGCGCGCTCAGCCAATAGGCGATGCGTGCTTGATCAAATACCTGCCGCGGATGCCAGCGCCAACCGATGCTCCACCCACCCTCCTGCGCCTGATTTAAGCAAATCGGTTCGGCCGGATCGCTCCAGACTGCTGGCAGCTGTGCCAATCCAGTGGGCAGCGGCAGATGCCCTGCGCCTTCGTTCGCTTTTACTGCCAGCCCCGGCAGCTCGCTCAGAGGCAGTTGCGCTTGCTGCGTCCAGATCAGTCTGACGGGCGGCAACTGGCTGGCGATTTTCTCACGAGCCGTTTCATCAAGATCCTGCGCCTTGTTCAACAGCAGCAAACCCGCGCTCGCCAACGCTTGCTGCTGGGCGTCCGGCAAGGCTCTACCTGCGTGCAATGCCTGAGCGTCCAGAACCAGCACACAGGGCTGAACCGCCAGCACGCCCAGCCACGGCGCCTCGTTCAATTGCTTGAGCAACTGCGCCGGATGGCCCAGCCCGGATGGCTCGATAAACAGTCGATCCGGCCTGGCCTTGCGCAGCAGGCGGCCGAGGCCGATCTGGAATGGCGCGCCATTGACGCAACACAGGCAGCCCCCGGCCACCTCACCCAGTGCGATACCATCGGCGTCATTCGTCAGCAATGCAGCATCCAGACCGATCTGGCCGAACTCGTTGATCAGCACCGCCCAGCGCTCGTCCGCAGGCCGTTGCGCCAGCAACTGGCGAATCAGGCTGGTCTTGCCGGCGCCCAACGGGCCGGCGATGACGTGGGTCGGAATGTTCTGCAACATGGCGGGTACTTTCTGCGGACAGTTATTGAGGAGATCGAAGATGCGCTGGTCGGGATGGTCGATGCTGTTGGCGCTGCTGTCGAGTGAAGCGTGGGCTCAGGCCTGCGTGGTGCACACACAGGGCGAACGGCTCGACGTCAAAGTCTGTCAGCAGAACCGGACGATTCCGCAGAAATTGTTCAATGACGGCTTCTGCCAACCGACGCTGGCCGGGCAGAAGGTCGAGGTGCAATACGTCGACCAGTGCCCCAGCGGCGCTTTCGGCGTGTGCAGCAACGCGCAAGTCGCCAATATGCCCTATCGCCAGGATATCCACTATTACGGCGTGGCCACTGACGCTGCGTATCTCAAGCCATATTGCGAAGGCCAGAGTCAGGGCGCCTGGCGCAAGCCCTGATGTGTCAGCCGAGCCAGTCGAGGGTCAGCAACAGACGGCGTTCACCGGGTGCCGGTTGCGGCGAACGATGGATCAGGCCGAAGCCTTCATTGCCGTGCCATTTTTCGCCTTTGAGCAGCGCGACGTCGCCGCTGTTGAGCTGACGAATCGACGCTGGATCTTGCGGTTCGGCATTGGCCTGGCCAAGTTGCAGGCGATCCATCGCGCCCTCCTCAAGCCATTGGCTGCCGATGCCAGCGTAAGTAGTGATCAAGCGCACCGGCACGTGATCGACGTGGAAGCGCGGACACATGGCCTTGTCCAGCACACGCAAACGCACGCCGATACGCCGCGCCCCCAGCAGGCAGGCGAAGGCACTGATCAGCCATTTGAGATCGCTCATGAAACCTTCGAAACCTTGCAGATCACGCAGCCCTGCAGCCAGACCGGCGAGATCCGGTTCGGCATCTTCGTCGGGCAATTCCAGACACAGCGACTCGGCCAAGGGCTCGTTGAGCGACAGCACCAATTGCGCAAAATCGGCAATGTGCACGGGCAGCTGACGTTGCCAGACGGCCAGATTGGTCTGGTCTTCCAGGATTCGCGTCAACGTTTCCGGTGTCAGCCCTTGGTGATGACGGGTAAGAAGCGGCTGATCTTTGGGTGCGAGCATCAGGCGGCCTCTTCGTGCCAAGGACCGAATGGATCAGGCAGCAAGCGCCAGCCTTCTACGCCCGTTGCCATTTCTTCGTCGGTCAGCAGACAGGCATCGAGTTCGGCGGAGAGCTGTAGGAAATCTATGTTCTGACCGATGAAAACCAGCTCCTGGCGGCAATCTCCTACGCTTGGAATCCAGTTTCCCATGATCGCCTGGACGCTTTCCTGATCCTGCGGCCATTGATTTTTTGGAACGAAACGCCACCAACGCCCGGCAAAGCCATGCCGCATCAAGCCGCCTGCCTGGGACCAGCTACCGGCGTCGGTGGGTTTGCTGGCGAGCCAGAAGAAGCCTTTGGAGCGCAGCAGCTTGCCGTTCAGCCAAGGCCGATCGATGAAGCTGAAGAAGCGTTGCGGGTGAAATGGCCGGCGCGCGCGGTAGGCCGTCGAGGCGATGCCGTATTCCTGTGTTTCCGGGACGTGCTCACCGCGCAATTCCTGTAGCCATCCGGGCGCTTGTGCGGCCTGATCGAAATCGAAACGACCGGTGTTGAGGATTTTCTCCAGTGGGATTTCGCCCATCACCATTGGAATGATTTCAGCCTGGGCATTGAGGCGCTTGAGGATGGCGGTGAGTTCTTCACGCTCGTGCTGACTGATCAGGTCGATTTTGCTGATCAGCAGGACGTCGGCGAACTCGATCTGCTCGATCAACAGATCGGTGATGGAGCGCTCGTCTTCTTCACCGAGGATTTCGCCGCGAGAGGCAAGACTTTCGGCTGCCTGGTAATCGAGCAGGAAATTCACACCATCGACCACGGTGACCATGGTATCGAGGCGAGCAATGTCGGCGAGGCTTTGTCCCTGTTCATCACGGAAGGTGAAGGTTTCAGCGACCGGAAGCGGTTCGGAAATGCCGGTGGATTCGATCAGCAGGTAATCGAAACGATCCTCGCGAGCGAGTTTGCTGACTTCTTCCAGTAAATCTTCACGTAACGTACAGCAGATACAGCCATTGCTCATTTCGATGAGTTTTTCCTCAGCGCGGTTCAGGCTGACATCGCGCTGGACTTCACTGCCATCGATGTTGATCTCGCTCATATCGTTGACGATCACCGCAACGCGCAAGCCGTCTCGGTTACGTAGTACGTAATTCAAAAGTGTACTTTTTCCCGCGCCGAGAAATCCTGAAAGTACGGTGACGGGCAATTTGGCTGACATTGGATAATCCTCATAAATGGCAGCCGATTTGCGCTTTGAGGAGCGCTTGGCGTGTTGCGCTTCATTTAACCGGGTCAAAGAAGGCATACGATTGTGATCGGCAGCTCAGGCTGGTTGCGATTTATGTTATAGTATAACAACTTTAGTTTGCCAGTCCGACAGAGGAGATTTCGCAAATTGCTGCACCACCGATCGTGGAAACTCGCAATGAACAAGGGGTTGAAATGCCTGCTTTTGAGCTTTGCCATGTCGCTGGCCAGCCAAGCACAGGCGCACATGCCGGGGCCGGCGCACTGTACGCGCAGCGCTAATCTGCTGGCATGCGTGGACGCCGACGGCAATGCCTATAGCGTCAATACGGTAGGCACCACGCTTTACCTGCGCGGATTCGAGAAGGACGGCCATCGCTATTGGGCGCAAACCAACAGCCGCTTCGGCCAATTGACCTTTTTTACCGGCATCGCCTCCGATGGCGAGGCTTGGGTTGGCTACACCCGTCGTGTCGGCTGGACAACCATCAACCGCTTCTCCAGCTCGGGCGGTAGCAGCGCAAGGTTCACTTGCAGCCGGATGACGGGCTGCTAGTGAAAACCTTTTCATGAAAAAAGCGTCGCTGAATGGATTGTTATATTGTAACGTTAAAAGAGATCAACACGACGGTCTCAACCATGAATGCTCTTACTCTCCCGGATATCGCCGCCCAATCTGCACGCTTGGCACTGCCCCTCGACTGGGTAGGCATGCGTGGGATTGCTCTGCCCGTTTTGCTTGAAGGCCAACGCCTCAGCGCCAGAGTCGACGCTGGTGTGAGTCTGGACGATGGTGAAGCACGTGGTATTCACATGTCGCGCTTGTATCTGGCACTCGAAACCCTCGAACAGCGAAGCCTTTCTCCCGCTTTGCTGCACCAGGTACTCAAGTGTTTTCTGACAAGCCATCAAGGTCTATCCGCCTGCGCATATCTGAATATTCACACTGACTTGTTGCTGAAACGACCCGCGTTGGTCAGCCCCTTGGCCGGCTGGAAATCCTATCCGGCGTCCATTTCAGCGAGCCTGAAACAGCAAATGTTCCACGTGGAACTAGAAATTGAACTGCCCTATTCCTCGACGTGCCCATGCTCCGCAGCCTTGGCAAGGCAATTGATCCAGCAGCAATTCGTCGACGATTTCGCCAACAAGTCTCTGCAACACGCAGATGTTTTGGCATGGCTTGGCTCAACCAAAGGGATCGTAGCGACACCGCATAGCCAGCGCAGCTATGCGCAACTGCACCTGCATCTCGACAATTTCATCGATGAGCTACCGCTAACCGCGATCATCAATGACGCCGAAGCAGCCCTCGGCACCGCCGTGCAGACCGCAGTAAAGCGCCCCGACGAGCAAGCCTTCGCACTCGCCAATGGGCAAAACCTGATGTTCTGCGAAGACGCCGCGCGCCGCCTCAATCTGGCACTGCAGCGCACGCCCGGCATCAACCAATTCCACATCCGCGTGATCCACGCCGAAAGCCTGCATGCCCATGACGCCGTCGCCGAAAGCAGCTGGCGACGGGAGCAAAAATGATCCGCTGCCAATCCTTGGTCTGGGGCGCACCCGGCCAACCGCTGACGACGCCTCTGAGTCTTGAGTTCGAAAACGCCAGTCTGACCGCAATCATCGGCGCCAACGGCTGCGGCAAAAGCAGTCTGCTGAAAGTCATCGCCGGATTACAAAAGCCCTTGGGTGGCAAGGTAGAAATGGCTGTTCCACGCCAAAGCGGCATTTCCTTTCTGCCGCAACAGCAACATTTGGATCGGCAGTTTCCAATAAGCCTCGAAGAGCTCATCGCCGCAGGTTTCTGGGGCCGTCGGCTCTCGACACAGCTGCGCACGCAGCGACTGAAAAACGCATTGGAAGACTGGCATTTGAGTGGACTCGAACAGCGTCCGTTGATGGCCCTGTCCGGTGGTGAGCTACAACGTGCCCTGCTCGCGCGACTGAGCCTTGCTGACGCCCCGGTGCTGTTGCTGGACGAACCGCACGCCGCACTCGACGAACTCGGCCAGCAATTGCTCTGGCAGCACATTCACCACTGGCACGCCGAGGGCCGGACACTGCTTGTGGTCTGCCATGACCTGGCGGCTGTCCGCCAACACATTCCGCATACCCTGCTGATCAAAAACGGCCACTGCGTGTACGGAACCAGCCGAGAACTGATCCAGCCAACACCGCACATGCAGGTCGCCTGATGCTCGCCACCGTCAGCCATTTCTGGCAGCCGTTCAGCGAATTCGTGTTCATGCGCCGCGCCTTGCTCGGCGGCCTGGTGCTGGCATGCAGTACGGCGCCCTTGGGTGTTTTTCTGATACTCAGGCGTATGAGTTTGATCGGTGACGCTGTCGCCCACGGCATCCTTCCCGGCGCTGCTTTGGGATTCTGGTTTGCCGGTTTGAGCCTTCCCGCACTCACCCTCGGTGGCTTGGGAGCCGGGCTGAGCATGGCCGGACTCGCGGCCTGGATCACCCGGCGAACGGGGTTGCGAGAAGATGCCAGCCTCGCCGCGATCTATCCGATCTCACTGGCCAGCGGCGTTTTGATCCTTGGCATCGCCGGCAAGCGCCTCGACCTTCTGCACTTGCTGTTCGGTTCGGCGCTAGCCGTGGATGGACCGACGCTGACCGGCATGCTGTGGGTCTCGGCCATCAGCCTCATGGCCATGGCCGCGATCTACAAACCCCTGCTGTTGGACACACTCGACCCGCTGTTCTTGCGCACGGTCAGTCGTCTCGGGCCGCTGGCTCATGGGGTGTTCCTGACTCTGGTCGTGCTGAATCTGGTGATCGGCTTTCAGGCCATCGGCGCACTGATGGTAGTCGGGCTGATGATGCTTCCGGCTGCTGCGTCGAGGTTTTGGAGTCGCCGCCTACCGCTACTGATCGCCATCGCCGCGGTCATGGGCTGCGTGTCTGTGTGGCTCGGCTTGCTGCTGTCGTTCTACTACTCGCTGCCCAGCGGCCCGGCCATCGTGCTGGTTGCGGGGGTCGGCTATCTGCTGTCGGTGGTGTTGGGACCGGTTCACGGTTTGCTGCGCCGCCCGCCTTTACTCACATCCCAATGAGGTGTTTCCCGATGCGCGCTCTACTCGTGCTGTTCAGCCTGATGCTGTCGATGTCCTTGTCGGCCGCCGAAAAATTGCCGGTGGTCACCAGCTTCAGCATCCTCGCCGACATGGTTCATCAGGTCGGCGGCGAGCACGTTGAGATCACCAACATGGTCGGCCCGGATGCCGATGCGCACACCTACGAGCCGACCCCGGATGACGCCAAGGCGCTGCTCAAAGCCAAAGTGATCATCAAGAACGGCCTCGGTTTCGAACCTTGGCTGGATCGCCTGGTGACCAGCACCGACAGCAAGGCAACGGTGATCAGTGCCAGTCGCGGGGTGATTCCACGTTCGCTCGATGAAGACGGCGAGACCGTTGCGGATCCGCACGCCTGGCACAATCTGGCGAACGCCGAGTTGTACGTCGCCAACATTACCAAGGCGCTGATCGCCGCCGACCCGGGCAACAAGGCTGACTACGAGCGCAACAGCCAGACCTACCTCAAGCAGATCTATGCCCTGCTCGCCGAAGCCAAAAACAAACTCGGCGCGCTGCCGCCGGGCAATCGCAAGATCGTCACCAGCCACGATGCCTTTGGCTATCTGGGTCAGGCCTATGGCATCGACTTTATCGCGCCACAGGGTTTGTCCACCGAACGCGAACCCTCCGCCGCTGAAGTCGCTGCGCTGATCACGCAGATTCGCCAGGCCAAGGTCAAAGCGGTGTTCATGGAAAACATCAAGGACGCACGTCTGCTCAAGCAGATCGCGGATGAAAGCGGCGCGCACATTGGCGGCACGCTGTACTCGGATGCACTGGCGGCGAGCGGACCGGCGAGCACCTTTACCGGGCTGTTCGAATACAACCTCAATACGCTGTACAAGGCGTTGAGTCAGCCATGACTTGAGGTGCACTTCCGATCTATTCGCGAGCAGGCTCGCTCCCACAGTTGGAATGGCTTCCAACTGTGGGCGTCGCAGAGGGTTTAAGCGCGGGGTTTTACCGTGCCGCAATCCTGACCCAGCCACACCGCACGGGTTTCCAGACTGCCCTTCTGGTTGATGCCGATGGCGTTGAAGGTGCCATTGGCAACGGTGGTGAATTCGCGGTCACTGAGGAATGTCGCCACACCGGTGCCTTGGGCTTTCGGGCAGCTGAAGCGGAATTTCCACTGGTTGCCGGTGCGCTCGGTGATCTGCTGCTTGCAGCCCGATTGCGGGTCGGCCAGCGGGATGTCGTTGGTCGCCACCTGCTGCGGCGTCAGGCAGGCGCGGATGCCCTTCCCGCCGATGTTGATGCCGTTCTTCTCCAGCGCCGCCCGCTGCTGCGGGGTGATCTGGCCCTGGATCTGGCCAAGGATCGATTGCACATCCATGGCCTGATCATCGACCTGCAGATTGCTCGAAGACATTTCCCACAACCCCGGCTGCAGCATTTGCGCCTGCGCAACCACCGGTAATGCCAAACCCAGGCCCAGCGCCAAACCCAGCAGACGAACGTTCATCGAGTAACTCCTGATCAGTTGTGGCCGTTAGACGCCGGCCGATTGTGTCGGTTCATGCGCCGATTAAATAGAGACATTCGCCGCAGAACATGGTCTGTTAAGCATTGCATCTCACGGAGCAAGACTGCCCCATGGATTTTTTCGGACCGCACATTTTCGGTTACCTGATCGCCCTGTTGCACACACTCGGTTCTATCGCTGCGATCCATGCGGTGCTCACCGTGCGCACTGCGCAAGGCTCGATCGCCTGGGCATTGTCGCTGATCTTCATTCCCTACCTCACGCTTATTCCATATCTGGTATTTGGTCGCAGCACCTTCGATGGCTACATCAAGGCGCGGCGCCAGGCCAACGAGCAGATGCGCCTGGCCATTTCCGAATTGAACTGGCGCCCGTGGGTGGAAGAAGCCCTCGCCGCTCGCGCTTCGAGTGCCTATGCCTCATTGCGCGCGATGCCGAAACTGGGGCGCATGCCGTGCCTGGCGAACAACGAGGTGCAACTGCTGGTGAACGGCACTGCGACCTTCGATGCGATATTTCAGGCGATCGCACAAGCGAAGGAAGCCGTGCTGATCCAGTTCTTCATCATTCACGACGATCGGCTCGGCCAGCGCTTGCGTGATTTGCTAGTGAAGAAAGCCGCCGAAGGCGTATCAATTCATTTGCTCTACGACCGCATCGGCAGCCATGCCCTGCCCCATCAGTACGTGCAGTCGCTGCGTGATGCCGGCGTCGAGGTCAAAGCCTTTGCCACGCGCAGCGGCTGGCTCAACCGCTTTCAGGTCAACTTCCGCAACCACCGCAAAATCGTTGTGGTTGATGGAGTAGTCGGCTTTGTCGGCGGGCATAACGTCGGCGATGAATACATGGGTGAGAAGCCACCATTGGCGCCGTGGCGTGACACCCACGTCAAAGTCCGCGGGCCGGTGGTGGCCTGCATGCAGGAATCGTTCGCCGAAGATTGGTTCTGGGCTGCTCGTACTCTGCCGCCGTTGATCCTTCCAGATGCGTATCCGGAGGATGGCGTGCTTTGCCAATTGCTCGCCAGCGGCCCAGCGGATGCCTACGAAACCTGCTCGCTGTTTTTCGTCGAAGCCATTCACGCAGCAACGCAACGCGTATGGATCACCAGCCCTTACTTTGTCCCGGACGAAGCGGTATTTGCCGCCCTAAGGCTGGCAGTGTTGCGCGGTGTTGATGTGCGCCTGCTGTTGCCGTCGCGGCCTGATCATCGCATCGTCTATGCCGCCTCCAGCCTGTATGCCTTCGAGGCGGTGCGTGCCGGCGTGCGGGTGTTCCGCTATCGTCCGGGTTTTCTGCATCAGAAAGTCGTGCTGATCGACAGCGAAATCAGCGCCATCGGCAGCGCCAATCTGGACAATCGCTCGTTCCGCCTGAATTTCGAAGTGATGTTGCTGACCGTCGACAGCGAGTTCGCCGCCGCCGTGGAACACATGCTCAATGACGATTTCGCCCTGGCCGATGAAGTGGCCAAAGAAGAAAGCCGGGAGATCCACCGCCTGCAACAGGTCGGCATGCGGATCGCCCGGCTGATTTCACCGATACTCTGAGCGCTCCGTTTCAGGGGTGGTAGATGTCGTCGCGGGTCCAGGGCAGTTCGTGGCTGCCATCCGGATGCGCTTTCACGGCGAGGATCTGATGCAGATTGATCCAGCCACGCGCAAAGGCATACGCGCAACCGGCCAGATACAGACGCCAGATACGCAGTGCTTGCTCAGGCACCAGTTTCGCCGCAGCTTCGAGGTTATCCTCCAGTCGCTCACTCCAGTGATCGAGCGTGCGCGCGTAGTGCAGGCGCAAGCTTTCGACATCGACGATCTCCAGCCCCGCGTCACTGATCTCGGTAGAGATCATCGCCAGATGCGGTAGCTCGCCGTTGGGGAACACATATTTTTCTATGAAGTCGCCAGCGCCTCGTCCAACCGGGCGGCCATCAGTGTGCTTGGCGGTGATGCCATGATTCATTACCAATCCACCCTCCTTCACCGCACCGAACAGAGTTGCGCAGTACTCGGCGAGATTGGCATGGCCAACGTGTTCGAACATGCCGACGCTGACAACCTTGTCGAAGCGGCCGTCCTGCGGCAGATCGCGGTAGTCGAGCAATTGCAGTTCGACCTGATCTTCCAGACCTTCGGCCTTGACCCGCTCCTGCGCCAGGGCCAACTGTTCCTTGCTCAAGGTAATACCGAACACTTTGACCCCGAACTCTCGCGCGGCATACCGCGCCAGACCGCCCCAACCACAGCCGACATCCAGCAAATATTCGCCCGGCTGCAAGCGTAGCTTGCGGCACAGATGGCGGAATTTGGCTTGCTGCGCCTGTTCGAGGGTTTCGCTACCGGTTTCGAAATAGGCACAGGAATACGCCATGTCGCTGTCCAGCCAGAGCTGGTAGAACGCATTCGACAGGTCGTAGTGGTAGGAAATGGCCTTGGCGTCAGTGTCCTTGTCGTGATGCGCACGCACCGGCTGACTGCCTTCGTCTTCGTCGAGCAGCGCATTGCTCAACTCGTCGCAAACCCGAATGACCTCGCTGATCGAGCCCTCCAGTTCCAGCTTGCCTTCGACGAACGCCGCACCCAGCGCATCCAGGCTTGGGTGGGTGAATTGAGTAACCATCTGCGGGTCCTTGACGACGATGGTTACGCTGGGCGTCGGGCCCAGATTGAACTCGTGGCCGTCCCAGAGTCGCAGGCGAAGCGGTAACTGCAGATTCTGTAAGGCCGGTGGAAGTTGCGCGAGCATGGAAAATCCCCCCTTGTTTCAGACGTCTGATCTGAGGGTAGACCAACCTGGAAAAATAGCAGGCTATCGATTCGATCGGCCTTGTCTATCGTGATCGGCACTTCGGCTGAACGCCACAGGCGACGCGCCTTACGATAGATGACTGTCTGCGCACTTGGCGGTTCGATGAATTTTCTTTCATTTATTCTGAGCGTCGAGCCTGAGCAATGGCTCCTGAAAGCGCAGCAAACGTCCGGCGTTGCCCAATACCAACAAGGTACTCAGGTTATGCAGCAGAGCCGCGATCATCGCCCCGGCCGCGCCAAGCCAACCGAACGCCGCGAAGACCACGATGGCCAGCGTCCAGCCGAGGCCGATGATCACATTGACCTGCAATGTACGCCGGCACTGACGACTTAAGCGCACGCAGGTACCCAGGCGGCGCAAATCGCTGCCGATCAAGACAATGTCCGCCGACGCCAGGGCAATGTCAGCGCCGCCAGCACCCATTGCCACGCCGACCACGCCGGCCTTGAGCGCGAGTGAATCGTTGATACCGTCGCCTACCACCATCGGACGAAAGCCGTGATCGATTTCCTTGAGCACGCGATTGAGTTTGTCCTCCGGAAGCGCTTGCGCCTGGACTTCGTTCAGCCCGACTTCCTGTGCCAGGGTCAGGGCAACGCTCTGACGATCACCGGTCAACAGGAGTTGGCGTCCCAGCCCCAATTCGCGTAACTCGTTCAAGGCAAAGCGCGCTTCCGGTTTGATGCTGTCTGCTAGCAGCAGCCAGGCGAGGAATTCGCCGTTCAGGGCCAACCCGGCGATCGGGCCATCGTGCTCAGGAACAAGGGTGGTTGTGATACCCAGTTGCGTGAACAACTCTGGACGACCGAGCGCGGCCTCGCCCTTTTCTGTCGTCGCCACTACGCCCAAGCCTTGGCGCTCATGGATGTTGGTCAGAGGCCAATAGGCTTCCTGATCGGCCATCCCGGCGAGTGCCCGGCTCACCGGATGACTGCTCGCCGCGCCGAGACTGGCGGCCAGTGTCTGCACTTCGGCGGTGTCCGCATTCAGGCTGTCGATCGACTGCAAACGCAAGGTGCCGTAAGTTAGCGTGCCGGTCTTGTCGACCACCAGCGAGGTCAGATCGGCGAGTTCTTCGAGGAACGCCGAGCTGCGAATCAGAATCCCGTGACGCGCGGCGACGGCGACACCGGCAATCGCCGTGGCCGGCGCCGACAGCACCAACGCACACGGACACGCCGCCACCAACACCGCGAGCATCGCCTGTGCATCATGGGTGACGAACCAGGTCACCGCCGCCAGCAACAAGACCAGCACCATGTAGCTGCCGGCATAGCGTTCGAGCAATCGCGTGATCGGCGGTTTCGAGCGCTCGGCGTTTTGCATCAGGGCGATGACTTTGCCCAAAGTGGATTCGTCGCCGGTGCGGGTGACTTCGACGCGCAGCAATCCATCCAGGTTGATCGCGCCGCCGAACACCAGCATGCCGACGCCAGCTTCCACCGGTACCGACTCACCGGTAATCGACGCCGTATCGAGACTCGCTTGGCCGGACAATACCCGACCGTCCGCCGGCACCCGATCGCCGGCCCGCACCTCGACAACATCGCCAGCGCTGAGCGTGCCGTTGTCCACTTCGATGATCGAACCATCTGCTTGCAGCTTGCGCGCATGGCTGCGGGTCAACTGGCCAAGTGCATTGATCGCTTCCTGGGAGCCGATGACGCTGCGCTCCTCGAGCACATGGCCGAAGATCATGATGATCGGCAACAACGCCGCAGTGAGCAGATCACCGGTCGCCCAGGCACCGAGCATGGCCAGCGCGATCAATTGATCGGTGATGCCGTGCAGGCTTGGGTAACGCAGGCTGTACCACGCCGAACGCATCACCGGAACCGCTACCAGCAACGAGGCGAAACCGAGCAGCAACTGGCTGACACCGGTTTGCTCCGGGAGCATCCAGCGCCAGAGCAAACCCAGACCCAGCAACCCGAGCGCAAGCATCGCCAGGGTCAACTGACGCGCGGCGCGACGTTGTTCGGCCGAGGACAAGAGACTCGGAGCAGCGGTGGTCGCCGTCATTGACTGGCTCCTTGAATGATCAACCGGGAATCGTCTTTCGGGTTGACGGTGGTGACCGACCCGGCCTGACCGAGGATCTTCGGTATGCGCTCGCGATACAGACGCAGCAGCATTTGCGGGTCGGCAGACGTGGCCAGACTCGAGACGGTTGCGGTATCGGTCGAGGCTTTTGCAAGACGCTCGCCTGCCTGCGCGTGAGCCACCTGGAGCGTGCGGTCTGCCTGTTCGTTGGCGGACTGGGTAAGTTTCTCGGCATCGGTGCGCGCGTTAGCCACTGCTTTGTCAGCCTGCTGACTGGCGGTCAGCACCGCATTGAAGGCACTGACCGCTGGCTCCGGCAGACTTGATTGCACATCGACCCGCGATACCTCGATACCGATGCCCTGCCCGCTCGCCTTCAGTTCAGCGAGACGCGCGTTGATGCCTTGCACCAGATCACCGCGCAATCGTTCACGACGCTCGGCCGCCTGATTGTCGGCGCCGATCAGTTCCGGGCGAGCGACCAGAATGGTGTCGAGATCTCGCGCGGCGGTCAGGGCCACGGCGCTGCGCGTCACTAGCCGATCGAGTGCTGGCAGCACATGCTCGCCTTGCAACACGAATTCGTACGGATCGGAGACTTGGTAAAACACCCGCACGTCCAGTTGCACTACGCCGGCATCGCCGGTCAATAAATAACCAGACCCGGCGAGTGCATCACTCAATGGCGTGGCGAAGGATGCCACCCGGTCTGCCTTCAGCGCTTCGTCACTGCGTAACAGATTTTCCACTCGGCGCTCGATCACCCGATCCGCCGCTGGCAGCAGAATCACCTGTTCAAAAGGTTGCGGCCATGCCCATAACAGTCCGGCATTCTGAACGCGATCCAGCGCGCCGAAGTGCAGCACCACGGCGCGGTTTTGCGGATCAATCTGCCGGACATTCGAGAACACCCATGCCAGTGCGGCCAAAACAGTGATCGCATACAGGGCGATGAAGGTCAGACGACCGGCCTGAATCCACGGACTGTTCAACGCATGTGTTCCACGTGGAACTTCTTCGCTCATGGCTGCGATCCAGCTTTGTTGTCGAGCGTCGGTGGGCCGTCGACCAATACACGGAACGGCGCAGCATCGGTGCGCAGAATCAGTTTGGTTTCCGGCGTGACGATGGTGCCGAGGGTATCGAGGGAGCGCAGCAGGTTGTAAAGCTGTGGCGAACTGGCGTAGGCGCGCCCATAAATCTGCGCAGCCTCGACTCGCGATTGCGCTTCAATTTCAGCGGCTTTCACCGTCGCATCAGCCTGGACGATTCGCGCATCGCGCTCGGCGGCGGAACGGATTTGCGCCGCTTCGCGTTTGCCAACAGCCGTGCGTTCGGTAGCAATGGTTTCACGCTCGGCACGCATGCGGTCGACCGTGGCGCTAAGCGTGACCGATGGCAAAGTCAAACGCTCGACACCCACCTGCACAACGCGCACGCCATATGTAGCGAGCAACTGTTGCTCGATCTGCTGACGCAACTGCGTTTCAAAATCGCCGATGCGCACTTGTTTGGCATCAGTGTTGACCAGATTGGCCAGATCGAAACTGCTGGCCGTGGTCTCCAGCGCTGAGCCGACAAAAGTGCGAATCTGCCGCGCCGCTTCGTCCGGCTGATTCTGCACGGCACGCATGAAACGCTGCACGTGTTCAGGATCACCCTGCACCTGCCACGCCACGTAGGCCTGAACGATGATGCGCAAACCGTCCTTGGTGCCGACGTCCTGCAAACCACTTGAGGTGGTACGCAGGCGCAGGTCCACCGGGATCGCCGCTTCGAACGGAGCCGGCCAGCGCCAATTCAACCCGGGATCAAGCAATACCCGCGAAGGATTACCGAAACGGGTGATGACCGTGGCTTCACCGGAGCGCACTTGCACCAGACTCGCGGCAGCGATGGCAAACGCCACCAGCAACGCAGCCCAGCCTATACGCCGCCACGGAAATGGTCCGACTTCTGGCACCTCGCCGTGATGGTGGTGATGACCATGATGATGGTGATGCCCGCCGTGGCCATGGTCGTGGCCGCTGTGGTCGTGAACGTCATGAACAGGCGACTGGCTCAATGGGTGGCTCCTGGTTGAGCGGTGGTACGGGCGGGCGACGGATCAGTCGGCAGTGTGAAAGTACGCAGATCGATGGTTGGCGCATTTGCGCTGCCGCCGAGTCGATGATCGAGTATCAGCAACTTGGCTTTACTCATGCCCTCACTGAGCTGGCTGAGATATTGCTCCAGCACGAAAGCCTGGCCAGCACTGACGAAGGCTTTCTGTTCGGCGCTGAATTTCAGGTCGGCGGTTTGCGCAGCGGCGTTGATCTCCCGCGCGTTTGCCATTGCCTGATCCCGCGCCGTACTCGCCTGCAACTGCGCCTCGTTAGTGGCCTGCGCAGCCGCGCCGCGTTCGCGAGCGATCAACGCCTGCGCGCCGATCTGCGCCGCTTGCACACTGTGGTAGGCATTCGCCGCGCCGGCCGGTGGATGAATCGCTTCGACGACTGTGGCGAGGATTTCCACACCACTGTTCAATCTGTTCAGATCACTTTGTACTGCGCGACCGATTTCCTCGGCCAGCCCTGCCCTGTCGTCGCCGAGCAGACCGTCGAGGGTGCGCGAGGCAAAATCGTGAACCAGGATGCGGCTGGCGGTGCTGCGAATCAGCGTCGGTACATCGGCACTGTTGTAGGTCGCAGCAAGTGCCGCTTCGTCGTTCAAACCGATGCGGTAAACGAAACGCACGTCCATGTTGACGATTTGCAGGCCCTGTTGCGCGCCGCGGCTGCTGGCGATGACCTGGGACTTGTCATTAAAGTGGCTGGCGTCCCACAAACGGTTGGCGGTCAGCGGCGCCGGGCCTTCAGCGGAGTCGGACTGCACGGCGATTGGCTTGTCGCCGACACTGGTCGCCAGTTCATGGACCACGCCGTTTTCAACGGAGATCACACGCCCCAATGGCCAGGGCAAACCGGCATGCAAACCCGGGCCGAAAACCTGTTCCGGTTTACCGAAGCGCTCGTAGATGCCGCGACCTTGCAGGGGAATTTCATGTACCCCTGTCAGCAGCCAACCGCTCAGGGCGACCACTGCCAACACCGGCAACAAGGCCCGGCGCATGTAACTGAAGGCCCAGATCTGCCGCAGATCGATGCCGAACCGATTGTGCATTTCATGCTGCAACGCCAGCCACGGCTGCGGCGGCCAGCGCAGCATATCGGCGATAAAACTGCGCGCCAGCAGGGTCGGTTCCAGTTGTTCGCGGCGCGGGCTGAAAACAGACAGCACCGCGCGCAATAACAGTTCGATGGCAACCAACATCGGCAGGATTGCGCTAAATACCGCAACACGCGCCGGCCAGACTGCGTCTTCGCTGGCAAACAACAGACACAGCGCACCGATCAACAGGGTGATGATCAGCACCCGGGTCAGTTGTGCCAGCGCAGCCGCTTCCGGCCATTGCTCCGGCGGCTCCTGCGTCAGTTGCCGCTCCAGCACCAGCAGGGCAAACGCCAGCAACAACGCCAATGCCGCACCGATGCTCGCCGACAGCCCCAAGGCCGCCGCAGGCAACGTGAGATTCCACACCTGCTCAATACCAAGCAGAACCAGCAACGCCCAGCCGCCGAGCCACAACGTCGGCGCACCGACTTGTCCAAGCAGATGGCGGCTCTGCTGACTCAATCGCTCCAGCAGCCTTTCGTACCAGCCCTCGGCTGCAGCGCCCTCCTCCACAACGGTCGATTGCGAAGCGGGCGGATGCATCACCCGCGCGCGCCAGTGCGTCACCCACCACGCCGATTGCAGACCGGCGACCAGCACCAGCAACGCTGCGCCCTGATTGACCAACAACGGCAACCACAGGGACTGCGGCGCAAACAGGCCGACGAAAAACGCCAGCACCCAGCCCGACCCCGCCACTGCGCCGAGTCCATACGCCAACGGACGCAATTTGCGTGACTGCACGGCTGCCTGCTGAAAGCGCGGCAGCCCGGTGACTGGCGTGGCGTCCAATTCAAGATCGACTTGCATAACACCCCGAAAATGTAGGCTCAGCGTTCATAGCGTTACGATATAACGCAAACTGTGAAATATTCGTACACAATTACGCTTATTCAAGGATGCCGCAGCTGTCGCTTGCCTGAAGCCTTGACCGAAATGTCCGGCGAAGCTCATATTACGCGCATAATTTTTATCGCGACTAATCTTGGCTATCCCCATCGAGCAATCTGGAGCAAGCGCATGAGCAACTATGACGTGGTAATTCTGGGCGGTGGCCCCGGCGGTTATAACGCGGCGATCCGCGCGGGCCAGCTCGGGCTCAAGGCCGCTTGCGTCGAAGGACGCGCAACCCTCGGCGGCACCTGTCTGAACGTCGGTTGCATGCCGTCCAAAGCCTTGCTGCACGCGTCGGAGCTGTACGCCGCTGCGGTGGGCACGGAGTTCGCCAATCTCGGCATCGAGGTCGAACCGAAGCTGAACCTTGCGCAGATGATGAAGCAGAAGGACGAAAGCGTCGCCGGCCTGACCAAGGGCATCGAGTTTCTGTTTCGCAAGAACAAGGTCGACTGGATCAAGGGTTGGGGTCACATCGACGGCCCGGGCAAAGTGACGGTGACCGACGCTCAAGGCAACAAGAGCGAACTCAGCGCCAAGGACATCATCATCGCCACCGGTTCCGAGCCCACTCCCCTGCCCGGCGTCGAGATCGACAACCAGCGCATCCTCGATTCCACCGGCGCGCTGTCGTTGAGTGAAGTGCCCAAACATCTGGTAGTGATTGGTGCCGGGGTGATCGGCCTGGAGCTGGGTTCGGTGTGGCGCCGACTCGGCGCGCAGGTCACCGTGGTCGAATACCTTGATCGTATCTGCCCCGGCGTCGATGGCGAGGCCGGCAAGACCTTGCAGCGCGCGCTGAGCAAGCAAGGCATCGCCTTCAAACTGAGCTCGAAGGTCACCAGTGCCACCAGCTCCGCCACAGGCGTGCAGCTTAGCGTCGAGCCTGCCGCCGGTGGCACGGCTGAGCTGATCGAAGCCGACTATGTGTTGGTAGCCATCGGGCGCCGCCCGTACACCCAAGGCCTGGGGCTGGAGAACGTCGGCCTGAGTACCGACAAACGCGGCATGCTCGCCAACAAGCAACATCGCACCGAAGCCGCCGGGGTCTGGGTGATCGGCGACGTCACGTCGGGGCCGATGCTCGCGCACAAGGCTGAAGACGAAGCCATGGCCTGCGTCGAGCAGATCCACGGCAAGGCCGGCGAGGTCAATTACGCGCTGATCCCCAACGTCATCTACACCCAGCCGGAGCTGGCCAGCGTCGGTCAGACCGAAGAACAGCTCAAGGCCGAGGGCCGTGCCTACAAGGTCGGCAAGTTTCCCTTCACTGCCAACAGCCGGGCGAAGATCAATCACGAGACAGAAGGCTTCGCCAAAGTCCTCGCCGACGAGCGCACGGACGAAGTCCTCGGCGTGCACCTGGTCGGTCCGAGCGTGAGCGAGATGATCGGCGAGTTCTGTGTGGCGATGGAGTTCAGCGCCTCGGCCGAGGACATTGCCCTTACCTGCCATCCGCACCCGACGCGTTCGGAAGCGTTGCGTCAGGCAGCGATGAATGTCGAGGGGATGGCGACGCAGATGTAGGTTCCAAACCTTGCCGCCGTCTTCGCGAGCAGGCTCGCTCCCACATTGGAATGCGTTCCCCCGTGGGAGCGAGCCTGCTCGCGAATGGTGCCACCCGGTCTACAGCGGCAGATGGCCTAACGGCAACGCGCCCGGCGCTTTCACTGTGTGAATGGCAAAGTTGCTGCGAATATCGCTCACCCCCGGCAGTTTCAGCAGGTGCGCGCTGACAAAGCGGTCATAAGCGCGCAAGTCAGGCACCACTACCTGCAACAAAAAGTCCGATTCGCCGGACACCAGAAACGCTGAGACCACCTCAGGCAGCGCAGTAACAGCGGCATAAAAAGCCTCGGCGCGTTCTTCGTTGTGCCGCTCGACCTTGACCCCGACAAACACCGTCAGCCCCAGTCCGACTTCATCGCGATCCAGATTGGCCTGGTAGCCTCGGATCACCCCCGCCTCTTCCAGCATGCGCACCCGGCGCAGACACGGCGAAGCCGACAGGCCGATTTCTTCCGCGAGCTCGACATTGCTCAAACGCCCGTTGCGTTGCAGCGCGGCGAGAATCTTGCGGTCATAGGCGTCGAGTTTCATCTTTGGCAGATCCCGATAGTCTGACGGTTGAAAACCAGCAGGTTATGCCAAAGCTGCGAACAATTGAAGCCGACTACGCAAGCACCTGCCCTGCCCTCTCGCTCTAGACTGGCCCGAGCAAATCAACAACGAAAGGGGGTGTGATGTGGCAAGTCTGTGGCTGTTCGTTCTGACGCTGGCTGTGGTTCTGCTACTGCCGGGACCGGACATGATCCTGCTGTTGCAAACCGGTGCGCGGCAAGGTCGAGCGGCGGCGCTGGCCACGGCGTTGGGTTTGGCCATCGCCCGCGCCTGCCACGTGGCACTGGCGGCATTGGGGCTGGCGGCGCTGTTCAAAACGGCGCCGTGGACCTTTGACGTGGTGCGCATCGCTGGCGCGGCCTATCTGTTGTGGATCGGCGTCCAGTGTTTTCGCAGCTCGCTGGTACCGAGTCTGCAAAACCAAGAGCAGGCACCTGCTCCCGGCCAGTGGCGCGGTGCGATCCGTCGCGGTTTGCTGACCAACCTGCTTAATCCCAAGGCGCTGCTGTTCTGCTCAGTGCTGTTGCCACAGTTTATCGTCAGCGACGGCGTGCCGGTGCTGACGCAGTTCGCCGTGCTCGGCCTGGTGCTGGTCAGCGTCGGCCTGCTGTTCGACAGTGTTGTCGCCATGACCGGCGCGGCCCTGGGCCGTTGGCTGCAACACAGTCCGACCGCCCAGCGCATTCAGCAATGGCTGTTCGGCAGCCTGTTGATTGGCTTCGCCGTACGCCTGGGCTTTATTCAACAGGCCTAGCCTTTGCGCACCTTGCGCTGACGACGGGTAATCAGCATTAACGCAGCAACAGCGACCAGCAGCACCGCGCCGATCTGCACCGGCCACTTGTACGGCCGCAGCGTCCCACGCACGGCATCGGTCACCTGGGTGACGTAGCGCTTGTCGGCATTCTCAAAATCCGGGTACGGGCATTGATTGCCGAAGTCTTGCGCCCACGGCACATAAGGGCCTTCCTTGACGTAGCGCTGATACAGCGCACTCTGGTCTTCAAGGCTGCTGTTCCAGCCGGCGGCATTGCACAACACCGCAGCAAACGCCTGACTGGTGTGCGGCAAATTATCGGCGGCGCGACTGGCCAGTGCCGTGGCGACAAAACGATAGTGATAACGCTGATCCGGTTGCGCGGCGCTGGCCTGCTGGCGCTGCACTTCCGCCGCTGAAATCAGCGGGCCGACATCCAGCTTCGTGCTCTCCAGCGTGTAATTGCCGCCGAAGGTGGCGTAATCAGGGGCCATCTCATAACCGAGGATGTCCATGCCCCACTCCCGGGCCGTCCATGCGGCGTTGTACAACGCACTGGCGCGTTTGCTCGGCCACCACGCCGACTCGGCCTTAAGCCGTTGCTCGCCATAGAGCCGGGCCTTGTGCTGCAGATCGTCACTGGCGAAATAACCGACCGCCTCCTCGTATCGCCCTTCTCGCAGCAAGCGCCGACCGAGCAGATTGCGCAGATTGGCGGCCACCGACAGCGGCACATAGTTATCGCGCTCTTGCTGAGTCAATGGCGGCGGCGCCGGCACGTTCTCATCGACGTACCGCTTGAGCTCATCGACCGTCAGCACCCGCTCGGCAACGGTGGCGGCATCGAACCAGTAAAGGCTGTTGCTGCGATACAGCTGCACGAACGCTTGCAGGTATTCGCCGCGTTGCAGCGCCAGGATCGCGCTTTCGCCCTCGACCCGACATTTTGGCTGCACCGTTTCAAACGCCCAGTCCGGCGTGCGGCGATAGCCCCAGTCTTCATTCTGCGGAAAGGCCTGGGCGGCTTTGGCGTAGGCGGCGGCAGCGGCAGTCGTGTCGCCGTCACGCACTGCCAGTTTTGCCCGCAGCCACCAGGCCAGCCCGCCGTCCCCGGCGTTTACCAGAAAAGCCTTGGCAGACGCGTAGTCGCCCTGTTGATAACTCATCGCCGCCAGTCGATCGGCATTGTCGAGGCTGCCACGGGTGCTGTTTTGCAAGAGTGTGACGAGTTTCTTTTCATTCGGCGGCTGCTCACCGAAAGACCAGCCCTGACGGCTGACCAGCGACGCCGTGACCAGTTGCTGCACTGCTGGCTGCTGGAGCAGTTTGGCCAACTGAGATTCCGGCAATTCGGCCAGTTCGTTCATCAGTTGCTTGAGCGAGGTGTAACCGACGGCCGAACCGTGCAGGTTCTGTGCTTCGTACAGTTCGATGGCGCCGCTCCAGTCGCCCGCGCTGCGCAACACCCGCGCCTCTTCACCAAGGCTGGCAACGCCAAGTTCCAGCGGATCGCTGAAGCCGTCGATGCTCAGTTGCCGAGCCTGGCGGAAGGCATCGCGCGCTTCTTCCAGCGCTTCGATGCGATCGTGCGCCTCGTTGCTCATGGCGAAGGCGATGCGCCCGAGGGAATACGCCGCCCAGGTGCTGCGCAACGGACGCTGGTCTGCCGGCAGCGCCAGCACCTCGTTGAAATACTCCGTGGCCAATTGATGATCACCGGTAGCAAATGCCACCGCCCCGGCAACGTACAAACGGATTTCCGCCGGCAGACTGGCGCCCTGTTCCTCGGCCTGACGTGCATCGCTGAGCCCGCGCAGGCGCTTGACCACCGCGTATTGCTCGGCGCTCAGGCCAACCTGCTCAGCCTGTTCGCGCGCCAGTTCTGACGCGTTGTCTTCGGCATAATCGTTGGGGTTGTGGGTCGCCGCTGTGACATTTTTCAGCCCGGCAATGGTTTTACCGAGGCGACTGACTTCGAAGCTGAAACTGCCTTCGGGCAAATCGGCCAAGGTCTGCGCGCGGTTGTCGAGCAGGCGCATCGGGAAGTCCGGGCCGCAGGCCAGCGCCGAACCCAGCGGCAGGCTGAGGCTCAGGCAAAGCAGATGGCGGGGCCAGTTACGGGTCAACATGCGAACCTCCTTGATCAATATGTGCACAACGCGCCCAACCGACAGCGCGCTGTCCGCCCGCCGGCAAGCGACCGTCACGCAGGCGGGTGAAGGTAAGCAGATTGGCACTTTGTTGCAACGAGTAACCGGCGAGCGCATCGGCGCCTGCGCAATCCTGCACCTTCAGCGTGATTTGCGCGGGCCACGGGCTGTCGAGATTGCCGCGGTTATCGAGCTGTATGTCATAGAGACCGCCCTGCTCTTTGAATGACAGGCGCAACTGACTGTTCAGCACATCTCCGCGAGCCACCGCGCGTAAAGTAGTCAGGCTCCAGGCGCGACGATCGTTGGCCAGCGGCAGGCGAAACCAGATCAGCCCGGCCAGATGCTCGAGCGGATCCTCGCGCAAAGTCTTGGCCAATTGGCTGAGTTGCAGCGGATCGGCGAGCAACTCCCGGCGCTGCCCGCCGCGCTCCAGTTGCACTTCGCTTTCCACTACCGGCGCGCCACCGTCATCGCTCAACAGCGCAACGCCGTAGGCCGGCAGCGCCAGATAGAACGGTTTGTCGCTGATACGTGCCCAGGCCTTGGCCCATTTCAACGCCTGCTCGGGATCGAACAGGCCCAGTCGCGGATCGCTCACGGCGTGGACTTGCAACACGCTGCTGTCGACGCTTCGCAACAGCGCCGGCAACTGCGCGCTATCGAGCCACGCCGGTAGCGCGGTGATGCTCAAAGGCAACGATGGCGGCAAGACCGCACGCAAGTGTTTGAGGAATTCAACGTACACGGGCAGCCGTGCATTGCCGGCATCGTGGTCGATTTCGATACCGTTCAGCGTGAGGCCTTGCGCTTGCCAATCGGCAATGACCTGCAGAATCTGCTCGGTGACCTGCTGCTGGTCCAGCGACTGCAACTGGCCATCGAGGCGAATCACTGCGATCAGAGCGCGACCATCAGTTTTCAACAACGCCGGATCAACTCGCGCCCTGCGCCACCGCTCGCCGGGAAAGGCCTGCAATGCCAGTACGCGCAGAGTGGAGAAATCATGGCGACTGTCGCGCAATGCCGGTTCATGCGCAGGTGTCCATTGGCGCTGCCAGACGTAGAGTTGCTGGTCGAGGGCCGGCGCGACGTGTTGCTCGCAACCTGCCAGCAAGACGCTAAAGATCAGACCCGCAATAAACCGCATACCTTGAAAATCCCTGAAACCACAGGGCTGCAAGGTTACACAAAACATGGCGTGAGCGAGTCGATCAGACTGCGGCTTCAGAAGACGCAGTTGGTGTGCTGGACGTACCAAGACGTTGCACTAGCGCGGCACCGCGGTTGCGCATAGGCATTTCGATGAAGCGGTAATTCAATTCGCTGAGCAGGGCAATCAGACCGAACGCCCACAGCAAGGTGACCACTGGATGACCTGCCGGACTCGGCAGGCCCGCTTCCTGCAAACGGAAAGTAACTTCTCGTACCAGGAAATACACGGGAATATGAATCAGGTAGATGCCGTACGACCGACTGCCCACCCATCCCATCAATTGCTGCAAGCGCCCGGCCGATAACAGGTAATCCTGATTGTAAGAGGCGATCCACACCAGCAAGGCACTCAATAAAGCGATGGCGCCAACGCGAAAGTGAGTCGCGGAAAATCCATCGGTGGCCAGGTAACTCATCAGCGTTGCGACGACAATCAGCGCTGAGATTCCGGCCCCGTTGCGACTCAGAAACAGCGGCTGCCAACGCTGGTAACTCGGTTGAGCACTCCACATTGCCAACAGTACGCCAAGGGCCAGCGCGTCGGTTCGAACGACCATCAGCAGCGGCGTTCGCACCGCCAGCAGTTGCACTGCAACCAACGCCAGCAACACCCACACCAAATGTCTGCGGCACAGCAGAATCAGCAGTGGAAACAACAGGTAGAACTGTTCCTCAAGAGCCAGACTCCAGTAGACGAAACTGCTGCCGTATTCATAACGGAAGAATGCATCGGCAAAGCGGAAATTGGCGTACTGCAGCAATCCCGCAAGTGTCGCCTGCAGGTTGGCCTGTACCGTGCCGAACGCCCCGGAACGATTGAGGAAAATGCACATCAGCAGCACTAAGGCCAGCCACAGCCAAGCCGAGGGCAGCAGGCGAAAAGCGCGGCGCAACCAGAAATTGCGCGTCTGCTCCCAATATTGCTGACGGGTACTGCAGCCACGCAGCTCAGGAATCAGGCTGCGAGCGATGACGAATCCGGAAATGGCAAAAAACAGGTCCACGCCCCACCAGGGTTGCGCCCACGCGTGAATGGCATCGAGCAGGGGCACCGGATCGCGGAACAGATTGCCGGCCAAGTGATGGAACAGCACACCCAACACGGCCACGGCGCGTAGTACCTCGATGTCCATGATGCGTTTACTGCTCATCCGGCATCTCCGCATCCAGCGGTTTACGCGCAATGATCACCTGGCTTTTGGGCATGAACTGGTCCAGCACCTTTTTGATCGCAAGTCCGTCGGGCCGGTCGAGCATCTCTTCCCAGGTCCTCGCCCATCCACCCATCAGATGGGGAAAAGGCGCGTGGATCCGATCACGCACCGCACCGCCCGGATCCTTGCCGGCCGCTTTTTCGCTGGCCCAGAAAAAGATCATCCCCATCACCCAGAAAAACCCCGTCGCCTGCCGATGCTCAATGATCAGTCCGGCGTCTTCGACCAGTGCGGCGAAGCGCTCTGGAGTGAAGATCTGCACGTGGTTGGGCGACTGGTAATAACTCTGCGGAGCGATGCCTTTTTGCAGATGTTCGCCCACTGGAGCCGGCACACTGAGCAGGTACAACGCACCGGGGCGCCCCATACGCGCCAGTTCGGCCATGAACGCTTCGGGTTCGTCGACGTGCTCCAGCACCTCCATGCACACGACACGGCTGGCGCAGCCGTCGGCCAACGGTAACGGTAAGGTGTTGCTGACCAGTCCCAGATTCGGCCGGGTGCTGCGGTCTTCGACCTGCCGTGCCAGCTCGCGCACTTTGTCGTGTTCACTGTCGGTGAAAATCACCGATGCGCCCTGGCGTACGGCAAACAATGTTGCGGCGCCCTCGCCGCAACCGACGTCGAGCAAGGTGTCGTCAGGCGTAATGGCAAAGCCCTTGAGCAATTCGCCGCTGTCATTGAGAAACCAGCCGTCCAGCACGGCATCACGCAAACCGACATCACGGGGCGACCAGACAAATAAAGGCTCGGGTTCAGCGTCTGCCGTCGGCTCAATCACCGGTTCCGCTATCGGTTCAGCCGCTGGCGGCGGTTGCGAAGATTGCGCTTGGGCAAACAATCGATGAAGCAATCTGCGAATCATGCGCCGATAACCTCCGTCGCCATTTCGGCGCGGGCTTGCAGCAGGCTCGCCAGAAACGCCCGTAATCGCTGCTCGGCCACCGCTTGACTGCAAAACGCCTCGAGACTCACGACAGCCTGTGCCGACATGGTGGCGTAACGCTGGAGATCGTTTTTCGCGACGTCGTAACTGGCAGTGTAAGCGGCACAGATCGAAGCCCAGCTCGTTGCGTAGCGCAAGGTTCGATAGGCCGAACGCGGGTCGTGAGGCCAGGCCGTGAATTGCTCGGTTGCCTCGATCAGAAAAGCGTTATCGGCATTCATATAGTCGATCATTGCCGTGGTGCACGGTGCCACCGCCGGCTTGCCGCACGACATGAATTCCATCAGCGGCAGGCACTGGCCTTCGCCGTAGGAAGTGTTGACGACGTAACGGGTCGCCTGCACCAGACGTTCGTAATCCGCGTCTGCCAGATAGCCGTAGATAAGCACGATGCGGCAGCGATAAGGCTGATTCTTGTAAAGGTGATGGAGGATGTCGGTGAGGGCTTCTTCAGCATCGTGATGGGTGAGTTTCAGCACCAGGGCTGCATCAGCGTTTTCACGCATAGCGGCACAGAAGGCACTGATCATGTCCTCCCAGTTCTTGCGCCCGTCCCGGGGGTTGAACACCGAGGTGTACACCACACCTTCAAGCACCAGCTCTTGCTCGGTGACCGGCGCGAGGAAATCGATTCCACGCCCACGGCGCAACGGCACAGGAGCGAACGCATCCAAGGCGATCTCGCGACTGTCGACTACCAGGCCTTTGATTTTCAGCCGTACTGAATCGACGGCTGGCTGTCCCTGCAATTGAACGCCGCGCGCTGCGAACCGATCCCAGACCGGCGCTGGGACGGCGACTATCGGGTACTCGACAGACATTGCTTTGCGCACGGCATCGACCGTGTAACTGGAGTGCGTGATCGCAGCACCGCAGGCGGCAAGTACTGTGCGCCAGTCGTTCAGCGGATCGCCAGCGAATGGCTCATCGGGAATCGTGCTGAACTCCCAGGCAAAGACCGGCAGGGTCGGACACGCCAGATGCACCGGGGTGCGATGCGGTGGCGAGAACGACAGAAATACGCAAGCCTCGCCACGTGACTGGCACTCTGCATACAACGCATCGACTTCGCTGTTCGGGTCCATGACCTCGATCACCCGACCCAGACGTTCGAGCACTGGCCGATACTCCTTGAGCACGAAGTAATAGCTGTACTCCGAGCGCCCCAGGTTGCGGCTGATGGTGTGCTGGTTGGTTTCCGAATGGATGATGATCAGCATGGGGCGCTATCCCTGACCTGGGCAACGTGACCGGGCTGTGGTTCGAGCCCGAAAAAATCCTCGACGCGCTTTTGCAGAACCGCGATCGCACTGAAATGCTCCATGCGCTGCGCGGCAGCCAACGACATTCGCTGATAATCCTGAGGCTGTGTCGTGGCCATCCGGTAACTGTCTTCGTAGGCTTGTTTCAAGGAGCCCCAGTCTGGCCGGTGACGATGCGCACGAAACAGCATGCGCGGGTCGTGGGGCCACGTGCACGCCTCAACGCTGGAGTCGACCACGAACGCCACGGACTCATCGATATAGTCCTGCATCGCCGTGTGGTCGGGAGCGATCACCGGCTTGCCGCAGGCCATGAATTCCATCAGCGGAAGGCACAGACCTTCACAATGCGAAGCATTGACGTAAAAACTCGCCGACTGGTAAAGCCGCGCATATTGCGCATCGTCCATGTAACCGTGAATCATCACGACCCGGCAGGAAAAAGGCGCCAGTTGCGCCAGTGGCGTCATCAAGTGTGCATAGACGGCCGCCAGGTCGCTCTGGGTAAATTTCATTACCAGTGTGGCGTCGGGCGTGTCACGAAAAGCTGCGCAGAAAGCGGTGAGGATCTGCAGCCAATTCTTACGCCCGTCCTCCGGGCGGAACACCGATACGTAGACGACACCGTTGACCTCGGCTTGAACCTGCAATGAGGTGTCCGGCATATCTCGCGGTGGCGGTTGCACTGACACTGGCAAAGGTTGAGGACCGGCGATGCCGGGCAGATACCTGGCAAGCCAGTCATGCCAGGAATGCCGGAGCAAATCGCGGATCCCCTCCCAGTACCAATTCTGCAAAAACCACACCCGCGGCACCGGGGGTGTCTGATCATGGCCGGCATTGAGCAGCCACAGGCGCAGGTAATGTTTTGCGATGACGAAGCGTCGTTTCAACGTCAGCGGTGGTGGTCGCGAGGCCTCCAGCTGAGCTTCAATTTCCGCCAGCTCTTCGGCGGTGAGCGGCTTGGGCAGCAGATTATCCGGATGCAGATTCATCTGGCGGGAATCGAAAATGCACCCCTTGAGTGTCAACGTCGTATCTGTGTTGACCGGTGTGCTGAGGTGCTGCTTACCGATGGACGCAAGCTCCTCTCCGAGTGGGGCGGGCAATACCAGCACAGGGAAATCCTCTCCCATCGAGCGACGAATCGCTCGGGCGGTATGGCTGGACAGTGTGATCACGCGGCCATGCCTTGCCAACATGCGCGTCCAGTCCTGGCCAGGATCATCGCCCCATTGTTCATCGGGAATCGAGTCGTACTCCCAGGTCACGACACAAACGGTCGGGCATTGAAGGTCGATCGCCGTTTTCTGTGGTCGGGTGAACGAGAGGAACACACTCTCCTCGCCGGCCGCGTGGAATTGCCGAAACAGCGGATCGACCTCTGCGACATTACCCACTACATGGACTCGCCCGACTGTTTCGAGCAACGAACGGTAGGCCTTCAGAACGAAGTAATAACTGGCGTCGGGATGGCCCAGACTCTCCCTGATGGAGTGTTCGTTGATGTCCGAATAAAGAATGAAATTCATGGCTTTCCACAATGAAACCGCGTTACCGGCAGCTTCATACTAGTGACGGCCAAGCGTCGAACCGGCTCGGTGGCGGTTCTTCGTCTCAAGTCACGTCTTGTTCTTGTTTTAGTGGTCAGTTTCACCTTTGCGCACAATGAGCCAGAACTTCCATGGCGATCGTGACGAGGGCCATTCTAAACACATCCGTCGTGGCTCCGGGAACCGCCCGGTGAGAATAAATCTGACTACGCTGATGAGAACTGACCAGTCACGGTTTGCCCTGTTGAAATTGCCGAGCAATTGGCACAGATTGGCAACCAAACAACTACAACAACGGCTTCGCCTGCTGTTTCACCGGATATTTCCTCCGGTCTGACAGCGCTTTCCTCAAAGCGTGTAAGGAAAGCGGCGCGAGTCATGACCAAGGGGTCGCTGTTTGAAAAAACGTCTGTTCGTCACGGGCCTCAGCGGCTTCGTGGGACAACACATTCAGTCTCGTCTGGCGTCGCCGGGCTCGTCGTGGGAGCTGCTGCCTGCCGCATCGGCCTACGACCTTACGAACGCCGACAGCCTCATCGACCTTTGGCCTGAGTTGCCGGATGCAGTCATTCATCTGGCCGGCCAGACCTTCGTGCCGGAAGCCTTTCGTGACCCGGCCCGCACCTTCGATATCAATCTTTTCGGCACCCTCAACCTGCTGCAGGCGCTCAAGGCTCGCGGCTTTTCCGGCACTTTCCTGTACGTCAGCTCCGGCGACGTTTACGGGCAAGTCGCCGAAGAGCATCTGCCAATCACCGAGCAACAACCGCCGCTGCCGCGCAATCCTTACGCGGTGAGCAAACTTTCAGCGGAGTTCCTCAGTTTGCAATGGGGCCTGAGTGAAGGCTGGCCAGTGCTGGTAGCGCGTCCGTTCAACCACATCGGCACCGCGCAGAAGGACAGCTTCGTCATCGCCAGCGCCGCCCGGCAGATCTGCCGTATCAGACAGGGTCTGCAAGCGCCGCAATTGCAAGTCGGCGATATCGACGTTACGCGGGATTTTCTTGATGTCGGCGACGTGATCGCAGCGTATTTCGCCCTGCTGGAAAACGGCACACCCGGGCAGGTCTACAACATCTGCTCGGGCCGCGAACAAAGCATTCGCAGCCTGATCGAGCAATTGGCCGATCTGGCCGAAGTCGACGTAGAACTGGTGGCGGATCCGGCGCGCATGCGGCGCGCCGACCAGCGCCGTGTCTGCGGCAGTCACGCAAAACTGGCCAGCGCCACAGGATGGGCGCCCGCCACCACCACACAACAATCCCTGCGGGCGATCCTGTCCGACTGGGAGATGCGAGTACGACAACAATGACAAAAAGTGCACTGATTACCGGGATCACGGGCCAGGACGGCGCCTATCTGGCCAAACTGCTGCTGGACAAGGGTTACAAGGTTCACGGCCTCGTCGCCCGGCGCAGCAGCGATTCACGCTGGCGCCTGCGCGAGACGGGTATCGAAGCCGATATCGTCTACCTCGACGGCGACATGGCGGACGCCTGCTCGGTGCAGCGTGCGGTAATCAAATCGGCACCGGACGAGGTCTACAACCTCGCCGCACAGAGTTTTGTCGCCGCCTCGTGGGATCAACCGGTGACCACCGGCATCGTCGATGGGCTGGGCGTGACACACCTGCTCGAAGCGATCCGCCAGTTCAGTCCGCACACGCGTTTTTATCAGGCCTCGACCAGCGAAATGTTCGGCCTGATCCAGGCTGAGCAACAGGACGAGAACACGCCGTTCTACCCGCGCAGCCCTTACGGCGTGGCCAAGCTCTACGGCCACTGGATTACCGTCAACTACCGCGAAAGCTTCAACCTGCACGCCAGCAGCGGCATCCTCTTCAACCATGAATCACCGCTGCGCGGCATCGAATTCGTTACCCGCAAGGTCACTGACGCCGCCGCGCGCATCAAGCAGGGCAAACAGCATGACCTGGCGCTGGGCAACATCGACGCGAAACGCGATTGGGGCTTTGCCGGCGATTACGTCGAAGCCATGTGGCTGATGCTGCAGCAGGACAAACCCGACGACTTCGTGGTCGCCACGGGCGTCACCACCACCGTGCGCGAAATGTGCCGCATTGCCTTCGATCACGTTGGCCTTAACTACCGCGATTACGTGAAGATCGACCCGGCGTTTTTCCGCCCGGCCGAAGTCGAAGTGCTGCTCGGCAACCCGGCCAAGGCTCAGCGAGTGCTGGGCTGGAAACCGAAAACCGACCTGGATACCCTGATCCGCATGATGATGGATGCGGACATGAAACGCGTCGCCAAGGAGTAGGCCATGCTGATTCCGGTGATTCTGTCCGGCGGTGCCGGCACCCGTTTGTGGCCGGTGTCCCGCGAGGGCCACCCCAAGCCGTTCATGACCCTGCCCGACGGCCAGTCGCTGCTGGGCAAGACCTACCAGCGTGCGGCGGCGTTGCTGGACGGCTGGGGCGACATCGTCACCGTGACCAACCGCGAGTATTACTTCCAGAGCAAGGATCACTACTGCGCGGCGCATGTGTCGCGCCATCGCGGGCACTTTCTGCTGGAGCCGAGCGGGCGCAACACCGCACCGGCGATCGCAGCGGCAGCACTGTCATTGCAGGTGCTGCATGGTGACGACGCAATCATGGTGGTGATGCCGGCGGATCATCTGATCGTCAATCAGGACGCCTTGAAGAGTGCGGTCGAGCACGCAGTGAATCTGGCGAAGGACGGTTATCTGGTGACCTTCGGCGTAGTTCCGACCGCGCCGGAAACCGGCTTCGGCTACATCGAGACCGGTGCGCCGCTGGACGCCAGAGGCGCGGCCAAGGTGCAGCGTTTCGTCGAGAAACCCGACTTGCAGACCGCCACGCATTACCTGGAGAGCGGCAACTTCCTGTGGAATTCGGGAATGTTCTGCTTCACCACCGCGACGCTCATTACCGAACTGCAACTGCACGCACCCGAGTTGCTGGAACAGACCCGCGCCTGCATGGCCGTCAGCGCACCGGTCGAAACGGTCGGCTGCCTGCAACAGGAGTTGTCATCGGCCCTGTTTGCCGAAATCACCGACATCTCCATCGACTACGCGCTGATGGAGCGCTCGGAAAAAGTCGTGGTGGTACCTGCCGGTTTCGACTGGAGCGACATCGGTTCGTGGAACGCGGTCGCCGCGCTGATTCCCGCCGACGCCGACAACAACCGCGCCAGCGGCGAAGCGATCTTCATCGACAGCCACAACAACTTCGTGCAGAGCGAAGGCCGGCTGGTGGCGACCGTCGGTGTGGATAACCTGATCATCGTCGACACCGCCGATGCGGTGCTGGTGGCCCATGCCGACCGTGCACAGGATGTACGCCGCGTGGCCAAGCAACTCAAGGACAAGTCCCACGAAGCCTATCGCCTGCATCGTACTGTCAGCCGTCCCTGGGGCACCTACACCGTTCTGGAGGAAGGCCCGCGTTTCAAGATCAAGCGCATCGTGGTCAAACCCGGTGGCAAGCTGTCTTTGCAGATGCATCATCATCGCAACGAACACTGGGTAGTGGTCGAAGGCATGGCCAAGGTCACCAACAACGGTTCCGGCACGACCCTGGTCGCCAAGAATGAATCAACGTTCATTGCTGCCGGCCACAAGCATCGCCTGGAGAACCCCGGAGTGATCGACCTGGTCATCATTGAAGTGCAAAGCGGCGAATATCTGGGCGAGGACGATATCGTTCGCTTCGAAGATCAATATGGCAGGACGGTCTGAATGCTGCTTTCCCTGTACCGCTCGCTGCACAGCTACCGTGGATTCATCCTCGGCAGCGTGCAGCGCGAGTTTCAAGCGCGTTATCGCAACTCGCTGTTCGGCGCGCTATGGCCGATCTTCAATCCGCTGTCGATGATCATCGTTTACACGGTAATTTTTTCGCACATCATGCGCGCCCGTTTGCCCGGGGTAGCTGACGGCATGGCTTACAGCATCTACCTGTGCGCCGGCCTGTTGGCCTGGGGGCTGTTTTCCGAAATCACCCTGCGCAGCCAGAACATGTTTCTCGACAACGCCAACCTGCTGAAGAAAATCAGCTTCCCGAGGATTTGCCTGCCGGTGATTGTGTTGATAAACGCCGGGATCAACTTCGCGATCATCATCAGCCTGTTTCTCGGGTTTCTGCTGATCACCGGGCGCTGGCCGGGAATGGCTTTACTGGCACTGATTCCGCTGATTGCTCTGCAAATGATGTTCTGCGCCGGGCTGGGCATGGTCCTCGGCGTTTTGAACGTGTTCTTTCGCGATGTCGGTCAACTGTTCGGCATCTGTCTGCAGTTCTGGTTCTGGCTGACACCGATCGTCTACCCGATCACCATCTTGCCGGAGTGGCTGCAGAGTCTGCTGCGATTCAACCCTCTGACAAACCTGATTGCCAGCTATCAGAATGTCTTCCTTTACGGCCAGTGGCCAGCCTGGAGTTCACTATTGCCGGCATTCATGATCGGCGCGATCTTCTGCGCAATAGGACTGCGCCTGTTCCGCCAGCGGGTCGGTGAAATGGTGGATGAACTCTGATGGGACATATCCGTGTTACCGGGCTGGGCAAAGCCTACAAACAATACCCCAGTCGCTGGAGTCGTCTGGCCGAATGGCTGATTCCCTTTTCCCGATTGCGGCACAACCGGCACTGGGTATTGAAGGACCTGACCTTCGAAATACCTGCGGGCCAGGCCGTGGGCATCGTCGGAGTCAATGGCGCAGGCAAGAGTACGCTGCTGAAGATGATTACCGGCACGTCCCGACAAACCTGCGGCACCATTGAGCTGACCGGCCGGGTCGCCGCATTGCTGGAACTGGGGATGGGCTTTCATCCTGACTTTACCGGCAGGCAAAACGCCGTGATGGCCGGGCAATTGCTCGGCATGCAACTTGAAGAAATCAACGCCTTGATGTCGCAAATCGAGAGCTTCGCGGAAATCGGCGCGGCGATCGATCATCCGGTGCGTACATATTCCAGTGGGATGCAGATGCGTCTGGCGTTCAGCGTCGCCACCGCACGCCGCCCCGATATTCTGATCGTCGACGAAGCGTTGTCTGTCGGGGATGCGTATTTCCAGCACAAGAGCTTTGAGCGCATCCGCAGCTTTCGCGAGGCTGGCACAACCTTGCTGATCGTGTCCCACGACCGCTCGGCGATTCAGTCGATCTGCGATACCGCGATCTTGCTTGATGGTGGCCGTCTGGCCATGCACGACAGGCCTGAAGCCGTAATGGATTATTACAACGCTCTGCTCGCCGAGCGCGAGGGCCAGACAGTGCGCCAGGAAATGCTCAGTGGCGGCCACGTGCAGACCGTGTCGGGTACCGGTGAAGCCGGCATTGTGCGGGTGCGCCTGCTCGACGAATCCGAGCGCTTGATCGAGGCCGCCGAAGTCGGCCAGCCAGTGGTCCTGGCAGTGGACGTCGAGGTACGTCAGGACATCGAGAGGCTGGTGCTCGGTTTCATGATCAAGGATCGTCTCGGCCAGCCCATGTATGGGATCAATACCCATCGCCAGAACCAGGCGCTGGAAAATCTGCGCGCCGGTGAGCGCATCAACTATCGCTTCGCGTTTGTGATGGGCCTTGGAAAAGGCAACTATTCCGTAGCGCTGAGCCTGTCGAGGCTGGACTCGCATCTGGATCGAAACTTCGAATGGCGTGATTTCGGTCTGGTGTTTCATGTCATCAACAATCGACGCGAAGATTTCGTCGGCTGCTCATGGCTGAATGCGCAGACCACAATCAGCCGTCATACCGAAGTCGGCCACGTCGAGCACACACCATGACCCGGCTGCTGGTCGAATGCACTCACGTATTCAGACATCCGAAGGTCAATTCGGGGATCCAGCGCGTGGTGCGCAACGTCATCAAGCAGCTGCCCGCCAGCGCTGACGGCGTTGAGTGCATGCCGGTGGTGGTGATCAATCGCCAGCTCTACCGCGTGCTGCAACTGGCGCCACTCGATACACCGTTCTGGAACAGCCTCGAAACCTTCGGTGAACGCTTGGAGCGCCTCGCCCATCGTTTCTGGCAGTGGCATCAGCGCCGCGATGCGCTATGCACGTCGAAACTGGCGCGGCGGCTCCTTTATGTCAGCTATCGGTTGACCCAGTTTGCCGTGCTCGGCCTGCCGATTCGGCTGGTCAGACGGATCAATCGCAGGCAGCTGCTTAAACGTTGCTCGCCGCTTCAACACCACCCGGGCGATCAACTGGTGCTGCTGGATTCATCCTGGCACTCGGACTTTTTCGCCCATGTCGAGCAGCTCAAACGCGACGGCGTCGGCATGATCGCGGTGATCTACGACCTGATTCCGCTGACGCATCCGCAGTTTTACGACACGCGTCTGGTCGAAGTTTTCAATGAGTGGTTCGACTGGATTACCCACACGGCCGACGGCTACATGGCAATTTCCGCCACGGTGCGTGATCAGGTGCGTGGTGAATTGCAACGCAGAATCGGTGCCGAGCAGACTGAAAAGCGCTGGTTCGATTATTTTTATCTGGGGTCCGAGCTCGACCTGCATCACGGCGCGGCAACGATCGAACCACGCCTCAAGGATCTGTTCTTCGGGTCCGAAGCGGTTTTCCTGATGGTCAGCACTATTGAGCCGCGCAAGAACCATGGGTACCTGCTCGACGCCTTCGAACGCGCCTGGGCTGCCGGCTCGACGGCACGCTTGTGCATCGCCGGACGTATCGGCTGGAAATGCGACGCGCTGCTCGAGCGAATCCGCAATCATCCGGAACTGAATCGGCGCCTGTTCATGTTCAATGACCTGAGCGACACCAGCCTTGAATATGCATACGCGCACGCCAGTGCGCTGGTCTTCCCCTCGTTCGTCGAAGGCTTCGGCCTGCCGCTGGTGGAAGCCATGCAGCGCGGTTTGCCAGCGATGGGTAGCGACATCGCGGTATTCCGCGAAATCGGTGGCGAGTTCATGGCGTATTTCGATCTGCTGGATCCACAAAGCCTTGCCGATCTGATCGAAACCTATCAGCGCAGCGGACAGTTTCCCGCCGCCCGCGACGTCGCTGGCTGGCGCTGGATCGGCTGGCGCGAGGCCAGTGTGCAGTTGGCGACACGCAGCCTTGCCCATGTTCAGCAGGCCCCGCGCGTGCAAGCGAGGCCGCATGCGCATTGCTCTTAACGCCCGCATCCTGCAAGCACCGCGCACCGGCATTGGCCACTACGTCGCCGAACTGGTCAACGCCTTGCACAGCGAACCCGATGTGGACGTAAGCCTGTTTCACGGATGGGGCTGGAGTTCGGCCCTGCCGGCCGCAGCCATGCCCGGCTACTCGCGCATGACGCCATTGCTGCGGCAAATTCCCGGGGCTTATCAGGCACGCCGCTGGCTGGAGCAGAAACGTTTTGATCAGGGGCGTGCACAAGGGCTCGATCTTTATCACGAGCCGAGCCTGTGGCCCCTGGCCTTCGACGGCCCGACCGTGATCACCCTGCATGATCTGACGCACCTGCATTTTCCAGAAACCCAGCCACCAGCACGTTTGAGGGAAATCGAACGTCGTCTGGCCGCCGGCGTGGAGCAGGCGCGGGTCATTCTGACCGATTCGCAGGCGATCGCTGACGAGGCGCAGGCCTACTTCAATCTCCCTGCACAGCGATTCGTGGTGGCGCCGTTGGGTGTGGCCGAACGCTTCCGTCCTCGGCCACTTGAGGAAATCGACAGTGTGCTCAAGGCTCACGCCGTCCAGGCACGGGAATATTTCCTCTGTGTCGGCACCCTGGAGCCACGCAAGAACCTGAGCCTGGCGTTGCAGGCCCACGCCCTGCTGCCAGACGCTGTGCGCCAGCGCTTTCCCTTGTTGATTGCGGGCATGGCCGGTTGGCAGCGCGAGCAGTTCAGCGAGCCACTACGCCAGGCATTGGCCAGCGGCCACGTGTGCCTGCTCGGCTATCTGCCCGATGAGCAATTGGCGCAACTGTTGGCCGGCGCCCGGGCGCTGATATTTCCATCGTTATATGAAGGCTTTGGCTTGCCGGTATTGGAAGCCATGGCCAGTGGCACGCCGGTGGTGACCACCCGTTCTTCGGCGATGCCGGAAGTGGCCGGTGCGGCTGGCAACTATATTGAAGCGGACGATGCCGAGGGCCTGCGCGATGCAATGAGCCGTCTGCTTGACGACTCGCAGCATTGGCAGGCCTGCCGCGAAGCAGGATTGCAGCAGGCGCGGCTTTTTTCCTGGCAACGTTGTGCACAGGCTACGGCCGGTGCCTATCGCCAGGCCATGGGAGGTTGAATGCGCGTTCTTCATTTCTTCAAGACGTACCTGCCCGATTCGGTCGGCGGCATCGAACAAGTCATCTTTCAGTTGTGCGAAAGCGGCGCCCAGCATGGCATCGATGGGCAAGTGCTGACCCTCAGCACCAATCCGACGCCGCCTGTGGTGCAACTGGGCCAGCACGAAGTACATCGGGCGAAGCTGGATATTCAGTTCGCCTCGACCGGTTTTTCCTGGAGCGTGTTCAAGCAGTTCCGTGAGCTGGCCGCCGAAGCCGACGTGATCAACTATCACTTCCCGTGGCCATTCATGGATCTGGTGCATTTCGCCAGCGCCGTGAACAAGCCGAGCGTGGTCACCTATCACTCGGACATCATTCGCCAGAAGCATCTCCTCAAGCTCTATCGGCCACTGATGAATCGCTTCCTCGCCAGCGCCGACCGCATCGTTGCTGCATCGCCGAACTATCTGCACACCAGCGATGTGCTGCAGCAGTTTCAGGACAAGACCCGCGTTATCCCCTACGGCCTGAATAAAGCAGGTTATCCACAGCCTGATACCGAACGCATGAACCGCTGGCGCCAACAGCTTGGGGATAAGTTTTTTCTGTTCGTCGGGGTGATGCGTTATTACAAGGGGCTGCACATCCTGCTCGATGCGCTCAAGGGCGTCGATTATCCGGTGGTGATCGTCGGTGCCGGTCCGCTGGAGCAGGAACTGCATGCACAGGCCGCCGCGCTGGGCCTGCGCAATATTCACTTTCTCGGCCGTCTGAGTGACGAGGACAAAGTGGCGTTGCTGCAATTGAGTTACGCGATCGTATTTCCTTCGCACCTGCGCTCCGAGGCTTTCGGGATTTCGCTGCTCGAAGGCGCGATGTACGGCAAACCGCTGATCTCCAGCGAAATCGGCACCGGCACAAGTTTCATCAATATCCACAACGAAACCGGACTGGTGGTTCCGCCGAGCAATCCACAGGCCTTTCGCGAAGCCATGCGTACGCTTTGGGAAAACCCTGAGCGTGCTGCCGAGATGGGGGTCAAAGCGGAAGCGCGCTATCGGCAGCTGTTCACCGCCGATGAGATGGGTCGCAAGTGGACAGAGCTGTATCAGGAACTGCTGGCTGAAAAGGCTCTGTCCTACGCTTGAGTGGAGATCACGCGGTTTTCTGCAACCCGGCGACAGTGCGCGGCATTGCGACAAAACCCGGCAACGCTTCGATTCGTGCCAGCCAGGCGCGAACGTTGGCGTAGTCATCCAGCGAGACATTGCCCTCCGGCGCATGTGCGATGTAGCTGTAGGCAGACACGTCAGCGATGGTCGGCTCTTCGCCCGCCAGATATGCAGTTTTGCCCAACTCCAGTTCCATGACCTTGAGCAGGTTGTGCGCACGGCCAATGACTTCCTCGGCATTCAGTTGCGCACCAAACACCGTGATCAGGCGTGCCGCCGCCGGGCCAAAGGCAATCGGTCCCGCCGCTGCCGACAACCAGCGCTGCACATGCGCTGCGCCCACCGGGTCGGCCGGCAGCCAGCGTCCGTTGCCATATTTCTGCGCCAGATAAACCAGAATCGCGTTGGAATCAGCCAGTACCACGCCGTTGTCATCAATCGCCGGCACTTGGCCAAAACTGTTGATCGCCAGGTACTGCGGCTGCTTGTGCTCACCTTTGGCCAGATCGACGAAGATCAGCTCGGTCGGCAGTTGCAGCAGCGACAGCATCAACTCGACGCGGTGGGCGTGACCGGAACGGGGAAAGTTGTAGAGTTTGATCGCTTGCATGGTCGACTCCGCTGGAAAGTGACGTCGCTACGGGGATGAGCGCGCCGATGGAGTCATCATCTATGGGTTGCCGGAACAACAGAATAACCAGCCACTGCAATCGATTATTTCATCTCGTGCAATAACGCCGCAGCACTCAAGGCCGGATGCTCACGCAGCGCCTTCACGGCGAAGTCGACAAAACTGCGGATCCGCGCCGGTGCCTTGCGCCCGCCCTGATACACCACATGAATCGGCAACGGCGGCAATTCAAACTCGGCGAGGACGATTTCCAGCTCGCCCGCTGCGACCTTGTCCGCTACTTGATAGGACAGCACTCGCGTCAGGCCCAAGCCTTTTCGCGCGGCGGTGATCGCCGACTGATTGGCCGTGACGGTCAGGCGCGGTTCGGTGCGCACACTGAGTGCTTCACCGCCGTCGAGAAACGGCCAGTTGCGTTGCTGCCCGATCGCCGATGTCGCCACCACCGGCAACCCGGCCAATGCCTGCGGATGCTCCGGGCGGCCATGTTCAGCCAGAAAGCCCGGCGAAGCGCAGATTACCCGCCGCACTTCCCCGACGCGAATCGCATGCTGATTGCTGTCCGGCAGCTCACCGATGCGCACCGCGACATCAATGCCCTCCTCGACCATGTTGACGACCCGGTCCAGCAACAGCGCGTTGATCGACACATCCGGATAACGACAAAGGTAATCGGCCATCACTGGCGTCACGAACAGATCGCCGAACAGCACCGGCGCAGTAATCGTCAACTGCCCGCGCGGCAAGGCATGGCTGCCTGCCGCCGAATCCTCGGCCTCCTGCACCTCGGCAAGAATCCGCCGGCAGTCATCGAAATAACGCTGCCCGGCTTCGGTGAGATGCACGGTGCGCGTGGTGCGCACCAGCAGCTGCGTACCGATATGCTGCTCCAGCGCCGCCACCGCCCGGGTGACGCTCGCCGCCGACAGACCCAGACGCCGCGAAGCCGCCGAAAAGCCTTGCTCTTGGGCGACGACAACGAAGATCTGCATTTCCTGAAAGCGGTCCATGGGATTCCTCGGCGGCGGATACGACAATCGCAGCCGAGGCTGCGATTGGGGAAGCTGAATTTAGAGAATTAAAACTGTCGCAGCCGCTGCTGATTCCTCGGGCTCTTCAGCCATCTTCGGAGGAAACGCAAAACTGTCGCAACAGTATAAATCGCGACTTAAGCCTCATGCTCTAGACAATTAAAACTGTCGCAACCAGAAACGACACGGCTTTCACGCGCGTTCAAGAGGACCGGCGGCAGGTGGCCGCCGGTCGTAGAATCATCGACGAGGGATGAAGTAGGCAACGAGACCGATGGTCATCAACCAGACGTGGGTTGAACTGTCGACTGGGGTGTCACCTGGGAAAAGGATCATGGTAAACATGGCCGATTCTCCGGCCAGGGGAAGGGTCAAAGTCGGAATTGACTCGTGACTGTCCTGACTTTGTATTTAGTGGTGTTGATCATCGAGTTGACGAATTCGGACAAAAAAACACCTTGGCTGAGTCTGAGCGCTCCTAACTTGCCGACGCCTTGGTCCTCAGACATTACTGACGTCACAGCCTATTCCTGCAGGTGTTGTCGCCGACCCCGAATTGCCCCACCCACATAGCGTGGCAAGACTGACCCACCTCAAAAACTGCACGAATCCAGCACAGACAATGATTCGCGAGGAGTCAGACTGGATCGGTGAAGTCTCGGCAAGGCGGCTGCTTTTTCAGTTGATGTGGACATTACCGCTCCTTTGCATAAAGGCAGTTGGGCGACATAGCGCTTCTGGGCGTCAACAGCTTGGCGCGCCGACCATACGGCATTGCGGAGTCGCTCGCCCCGCTCTTCGTGGCGACGGTCCTGGGCGCCGCTGCCGTCCCTCCGGTTAAAGTCGTACTCTTGCCACTGCGCCAAGGCTTCCTCGGCTTCCTTCAGTTCCTGCTCCAACTGCGCCAACTGTTGCAGCGCAGTGACTTTTTCAGGTGAATCGGACATAACTACTCCTTGGTTCTCAGGGATATCCATGGGTTTTCGCCTTCTCAATCAGGTTCACGAGGTCGCCCCGGAAGCGCTATATATACCTGCGTCAGGACCGTGTAAAACTGGATGCCGACTCATAAGGCCAGTAAGATTGCGCAGCTTTTGCCGCAGCAATGGATGCCAAACTGACCTTCGCAAGGTGTCTTTGCCAGTCGCGCCGGTGCCCCCACAACGAGCACCTACCTGTCAGCTAAAATCTTGTCCGATTGCCTCCGGCTGTTATCAATCTTCATCTGGATGTACGCGTCGGCGTGTTGAACAGCTACATCCGCATCCATCGAACGAAACATTTCCACGACCATCCTGATTTCTTCGCTTGCGCAGTAGTTGCAATCAAGCCATACCTCCTCGGCCCTCAAAGCACGATGCACAATCAGACTGTATCTTTGTGCCCAGAACTCTCGGTAGCCATAAGGGACAGTGTCAATCACACTGTCTATAGCGCTCTCAGACAAGGCCTCCACTGCACTAGTGAGATAGAACCAAGGTCTCTGGCTAATCGATTTGTAACCTTTCCACCAGATTGGATACTCCAGTTCTTGCACCCTGGTGCCTGATACTGCTGCCAACGCCGAAAATCGCTCCACCAGAGAAATTTCCTCGCTCACCCTGAGACTCATCGCCAGCACCAAGCTAGAGCAATTCCAGTAAAACTGCCGTTCCTGTCGCTCTATATGGATGCCAGTAATGCTTTCGAGCCCATCGAAGATCTGATGAGCATCGATTTCATTTTCGTCATACAGCAGCTCACCACTTGGTTCCAAATTAGTAAGGACTGGAATGCTGCTATCCGTGCTCAAGAACTCTACCAGCGCATCGGTCGCATGAAGCTTGTGTTCGATCTCCAGGAGCGTGAGATAGATGTATAGCGCCTGATCAAGCCTACCCGCCGCTTTGGCACTGCCTTGAGGCAGCCATGTGGTTAGCTCTTGGATCACCTGAGCCTTCATCGGTCGGTAGCCTTTCAGGGTGCTGAATACGTGAGGAAAGCTTCGGGTTTCGAACTGGCATTGCAGTAACAGCAGGACTTGCCTCATGTGATCATGGTCACTCCCCATCTGGAACGTCATCATGGCCTTGAGATCCGCGACGACAGCAACGATCTCTCGGGCCTTCCTTGCGGATTCACCATCAGACGTAAACGGCCAGGCGCTACTGAATTCAGAAGAAAAACTCCTAGCGGGCTCGAGGCGTTGCAGAAGGCTAGTCAGTGTCGGACGATTCCACGCTCTAAATTCGTAGAGACCACACAGCACCTTGGTGGCAATGCTCCGATCAAACTCCCAGTAGGCCCTAAATTCATGGCCTGTCCACTGCTTGATGTCATCCTTGACAGATTTCAACAGGGGTTTTGGGGCGCGACCGGTAAAGAGCACCTGCAAGTGCTCCGAGATACGAGCTGGACGAGTGCTTTCCGAATCAAGTATCTGCCGGTTCCCCATATCATAGGCCGATGGGAATACCATGCCACGCTCGTCATCGGTCAGCAGGTAGTTGACGATGAGCTCGACCAGCGATTGAGAGTTCTTCGGCCATTTGTATGCCATCGTATCTAGGGTGCGTACACCAATCCTTGCGTGTCCCCGCAGAAAAGCCCGGCTAAAAGGCCCTTCCGGGCACTGCTGAACCTCCGGCTGTTCTTGAACCTGCTCACGAAGCTTTTCTAAATCCACATGTGTCTCCTGGATCAGAGTGTGCCGCCCCATTAGTTCTTGAGGCGGCAATTAAGGTTCTTAAGCCAACAAACCGGGGGCCGGAATCGCCTGGGTAGTGACATTTGCTGACGCCGCTCGCTCACGAATCGCTTTGAAACGCTCCTCACCGGACTCAAGCCGTTTCATGACCTTGAATTCAACTGCAGCAGCAAAAGCCGCGTCCTCGAAGGAAAGCTTTTGGTTCTTCAGGATGTCCTCCTGCATTGCAGCCAGCATGCGGGGCTCACCCTGTTCCATGCATCCCATGTTGAAGTGGTAATGCTCACTCCCAGCCTTGTAGACAGACTTGGACGCCCGTGCCGCACGACTCAATTTTTCTTTCATGACTCACCTCTTGGTTGATTGCGTTGATCGCAAGGTGAAAGGTACTGAACAGGCCGCTTCTCAACTAGGGTAGGTTTTTTCAATGGCTACAATTCGCTGGCCCCCACCACTGTAGTGGTCAACTAATCTCGGACGCCGCGTTAAGTTTTTCCTCGGCCACAGCGGGCGTCAGCTCGCTGTTCGTTGATGGATATCTGGAAGCGTCTGGCTGGAAGCAAGCAGATCAGGGCTAATGCCCTTCGGGCCCATCAAACGACTGCTTTGCCAAGCTCTTCACCTCTCCGGCTCGGAAGCTTCTCGGTATCGATGCGTTTCCGATACTCCCCACTTAACCACCCCTGTACGCGGATGCGTACCATCGGTGTAAACTTGAGAAGAAAGCCTACCTGAGTCGGGAGCGATTTCTTCTCTAGGGCCAATAGTAGCCCTGCCGGCGAAGGTAGGGGCTTGCCGAGTTTATGTGCAAGCGAGGTGCTGCTCGCGACGACATATCTGGCCGGAGAAATTGCACTAAGGTGCTTCTAGAAAAGTTTCCAGGTGCATCAGCAGATCAAACATCAACATTGGCAGGTTGTGGTGTCGCAACAGTCAATCGGGTGAAAAAAGAACTTAGAAAAATAAGGTGTAAAAGCTATGAAATCTAAAAGCTTGAAAGTATTAGCAAACGCGATCTAAAGCATAATTTCAATTGCACGATATAACAGATAACAGCCGAATACTATTTTTATAGCTCAAGCGAAACTACACAAATTCACTGATAATCTGCTCATCAACAAGTCCGAGAAAATCTTGATGGCATTTACTCAGGTAAGCTTTCTTCACCTGCGCATACTTGTTTTCGGGTTCGATTTGGAGAAGGTAATTAATTCGACCTATTAAACGCTCATAAATTAACGGATCAAAATCTGGCAGCCGCGCTAGACTACCAATATTTTTCTCCAACTCATAAATCTGAGCCCTGAGCTTTCTCTTAAATGATTTCGGAGCCCTAACTTGCCCAGAAGATATTGAGATGCCCGTTACAATCTTTTTCCTACCAGCCAACTTTAGCTGCGTTTTTTTATGATTTAGATGAAAATCATACTCCAATAAAATCTCGCCTACCAATGACGCCAAATCCCTAGGTATAAACTCCCCTGAAAATGCTAGATCGTCTGCATAACGAGAATATTTTAAACCAAAAAAATTTGCCAGTCCGGCAAGTCTGACATCTATCGGGCTGAACACTAGATTACTAAGTGCGGGACTTGTACATGCGCCCTGTGGAAGGCCATTATTCAAGATACAAATAAGCGAAGTATAAAAACACACATCAGCTTTAGCCCCATTTCTCTGAAGAGCTTCGAAGACCATTTGCCTAGAAATACTAGGAAAAAAGTCTTTTATATCAAGCTTCAATAATTCCCTACCATTGACATGAATACGAGCATGATCAATCGCGCTCTTACCTTTCACATATGCACAGGCAGAGGAGTTGGACTCAAAAGGAAAAAACAAATTATTCAGAATATTACTCTGTATAATCGCTAAGGAAGGGTATGGGGAACTTATTGTCCTAGTTCCACCACTTTTTTTTGAAATTTTGAATTCTCTATAGAAGCTCGATGGGCTTGCTATAATGCGTGACAATACAGAAAGCTCCTCCTCGGTGGAAATACCAAGGAGCATATGTAAGTGCGAATCTATCTGCATAGAAAACCTAACTAGTGTTGAAGGCCGACCCTACCAGCTTGCTCTTTTCACTTAAATTCATTCACGTAGTGAATGGATTTAACTCTATCGAGGAGCGAGCGAAGCGAGTGGAGCGATAGAGTTGAATTCATTCGTGGCTAAAATCAGCCTGAATGATAAAGGCGGATACACCTTCGATTACTAGAGTCGACCCCAACGGGCGCATTATACATAGCGACGTGCTCCGGTCAAGGCTTTAGGAGTGTACTCATCCAACACACTAGGCCGTTGAGTTTTACGGAGCCTGTTTAGCAACGCGATCTTAGCATTAGATAGATCTGGTGAAAGTCGAACGCTTCGACCCTCCCTAACAATTAAATCATTACGGACCATAAAATCCATGACTTCTATAATTAGCAGAGGGGAGACGCCATGCTGAAAGTGAAAATCATAAATTTCGTGCCACTTCCGATCAGAAATAAATTCAATAAACTCTTTGAGCGCTGTTCTTTTTGAGCTCATTGATCAGCCCGCCCGCCTCAAGAGGGTTCTAAAGCTATCCCCGCTTTTCAACTTTGCCCACCAAAACACAGGGAAGACATTGTTAGGGCAATTATCATTTTCTACGCAGTACAGCGCTTCACTTTTGGAAAACCCAAAGCTGTAGTCTTTTATTTTTTTATTTTTATAGTTTTCGTGCAGTTTCTGCTCCAACCCAAGCATAAGTAGCTTATATTCATCAGCCACTTTAGGCTCATACTTGTCTGAAATAGCTCGATCTAGAGATATTGCTGTAAATACTTCGCATCCGGTTTCATCCGCAATCCGATCGCATCCAAACCGCATGCCTGCAACAGACATATAATAAAGGGTAAAATCTTCAACTCCTCTTTTCGAAAGAATTTTGGTCAGCCACTTTGCCTTTGTAATTAGCTTTCCACCGCTACCAATGAAGTCATCAAAAAGCACGACGACGTCACCGTTCTGTATAGACTTCGCCCCACTAGGAATGCTAGGTAACATCCGAAGGTGCCAATCATCATAGGGATCTAACTTATTTTTAAGCTTTTGCATGGCTGCTACAGAGCCATCAATTTCCATATCGTTACAGGCTGCAACTATCCACGTGGTTTCTGGACTCAACGCCCAAGCTGTGATTTTAGCACTGAGATCTCTGTATGCATTTCGCTCTTTTATCGAGTCCAGTATCACAAATTCTTTTATCAGCTCTTTCAAAAATACTTGTTCGCTTCGATGATCACAGATATTCCACAGATCTGAAAACTCATCTAAATACGCTTTGACCCAAGTCTGAGCCTCAACTATTTCAAACATGTCATATAATACATCCGCTGAGACTTTTGTTGCGACCAAGCTCAAAGAAAACTCCTTGCAAAATAAATATTTGCCTGAGGACGAAACGCTAGAATCACACTATAAAAATCTTCTACAGTCTTTCACATCAAGCATAATTCAAAGATAATTTGATATCAACAACAACGAACCACCTTTGAAAGCTTTATACTAGTGTCGTGAGTGGTTAGTTTATTTTCTAACGCACAACGATCTACTGTGCACCCCTCGCCCCGAGATGGTTCCAGGCATGCCTCGTCCAATTTCTCCCTTCGCACTGCAGCCCGCCGACGTTCTTACACTTCAAGGTTGGCTGCGCATGAGTACGCTGGAGCAGAGCCTTGCTCAGCGGGCGCGGATACTGCTTTTGCTCAATGAAGGGGTGTGATCCTGGATAACAGTTCGACTCACAAAGCGGGCGTGCAACGTCATCGTCCCAGTCATCGTTGTTATAGCGATGTTGCCAAATGTCGCCGACGGCGTCTTTGTAGCGACTGTCCGTGGACCCGTTTGACCCCGAGCTTGGCGTACTCCGAAGCAGGAATGATGAAGTGGATTTCACAATAGTTGGTTCCGCCATTCCAGTTGTCGTTGCCCGTCAGTTCCGCATTCGCAGGATGACCGCGGACTACCTCCGCAGCCTCATCAGCACCCTCCGCGCGGAGAACCGCGTATACCGTCGCCAAAAGCGGCTCAATTTCGGTTTGCTCCATACGGCCCCCCAATCCAGATAACTGAGAGTCATCGTAGCTAGCAGGACGGGCCATCTGCTATCAAAAACTAGATACGTTGGTGAAAAAGCTAAACTTGAGGTATGCCCAGCAAACCAGGGGACATTTACATGCCTTTCACTTTTCAGCCCTTTCCATACATTCCCTGAACCTGCAAGCGTGCCTTGATGCCCATCTGAGCAATGCCGCTTGATCCTGGCTACTTGCGGGCAGGAAACTCTTCAAAGCCAGCGGCAATCAGATTCGGGCGAAGTGCTTTCAAGCAAGTATGTGGCACGGCCAGCCAGAACAGGTTCCGCGCTCTGGTCACGGCGACATAGCCGATGCGACCTTCCTCGGTAAGGGTGCCGGCAAGCAAGGCGTCAACGTTCGGCTTTTTGGTTACGTACAGAACCGCACCGATAGACTCGCCCTTCACCTGGTGGATGGTTTCCACTCTAATCCCGGGGCCCCGATCTTTCTCCTCCACCGCACCAGTCAGGGGAAAATCCAACAACCCGGTTTTAGCCAGCTTATTGCCCAGCTTGTCTGCGGCCTTCAACCCACATTGCCCTTCGGTTGTCGCGAGAAGTTTTTTGAGATTGGTAACTAATTTGGGATGCCATTCGGTTTTGGCCAAAAGCGTAGATGAAGGTAGCCCGGCCTCAGCGTTGCGGATGAAGCCCCACAGCAGTCGTCTAAGCCCAAGCGACAATGCATCCTGCGGGGCACCCTGAAGGTGAGTGCTGAGGCCATGCGGCGGCTGATCCATCAACCCCACCACTGCTCGGCATACAAGCTTGAAGCACTCTTGATAGCGGCCTTGCTGGTCTCTGAGCAATGCTGCTTCGGTGAACAGAGCAACCGTACCTTGACCTGGAGGAGCGGCTTTGCCGGAAAGCACTGCCGCCCGCTCAATCCCCCGGCTGAGTATCACCGCATCTTGATGTTGCATGCCCAGGTCGTCAATTTGCGCTTTGAAAGACTCAAAAAGATTAGGAAGCTCCGAGTCTTTGTACCCGACAAAATACGCCCCTCCGTTTTCAGGCTCCCGATCGGCGTCATCTTCGCGGCCACAGAGCGAGTTGGCGATGCTGATGATTGGAGGCAGAGAGCGATAATTGCGCGTGAGCTTGAAGTCATTCACCCCAGCACGGTCGTAATAGGTGCTCAGAAATGAACCGTCAGCACCTGCGAAGCCGTAAATACCCTGGTTTACGTCGCCGATGAGCGAGACTTGAACTCCAGCCTTGATGAGCAATTCCAAGATGGCCTGATGCAAGGTGCCCAGGTCCTGGGACTCATCGACCAAAATCTGTGGGTAGCGGGCGGCAAGCGCTCGCAAGACTGCAGGTTGACCCATCAACGTCCGGTACACCCAGTACCGGCCAAGCTCGTGCGTGTAAGCCCCAATGCGGCCCAGGCGCTTGATCGTCTCTGATGCCCTGACAGTATCGAGCATCACCAAATCATCGTGGGTACCGGTGAAAAAGTAGAAGTTCCCATGCTCCAGGCCCAATTTGACGTCCTTGATGGGGGTCGGACGTCCTTCCTCAGGCCAGTATTTAAAGTTGGTCAGGAATGGCTCTGTACCGGATACAAGGTACGCAGCTTGGTCTGAGGACATTGTCCGGTAAGCGTGGGGGCGCAGCACATGCTGAGTGAAGAAACCGTCGAGCGTGTCCACTTCCACGCGTTTGCGGTTGGCGTCATCTGGAAGGTCTGAAGCGAGCTGGGCATAGCCTTTGTTGAAGGTATTGACCGCAACATTCGAGAAAGACAAAAGGACAACTCGACCCCGGCTATTTTCCATTTTTTGCCGGACGGCAATCAGACGCCTGATAGCTGTTGCCGTCTTGCCGCTACCTGCGCAGGCTGTGACAGCGATAGGCCCTAGAGGCGCATTGATTATGTCCTTCTGCTCATCGGAGAGCTTCATGGTTTGATCGCTCCCTGGCAGACATGCTCAATCGCTTTACGGAGATAATCAGGTACTTCGCACGTTGGCGTGCTGGCAATCTGTTCAGCCAAAGCTTGGGCAAACCGACCCTTTTGCAGGTTACCGCTACTCGCTTTACGCTCGAACATACCGCAAAACAGCGCTCTCGCCTTCGCGGTGTTGTCTGGCTGAGCATCGACGAACTTGCGTAGCGCTGCCGAAATGATCGGATGAGGGTCTGCCAAAGCCTTGAGCATCGGGTCGCGGTTCGCCTCAAGTAATGCAAGGTCGTATTCCAGCGTTTTCAAACCGTGGAACACTTTGACGAAAGCGTCTTCCGATTCCTTCATCTTGACGGTGTTGCTCGACAGCCTCACCTCGTCTCCCAGCGACGGGTAAACTTCTTTCCGTTTTAGCTTCTTCTTTTTCTTCGCAGGCTCAGCCAACGGACCATCCGCGTCAGGACCGTCGGCGACAGGGGCGTCCGTTTCTTCGAGATACGCAGCCTCGGCGAGAATGTCTTCGATGTTACCTGCATCCAGCGCACCTTCCGCAAGCTCGTTGGCCTCTTCCTCCTCGAAAGGATCGGCGTCGGTTACGACGGCAACCGGGATCCGAAGTCCGTTTTCACCGAACAAGGGTAGGAAAGAATCGAAATTGAGTCCTTCGACACTGATCAGGCTGACCCCGAACTCTCGCAAGTCCAGCCCCATGAGCGTGGCCAGAGCATCGACGAGCATGAGCTCGGCGGCGCCTTCCACGAATATAACCCGGCGAGCAAAAAAAAGTTCGGCTCGGGTAACGTCCAGATAGCGCTCCAGCTTTTCGCGTTTGCCCTTACCGAACTTGATGTCGCGCGGGAAGAAGGTCTCTACGCCGGCATCGTTCTCAACCAAACACACCAGGGATTCGAGCTTGGAGTTGCTGGCAAAATTGGGGGAGTGACTGGTGACGAACAGCTGCACCGCCTTTTCACCTTCGCTCGTTGGCACGCCTGCGAGGTAGCGCAACAACACGCGCTGCAACTGGGGATGCAAATGGGCTTCCGGCTCTTCAACAATCAAGCTGCGATACGCGGCGTCCGGATTCTTGGCCAGCTCGCTTAGCACTACCGCCATGAAAATCAGGTTGTTGAAACCTAGGCCATTCTGCTCAATTTCCATTGCTTGAGCCGTGAGGGAAAGCCGAGCAGATAACCGCTGAAAGTCCGTCGCGCTAAGCCCAACAGCGAGTGTCTGTGCCAATTGATCGCCCATCATCAGGCCATGTCGGGACGAAATCGCGGTATGGGTGTTCTGGATCGCTTCGGTCTGTTGGAGCTTTTCGTCCAGTTCCTTCAATGCTTGGTTAATCGCGTCACGGGCAGGTTCATCCGTAAGCATGTGAAGCAGGTGTGCCAGCTGGCTGTTGCGGCTGGGTCGAAGTCCCTGAGCGGCATCCCGCAGGGGTTGGAGATAAACGCCCCTGAGGTTTTCCATCATGTCTGAGGTAAGGGCCACGTCCTGATGATCTCCACACCAACGCTTCACCCTGAAGCGTCCTGTCTGATCTGCGTCGGTATAGCGGACATGGATATGGGCTTCCATGGTCTTTTCAGCAGCAGGCTTGAGCGCAGCGATAAAGTCCGCTTCATCATCATGGCTTAAATCACGAAAGACAAAATGGAAGGAAATGTCGCCAGCCGGCTCGCCTTCAAGCGGACGGTGCCGGTCGGCGATATCAAGGCGGGGATACGGTTCGTCATGACCGGCGAGAAGGGTCCGAAGCGCATCCACTACAGCGCTTTTGCCAACATTGTTTGGACCTACCAGCACATTCAACCCAGGCTGAAATTTCAGCTTGGCGTCACGTAGCTTGCGGAAATTCTTAATAGTCAGCTCAGCGAGGTACATTAAAGTCTCCATCCTTGTTGTGCGGATGAAAGCCTATATGAGCTGAAGTGCGCAATAGGGCTTCCGCTCTCCGACTTCCAAGGTCCGCTATTGATGAAGGCGATCGTGCCTTCAGGTGCGAAAAAAGGATGCTGCCCCACCTCGCCATGCCCCTCTTCCCACACCCTACACCCTGCAGCACGGCGAGCACACTGAGCACGCCGAGTACATTCAGCACAACTGAGCACCGAAAAACAAAAATAAAAATATGAAATTCAGCAGGTTATAAATATTTTCTGCGCGATATCACGCAATTCGATTACCTGAACTAGTCTCATATCAGGAATTTGAGTGGTCTGTATCGTTCATTCACGTGCATAGAAATGCGCGATATGAGCGTGTAATGACGGTTTGCCATCGTCAACAGATGCCCGGAAACTGAACCCAACAGAAACGGATAAGGGCTGCACAATGGCCAACTCAAAACAGTCAGCAAAACGCCGCTTAACGATGGCGGAACGTGCTCAGCAACTGATGCTGGTCCACTTTCCCACCATTCCCGATGCGTTGAAATGGACGCGAAAAACCCACGACGGCTTTAGCACGATTCCTCGAACCCTGCCCATTGCCATGCAGATTATTGACGCCGATTCGAAGGGGCAGCCTGCCGGGCACGTGCTGTTTTGTCTATGGGCGCGTATGCCCGATCATCCGGTCATAACGATCGAGAACCCAAGCACGCTTGCGGCTGAAGCCGGGTTTCTCGGGGAGCGGGCCGTGGACACCTGGCGTCGCCGGATGAAGAAGCTCCGGGAGCTGAACTTCATCATGACCAAGCCAGGCGCATCCGGCGAATTTCACTACGTGATGCTCACCAATCCTAATGCTGCGGTCGAGTGGATGCGCAGCCACGGCAAGGTTCAGGATGGCCTGTATAGCCGCTTCATCGAGCGACTTCCGGAGATCGGTGCCTATGGCGACATAGAAGCGCTCCATGCCTATTGGGCCGCGCTCAAAGAAGCAGAGAAGGCGGCTGTGGCTGCTGAAGTTGCTAAGCAGGCATCGAGCCCCTCCGTATTGGACGAGACGGCCCCAGCTCCACCCACCAAACCCAAGCGGATCAGGAGGACGAATGCTAATGCGTAGGAGAGTACGGGGCGCTAAGTGCTAATTCACCCACCTCGGCGCCCTCAAAAATAAAGCCCTGGACCAGCTGAAGGTCGAGTCTTGACTGGTCGGGCTGTGGTGGTGCAACGCTTAGCTGATCGATACAACCTAGAGGAGGCTGAAAATGCAGTTACTGAGGAGAAGAGTCGCGGGCGCCGAGTGCCAATCCACCCACCTCGGCGCCCTCAAAAATAAAGCCCTGGACCAGCTGAGGGTCGAGTCTTGACTGGTCAGGGCTGTGGTGGTGCAACGCTTAGCTGATCGATACAACCTAGAGGAGGCCAAAAAATGCAATTACTGAGGAGAAGAGTCGCGGGCGTCGAGTGCCAATCCACCCACCTCGGCGCCCTCAAAAATAAAGCCCTGAACCAGCTGAGGGTCGAGTCTTGACTGGTCAGGGCTGTGGTGGCGCAAGGTTAGGGGTGCTAGACCTCGCAAGGAGTCTAGCACCCCTTTATCTTTTTACGGCAGGGAGTGTAGTGGTCAACTAATCTCAGACACCGCGTTAAGTTTTTCCGCGGGCGTCAGCCCGCTGTTTGTTGATGGGGGTATCTGGAAGCGTCTGGCTGGAGGCGAGCCGGTCGGGGCTAATGCCCATCGGGTCCTTCAAACGACTGCTCTGCCAAGCTCTTCACCTCTGCGGCTCGGAAGCTTCTCGGTATCGATGCGTTTCCGATACGAAATCGATAAATGCCACTGCTGCGGCAACCGCAAGCCGAGCATGCCTGGGCTGCAGCCCGCGATGTTGGCCGTCCTTGCCATGTCCGGTACCGTACAAACCTCTCAACTGTGTGAGATTGCTGGTCAACTGAGTGAGGTTGCGGAGGATATTCTTGATGTTTTCAGCGCCCTTAGCTGCTTCACTGACTCCGTCGGGAACCAGCTGCAATGCTTTGGTAACCTTCTTCGTCAGATTGCCTAGGTCATCGGCCTTGGTGAACGGAATCTCTCGTTTCGTGAGAATGGACTTACAGCAGCTTTCTACCAGTTCTTTGGCCGTCCCGATCGCCAATTCGGGGTCTGAATCTACGGCATATTCCAGACGTTCAATTTGCTTCGCCATCCATCCGGCGCTCAGCGCCTCGACAACAACTCTCGCTCGCATGACCGACCTGGTTGCGTTCGCTTCTGTCGAAGCGCTGCTTATCAACCGGTAGGAAAAGCGTGGGCGGCCGGCAATTTGCTGCTCCTGGTACAACTCCCAGCCGGCTTTCTGGAGTTGATAGTTGAAATGCTCAACGAGCTTAATCGCTTCTTCTCGTTGGGGACGAACTACGGGGTGCACCGTTTCGCAGAGAAACCGGAGAAATGCCTCAGCGCTCCCATCGAAGAGGTTGAATCTGGAGTCGCTGAAGATCCAGTCATCCTCCCAGTCATCGTTGTTATAGCGATGCTGCCAAATGTCGCCGACAGCGTCTTTGTAGCGACTGTCCGTAGAGGGAAGGGTTTCAAGCTCATATAGCCGACTCAGAAACTCAACATCATTGAGCTCCCCATACCACTTCACGTTCTCTAGACGTAGGCCGTCCGTGATGTTTTGCCGCACCGATTTCGGTAGGTTGGAAGACTTCCCGGAACGCCAATCCACGTGATACTCACGTGCAGGCACGATTAGCGCCGAGTACGCGTCGCTTTGCTCGTGCTCGGTTACCGTCCTCAGCGCGGTTGTGATCCTTTCCTGTAGCTGGACCCGTTTGACCCCGAGCTTGGCGTACTCCAAAGCAGGAATGATGAAGTGGATTTCCCAATAGTTGGTTCCGCCATTCCAGTTGTCGTTGCCTGTCAGCTCCGCATTTGCAGGATGACCACGGACTACCTCCGCCGCCTCATCAGCACCCTCTGCGCGCAGAACCGCGTATACCGTCGCCAAAAGCGGCTCAATTTCGGTTTGCTCCATACGGCCCCCCCCAATTCAGATAACTTAGAGTCATCGTAGCTAGCAGGAAGGGCCATCTGCTATCAAAAACTAGATGCGTCGGTGAAAAAGCTAAACCCGGAGCATGCCCAGCAAACAAGGGGGCCATTCACATGCCTTTCACTTTTCAGCCCTTTCCCTACTTGGGTTCCTCATTCCTTTAACCTGCAAGCGTGCCTTTCCCTTCATGGGTTGAACTGTCGACCGGGGTGTCACCAGGGAAAAGGATCATGGTTTGCATGGGCCGATACTCCTGCCAGGGGAAGGGTCATAGCCGAAAATTAACTAGTGATTGTCCTAACTTCGTATTTAGTGGTGTTGATCATCAAGTTGACAGCTCTAGACAACACACTTGCCTCACTGCCGGCTGAATATCAGCGCTCCAGGCCATCTAAGCTCTTAATAACCAGGCATTCCTAGTTTCAACTCGAACACACAAGCAAGGGCGTCGCGAGCTATCCAAACCGCAAGATGTTGGATGATTTGTCGGATGACAAACTCTCACAGTGGCAGGTACGCTCGGCGCTCTACCCTAGGACAACTGGTATAGTCCATGCGAAAACAAGCAGGCTATCCAGGCAAAGCAGGAGCGCTTATCCATGCTAGACACCACTCTTTCTGATCAACAACTGATCGACACCTTCCTCCCCCAGATCTTGGAAAACGAAGCCAAGGGCGTGCTTCAGGATCTGCTCGCTCAGCCCACTCTAGCCATGCAGTTTCTTTTCTTTTCAGAAGAGGCAACCCGAAAGGCCATCAAGCATGTAGTGGGAATTTTTGACGAGTGCTACCGAGCAGGGCAACTGAAGGTTGCCATGAGCCATGAAAATGGCTGCTTCTACGGCTATGCGTTGATGTTCGTTCATCCAGACCCGAACGTTCCACGCTATTGTCACAAAATCTTTGTTTTCCCAGATTTTCGCGGCCACGGTATTGGATCACAGATTCTCAATGCGCTGATCGACGATGCGCGCGATACGCACCTGTTGTGCGGCTATGACCTAGTAGATTTCTACGAGAATGCTGGGCTTGAGCAAAAAGGCGCATTCGCGGTTCCTGGGAAGCAGCAAGGATTTGCACTGACTCAAGGGATGTACGCTGACCTGGTCGTGATGGGCACACCAGGATCAAGTGTGGCGGCAGGTGTGTTCATGCTCAACGATGACGACGTAAAGGCGCTCTTGGCTTGCGCATGACTAACCTAAGCCAGCCTGGAAAAAAGCGCCGCACCGTGCGATGCATGAACTGCTGATCAAAGCAGGTTTCAGAGAGCCGCCAAACGTAACAGTCGTGCCAATGAGAGATTGCTGAACCTAATGAAATACATTCTGTTTTTCGTCGCTGCCGCATCGACTTTGTGGCAACTGAGTTTTCAATACCATTCCTGGTGGCATTTTATTCTGCTGTCAGCAATATCCGTCTCATGGATTCTCGGCACGGTATACACCTATGACTGTATTCAAGCTTTGACTGGACGAAGCTCTCCCTATTACAGGGAGTTTTATGGTGAGCTGAATAAAGATTTCTGTATAGCACTACTTAGCGGATTATCACTTACATTCATTATAAACATCTCTTCGGCGGACTACAGCCTGTCAAGCATTGACATAGCTTTTGCTGGCTTCCCATTTTTATTGTTAAGCGTGTACGACAGCTTTGCGTTGCAAAAACGAAAGATCGTCGGTGCCCGACTTCCTAAGGCCATAACGCGTTCCTTGATTGGACTTCAGCTTTTCATCATAGGCGTATTTAACTATTACCTGATACAGATTAACTCCGGTGCATTCGCGCCCGCAGAATCCCTGTGGATTCAGATAACACTCTTATTGACCGCCCTGTGTCTTTGTGTGTTTTCGCACCTGATGGTTTTCATTCTTACAAAGCAGAGAATGGAGATCTCTCCTACGATACTTGAACTATTTGAAAGTATTGAAATGAGCAAAGGCGTTTATAGGCAGGCTGGCGAAATGGCAGAACAGTGGAATAAAATTGTATTTGATAAAAAGCTAGAGCAACGTAAGAAAAAAGCTAAAAAGCACAAGCGCTGAAACATCCGGTTCGGGCTGCTGTACACCTACCAAGCAATGGCCGTAGCCACTGGCCTGTTTCTAATGGGTACGGGATCGCCTACGTTTGCAGGCAAAAGTCGGATTCAGCCATGGTGGCCGCATTTTGCGTTTCCTGCGGGCGCGGTAGCAAGGATAAAACGGCGAGATTTGATCAGCGCAACACACTTACAATCCGCAGACAGATCCATCGATGAGTAAACCTTTACTGCCACTTAGAGTTAAAACTGTCGCAGCCAGAATCGATGCGGCCTCCCGCTCGGTCAAGAGCGCCGGACGGGGGGAAGCGCGAACCCCGTACTGTAGGCTGATCGTCCTGGCCTTGTGCGTGGCCAGACTCCGTCCCGCCCAAGACCCCTACCCCAATATGAAGTGATGGCACAAAGCCTTCCATCGAAGATCTATGCACCCTATACTGTTTATACATACAGACCACCCTGCGCGCCCCATCTTCTCCCGTTTTAACCAGATTGGAGCAATTGATGCCATCAACCGACTTCATAGAATTCAAGACCTTGGCTGACATCCAAAGTCACTTCGAAATCGCCCTAGACCTGCTGCTTAAAAAAGAGAATTTCAGCCACGGGGTGTGGCCTTATAAACTCTATCAACCTGAAGCAAGCTGCCAGTATGAAAAGCTTGGTAAACGATGTGCTCAGCAGCACCAAAAAGGTTACGTCGTAGGTTGTACCGATGGCTCCGTGGTTCTGATCGGTCATTGCTGCGCTCACAAGTACCTCAGCTTGGATGACGAATCGGTCAAAGCAGGCTTCAAGCAGCTTGATATGAACCAGCGGCAATCAATCCGCCGCCGTAAGGTGGAATCGCTACTCAAGAAGCGGCAATCCTACGTGGAGCAGGGCAAAGCCCTTCACATGCAACACAGGGATTTGCAAGCGCGGATCACTGAGTTGCACAACGCACTACCCCGGCAGATTTGGCATAAATTAATCGACCGCTGGAAGACGAATAGGCTAGAGGTGGTCTGGGAATATCAGATAACCAAGACAGGTACCGATAATGGAAAGAAAGTGGTCGAGAGAACCTGGTACCCGAGTTCCTACGGCAAGCTCACCGGGTTGGGAGCATGGCTTGAACTGGACTATCAAACGTACGCCGGGCAGATATCAGACTACCGTAAACAGCTCGAACTCATCCCTGCCAAAGAACACCTGACTAACGCTGAAATCGATCACGCAGAATCCACTCTCAATAAAGTGGCTGCTATCACGAGCATGGAGCGAGAACTCGGAGCCCTGTCCAAAATGCTGAGCGACTTTTACGAGCCATCCAATTTGGTACGTGCAGTTCAACTCACCAGCAATCAAGCCGTTCGGGCGGAAACTGTAGTCGCTGTGCACCGGCTAACGGGGGAAATTCTGGCGATGACGCCCGAACGGTTCATTGCGGATATTGATGTCGCTCTGAAGCGCAAACACGATGCAACCGGATTACGCATTCAGCAGTGACGAACCTTAGGATGACCTAAGCTAAGAAACAGCATCACTAGACTGCAGGCCCAGTTCAATCCCATCTGGCGGGGAAAACTAGCGTCAGCTGTGATTAAGCACGGGCCTTAGGAGAGGATCTGGTGTACATCAGCTCTCATTTTTCAGGCGCCCAACTTGCATCGCCCGGTCTGGACGTGGATAACCGCGGCGGCCGCCAGGATCGGCCAGAGCAGCAAAGCGGACGGAGATATCCCCCCATCCATCAGGCGAGCGACTTCAGACACCAGTGTGTGAGCAGCAGTAGCGCGGACCCGAAAGAGATCTATTGCCTAGGTATCAGGTTGCTAATGACGTTGAGCAAGGGACGCGGGGGCTTTTCAGCGCCAAGGATAGGAGCGCATACCATCTCATGAAGTGGTGTAAGCAGCATTGCCGAGGTGGGTGGTTTGAAGATCGCGTGGTAGGTAGCAAGTACCAAAATCATTGCAGAATTAGAAAAGCCCGCTGTGGAAGCGGGCTGTCAAGCGTCTCCAAGGGGAGGCAACGAGCCAACAAAATCTCGGAGCTAGCTCTCAGAGAATACCCAATCGGCTCATCACCTACCATCTAGCTCTAGCGAGAACATTGGCAATGCCTATTCTCGTGAACAATGCTCAAACAAATTGGATAGCATCAAAAACTCACGACCCAAAGGCGTGCCGGTAGCATCTTCCATTCACCTCACCACCCAGACTATGCTTGCAGATAGCCCTTAGCCATTAAACTATCCATCACCGCTAAGGATCAGCCGCTAACATGGAGGTTGATAGTGAAGTTTGATCTAAGAAATGCAATCAATAGCATATCTGATGTGGTGATGAATCGACCCGCACCGTTGCGCGAGTTCGACCAGATCTACATGAAAGTCGCGGATATGGTCATTCAGGCCGAGTACGTCGCAAGGGTCTTCGATGGGAAGAAGGTTGTCTTCGTTGGTGACGGCGATGGAATAGCCCTCTCCGCTGCTCACCTCAAAGCCCAAGATGTGATCAGTTATGGGCCGAAATCAATCACGCTTCTGGATTTCGATGAGCGTATCGTCAACTCCGTACAGCGATTCGGTGAGAAGCTAGCACCCAAGATCGAGATCACTGCCCATCTCTATAACGTGGCTGACCCTCTTCCTACCGAGCATTTTGGCGCCTACGACGGTTTCCATATCAACCCGCCCTGGGGAGCGAGTAACGGTGGCCAAAGCGTAACGGCGTTTCTGGAGCGAGGCAGCCAGGCTACCAACGAGCGAGGTCTTGGCATTGTTGTCATTGCTGATGATCCGGATCTTCCTTGGACTCAAGAGGTGCTCAGAGATACGCAGCTCAGGGCCATAGAACTGGGTTACGTCGTCTCTGAAATGCTTCCGCAGCTCCATCTCTACCACCTCGATGACGCACCTGACCTGCGTTCCTGCTCATGCTTGTTCCGCAGGGTGGTCCCAGGTTTGATGGAAAAGACCTCGGAGAAGCTGTCAGCCGAACGCCTCCGAAATTTCTACGGAAAGGACAATCCGCTGATTTACAAGCACGTGCGAGAAATCCCCAGCCTCAACGTAAATCGTGAGGCAGAGCAGCGCTACTCCCTCGAACATTATCAGGAGGTTCCGGATGCCTAACCCGCTTGCGAATGGCCAAGGCGTGATCTTCATGAAGGTGGGGCTTCACGCTTCCGAGACACTCGAAGATATCGTGGAAAGGAAGCGTCGAGAGTTCGATGAGGCCGGTTCAATTTTCTGGGGATACGGAGGAAGCTCCTGCCATCCTCGCACGATGGTCCAGCCGTTTGGTAGGGCTATGCAGGAGGAAGGAAAACATCTCCTTATCATCATGAACGAGATGAACTCCAAGCATTCGGCCCCCCCGGTAGCTGCATCTCAGTACTCTGAAGATGGCGTGGACTGGCAGGCTGTTCCAAGAGGTATCGAGGTACGTGGTTCACGATTTGCGCTTGTCCTGGATGAACTGAAAACGGAGGAGTTTGAGGTCAACCTGAACGACTTCCATGTCGGTGTAGGCCAATCGCGTGGGCGAATTGCAGCTGAATACTTGAAAGGGCAAAACGATAAGGGCTGCCTGATCTATAACGAGCCGCACATCCCACCACCTCCTGAGCAACGGATCATCAAGCAGATTGGCTTAATTGCTCGCGTTAAACCCCCTTACGCGGTGTTCCTCAGGGACTGATAAGGAGAATCCAGGGATGGGAAGGCTGATCTATTTGACCGGAGCACCGGCTACCGGCAAATCGACGCTGACCGAGCGGTTGGCCAGTTTACCTGGCCAAGTCCGCGTATTTACCTACAGCAAGGAGCTAGCTCGCGTCGTTTCCGAGCGTACGGGCCCGGTGACGCAAGACGATATGCGAGAGAAATCCGCAGCCCTGATAACGCGCCAAGATGTCGAGCGAATCGACAGAGAACTGATTGCGGTCGCGGCAACGCTCAAAAAAGAAGGCGGCAATCTCGTAGTCGACTCTCACCCCGTTACGATCGAAACGTTCGGTTTCAGGGTGACGCCATTCGCAAAAGCGCAGTTGCATGACCTCGCGCCAGACGTGATTGTTTGCCTCTACGCGGATGCGCAGACACTCTCAGATCGTATCAAGGCAGATCCTGCCGGCCGCCCGTTGCCGAAGGCAAGCGACCTGCGCCGACATGTGACCCTTCAATGCGAGATTGCCTCGCTTTATGCGTTCGAGACGGGAGCAGAGCTGTACTTTCTGGACGCAGGGAAACCAGGTGAGGAGGTACTGCAGAATTTCCTGAAGGTTTCCAAGCTGCTCCGCTCAGACGGCCACTGACAAGCCAGATTCAAAGTCGAAAAGATCAAGAGTAACTGGCGAAGTGAGAGCGGGCTGGGATTGGCCGCGAAGGCTCGACACGAGTGCACTCCAGTCCTTCAAATCGCCGCTGGTCGAGACCTCGCTGATGCGTTCCAAATCTTGAACAGTCAAAAGCGAAGGATCACTGAGCTGAACAGCATACGGAGCCTCCATGGTGGCGGTGAAGCTCACTGCATACTTTCTGGCGGCATTTCCGTTGAGCGCGTGGTTGGCGTTTTTTACGACGGCAGTAACCTGCGAAGCACCTAGCGGCTTATCACTGGAAAAATTCCTAAGGTGGGCTGCGGTCACCTCTATCTCCGTACCACCGCCCAGCCGCTGATCCGACCTGCAGACCAGAGCGTAGTGACTCGATTTGCGCCGTCCTGAAGGAAGGTCGGCTCGACTGGTAATCAAGACGTGTTTGGGGAGAGGCATGACGTTACCTCGCCCATCAACCCAACTGTTCCAGACAAAGATGTCTTCAGGGCGAACGTCAATGTCCTTCGGCTTGCTGAACATCGGCGAGAACAGAACCTGCATTTCGCCATCAATGGATGCCGCGGCATCGCGAGCATTGTCTCCAAGCGACTGACCAATGCCCCAGAAGAAAAGACCGTCCCCGAGCTGACGCTCCCACTCCTTGCGACGCACGATAAGGTCCAGGCCTTCGCCTGATTCGACGCCCATTTTGGTCCAGCAGAAAGTGGAAGGGATCATGAGGTGTGGGTCCAAAGGTCAAATAACAAGGACAAGCGTACCAAAAATCTATTCATTTGTGTAGGCGAATAGCCTATAGTGAATATCATGAGTAGCACCAAGATCCAGCTCGTCTATAACCAAATCATAGAATCCATCAAGGCAGACTCCCGCAGTGATGCTGAAATATCAAGGCAAAGCGGGGTTTCTCAGCCAACTGTATGGAGGCTTCGCAATGGCCACAAACCTAGGCTAAGGTACAGCGAGCAATTCAATAAGCTTTGCACCTTCTACGGGGTTAATGAATTGGCCGCCCCCCTAGGGCATGGTTCATTGGAGACTGAACTGAAGGATGCAATAATGTCTGTATGGGATGGCTCGGATGTTCATGCCCGGGCGTTGATTAAGGTAGTTCGGAGCCTGAAAGGGCTTGCAGCGAACTCTGTCGGTCAATCGGTCCCGCTTTCTGCTCAAGGAGGTCGCAATGCCGGCCACTCAAATTGATCGAATCTTCGGGGCGCTAGAGTCAGCCGGTTATCCCCGTGAATTCCAGAGCTCTCTGCTACCCGACTGGGTGACCAGCGAGATGCTGCAGGATGAGGGGGCGACTCTCGAAGTCGCATCAATCCTGGCCAAGCGACTGGGGCTGCGTGTCGCTCCCTTGTTCTCCGACAGTCCTGGACTCGAAGAACTCCGGCGCCGTGACATCAAGTACAAGCGCTCTATTCCCAACAAATCGAAGAACCTCAGCGCTGCGACCTCACTAGCGATGTTTGTCGCAGAGTCTATTGCCTACGCGACCCCCTACGAATACACCCCCTTTCCACAAGACCCTTTGCAGCTCCGAGATGAGATTTTAGGAACGGAAGGTGGGAATTGGCTGGGTCTGCGTAACATGCTGCAAGCATGCTGGCGTCATGGCGTACCTGTGATCTATTTGGAACAGGTATGCGAAGGGCTACCAAAGATGGATGGCATGGTCACCATGCTCGAAGGGCGACCTGTCATTATCTTGTCCAAAAAAAGCAGGTCGTGGGCCTGGCAGTCATTCATTATCGCCCATGAGATCGGGCACTGTGCTTTAGGACATATCGATCCAGACGAAATCTTGATCGACGAGACACTCGGCGAGCAGTCGTATGCACTAGATGATCCTGATGCAGACGAGCAGGCGGCAGATCAGTTTGCGATTACCCTGCTGAACGGTCGGGAAAACGCGACCTACGGCAATGGCACAGGCAACATGTCCGCAGCAGGGCTTGCAGATGCGGCTATGCAATACGGTAAGGCAAACCATGTGGACCCCGGTCATGTGGTACTAAATTTTGCCAAACACAATGATGCTTGGGCACTAGGAATGGCCGCGATCAACCTTCTACAGGCGGGGGCCAAACCGGCCGGCATCGTCGTCAACGATTTGCTCTGGCGTTGCATTAAGCCAGAGGTTCTCCCGGACGACACCATCGATCTCCTCTACCGTGTGGCTCCAGCCGAATAGGATTTCGTATGGCGCTGAAATTGTTCATCGATAATGACGTGATTCTCAAACTGGCCCAGTACGGAATACTGGAGCAGCTCCCAAAGCTTTTTACTCGGAGTGGTGCGATCCAGGTGTTGGTTCTGGACTCCGCTCGTTACAAGCTACTGCCGAAGCAGAACCCGCTCAAACTATGCAAAAGCGAGGAAGCTGCCACCCAGATCGCAACGCTACTGGGCTTGGCGGAAAAAGTATCAGTTGCAGAAGTTGATCTGGATGTCCTTGAGCAACTGTACGCCGTGCCTGGAATTGATGCCGGCGAAGCACTGCTCTTTGCAGCAGCCGCCGCAGATCCTGACAGCGTCATTTTGACTGGCGACAAACGCGCACTAAATGGACTAGGTGAGCACCTTCTCGAAGCGCTAGCCCCTAGTTTGAGGAGAAAGGTCATTACGCTTGAAGGGCTGATCCAGGGTTTCGTTGAACTTGACCACCCACGTACGCAACACGCCATCCGCTCCAATCCTGCTGTTGATAAAGCTCTATCAATGATCTTTGGCGTTTCGGCCGCTGCATCCGAGGTAAGCGTACAGGCAGGACTGAACTCGTACATCGGGCACGTTCGCAAATTGCTGGGGGAAGTAATCAATAACGGTCCACCTTTTGACTGAGTAGCCAGCAGGCGCGTTCGGGCCTCGTCGCGGGGGGACGATCCTTCACCATGTTCGAGGTTGTTCCACAACAGCCCGAGGATAATTTCGGGCTTGCTTCCAGGGATGAATTTTTTCCGTGATGGCCGATGGCTCGGAGGCCCTAATGAACATTACCTCGGCTTTTTGAGGTTTGAGGACGGCGACTGTGACTCCATGTATTGATGAAAGGCTAGCGTTAGTTCTTCGTCGGTCGCCACTGGAAGCGGTTTTCGACGGGTCGCTTTGGTCGGAGTTTTCTCCTCCGGCTTGGCGATCTCCCTCAATAGGGAGCGTTCAGTCTCGGTAGCCGACGAATCGAAGACCCTTGTCTGTACACGCTGATCGCGATCTGCCCGGTTAAAGCTCACCACGTTCGACTTGAATTCAACAGGTAAATCAAATGGACAGCACAGGTCCAGATGCGCCCCGTGGGTACCCTTGTTGATGACCTGCAATTGCAACTCTTCGACCTCCTTCGCGCTGCTGGTGTATGCGCTGGACCTGTAGGCCTTTTGGAGGTCTTCGACTTCAATCCGATTTCTACTAGCGGCTCGGCATTCGATGTAAGCGAGCTTTACCAGCTGCACAGCGAGCCGCTTGATACCAAAGGTGGAACGGTAAAGCTCAGCCGCAAATTCGTCCTTACCTGAATTGATACGGCCGCCACTGACCCTCATGCACTCGCCTATGTATTCTGCCCAATCCTGGCTCCTTGGATCCTCGGGCAGCATTATCCTTGGTTCGGAAAGCAGCCTCTGCTTGTCCTCACTGTTGCGACGAAGCAGCTTGTGCACGAGGCTGTAGTTGGACACAAAAATCATTGGCACTCCGATGGCTACCATCGTCAGCAGTATGTCGGTCACTTTGGACGCGCCCATGCCGGTGTTGATGTGCTGTGTCTCATCCATAACAACAGTTGAAACTCCGTCCCGGTTGGCGCGACGGCGACACTCCACAAGCAGTTTTGCCAGATTGCCACCACGCCCGTCATGACCGCTTCCATGAACGAAATCCAGCAGGAGCTGCTTACCACTCGCTTTCCCGCGGGCGCTCGCGTACCACATAGAGGTAAGCTCGATGCTGCCCTCGAACAGGTCACAAGTGAGCTCTACCGGTGGGGGCATTGCTCTTCGAAGAGCAGCAATCGTCTGGCTTTTCCCCACCCCAGCCAGACCGGTAAGGCAAATCGGTGAAGCCTCCACGTCGGGAGGGTTGAAGATCCTGCCAGCGTACTCAGCCTCGCTCCTGAAAACTTTGAGGTTGTGCAGATATGCCAAACCGATCATTTCTTCAATGAAACTGAGCGAGAACTGGCTGGGGAGGTACATCTCCTTGAGCCGCTCAGCGAGTAGCTCAGCACCGAGCATGGGGGGAAGCGTCTCCAAATCCGGTACCGGATCTGGTCGAACGGTAACTCGACTACGGATGCTTTCAATATCCATATAACCGTCGAAACGGGCTTCGATGGTTCTGTTCATTTTTTAGCGCCTCTGAATCGATTGAAATCGTCCCTGTCGCGCAGGGCAGCGCCGCCTTTTGAGGGCCGTCCGATTTTTCTCTCGCCAGCGTTCCAGTCCTCGCCTGTACTCCTTTTGAATCTGTCTTCGAAATGTTGTTCATGCGCAGGGCGCTCATCTCTAAGATCAGCAGCAGCTCCTCGACGCACCTGGTCAACCGACTGAAGATCACGCAGGGAAATATCGATAGAGCCATACGAGCTACGCGATGGCCGCACAAAGTCTAATTCGTACAAGGCTCCTTTAATTTCGATCCATATATGACGAACACACATGACCAAAACATATGCTGAAGTATTGATGACGCCTTGCCGAGCCACCAAGTCAAATACTCCTGTTTCTTCCAGCGCACGGGATCGATATTTTCGCCCGTAAAAATAGACACCGTCCTTTCTTATCGCAGCTGGCCGTACATCCAAAAACTGCCTCACAGCAGTATCGAAGGGAACGCCAATCGAGGAGTCTCGTCCTCGCATACTCCAATAGCAGTAAATGTCATGTGGGGTTGGCTTAATGCCGGCCAGAATCATCTCCTCGTCCATGCGCTTTCCAGCGTCAGAGGTATGGTTATCCTTCAGGACCCGCAGAATCTCGCGCTTGGCCATCTGCACGAAATCAAGCTTGCTGTGAAAATAGGTCGGCTGCCCCAACGCCTTCTTTTCTCTCGGGTGAGAGGATTCGACAGTAGCCTTGGATTGGCCTGAGTAGACTGGTGTCAGCTCTACCGACTTTAACCAGTGAATCTCTGGCTCTACTTCGTAGCCTGCAGCAGGTCCTCTATCAAGCACGATGCCACCCGACAAGCCAGCACTTGGCCATTCCTCGGCGCTGATTTCAATACCGTACTGCTCGCAGAATTTGACCTTGTCACATGCCATGCAGTAGATCGCCATGTGATAGGCGGCCATATTTTCTTTGCCTTCTGAAAAGCCAATGCCAAGCACCATCCCTGACAACGCACAAACAGCACGGACGACACAGAAGCTGTCAACCGCACTGCCTTCAGTCAATCCAGAGAGTTTCTCGGAAATATAATATCCGTCGAACTCAATCCGCTGATTCACATTGATGAGGTTATCGGCAAAACTTCCCTCTGAACCAGATTGAGCACGAGCGCGATGCTTTCCTTTCAAAGCGATACGCAGCTCTTTTGCGCTTATCAATTTAGATATCCAGTACCTAAACTGCGGGAAAGAAGGGAATGGCTCACCTTGCGGATGTCTATACTCCACTGTCTTCCCGGCCAACTTGTATGCAATGCAACCAAACTCTCCCGTAAGGATGTCGCTGTAGATCTTGTTTTGAGTTTTGTGGGGAGATTTACTGGCGAGGAACCCCTTCAGTAGCATCTGCTGCATGACTGCATCGCAACGGTAACCATGTCTCTTTCCCTTGCGAGAGGGCCGGCCAAGCTTCTTCGTACGCCCAGGTCCTTCTCGATTCCATGCCCCAATACGATGGAGAGGTGGCAGCAAGGACCACTTGGTCCGGCCAAACACCACGTAGGAATAGAACCAGAGCCTCGTCCTGGCTGCGTTCTGATGGGGTCGTTGAGCTTTGGCGTAGGCGTTAATCAGGGCATCAGGATCATCGCTCGCGAGGATTTCGTTTTGGCGAGCAACCAAGCCGGATATGGCAGCAAAGCGCTTGTTCACCTTCTGCTCGTAGCTTTCTTTCGTTGAAACTCGCCGGTGTTCCAGGTAGTCGATGGCCACACCTTCGACGGGCGTAAGCCATGGAGGAGTAGAATCAGCCGGGCCATCTTCAAGCAGCCACCCATCCTCGACTGCCTCCTCAAAATCGATCCGGCTCAGTTGAAGCAGGTGCGTGCTGATGTGCTTTCCATCGTCCTTGAATTCGACCAAGCGAACACGGTTTCGCTGGCCATCGCTGACTAGGAAGTGGTAGACATCGCCTTGTGTGAGGTTGCGAAACCCTCCCGGAGCGATGATTCGCGAGCCTGCCCTCATGGCGCGGCCTCTTCGAAAAGCGAGCCGAACTCCTGGAGCAGATCGCATCCACCGGTAATCAGCGGGCGATCGATCAAGATAGGTTCGCTGAAATCGACCTGAAGCTTTCGGTCCCAAATAAGTTGGTAGATCTTGGCAATGAATTGGTCCCGGAAACCCCACCTAGCACCGTAGTCAATCGCCGTGTAGGCCACTGGCTTCCCAGCCTGCACGGCATCAGCCACCGCACCGCCGAAATCTTCGAGCAGATTCGGTTCAAGTGAGAAATCAAGACCGTGCATACCAAACAACAGGTCTAGATTTGCCTGGATCGTCGGCGATAGCAGATCACGGAAAACCTCTACGGTTCGAATGCCGGCGCTTTCGTAGTATCGCCGTTCAAGCTCTCCCCGGAGTTCGGCATGCTCGCGGTCCTTCTTCTGCTGAACAGGGGTCTTCGCAGACCTGCTCCGACGTTCTCGAAATGCTTCGGCCTGGTCCTTGACAGTCCAGTTGATAGCGAACGGTTCTCCTCGACAATTGAGGAGATAGAGCAGAAGGTCGCCCTGGTATGGGTATGGGATCCAACGCCTGCTACCGCTCGCGTCTTCGATTACGATTTCATGATGCTTAAAACCGATCTCCCTCGCGATATCCACGGTTCCGCGGAGAGGGGCCGGAAATGTGCCCTTCGTCCGCGGATGCCCTCTCAATGGATGCCCTGTATTCACAGGCCAAAGCATTTTCTGCTCGTGCAGCTCAAAAAGGTCAGGGTGGTAGAGGGCTAATTGCGCAAACACTTTTTCCGGGTTGGAAAGGAGATGAAGCGTGCGCCCCAACTTTCGGCTATGCAGCCTGCTGATTCGAGACCCTTTTGGTGCTTCTCGGGGAACCGCCAACGTGGACGGTACATATTCCCGACCCCATTCGAACCGGGTCTGGCGATTCATGATCAGGTCAAATCGTTCCTGCGGTTTCATCCAAGCTTTCCAAGCTAACCAGATTTCCCAGCGAATGCGCGTTGGGGATAACAACGTGCACACCGGCGAAACCCTTATCCTGCGGGCAGGTAACCGCGTATCCGGTTGTGGATAACGCGGAGATTCTTGTGGATGAGCGAGTCCGTGCGAAACTTGACGTCTCACATGCAAGGAATAGACAATGGGCAAGTCAGGTGGCTTGTCTGACTTATCCACAAGGGCCCAAGGTCGCACTTGGGCCTTTGTCTAACTGACTTCCAGCGCTCTCGTTTAGCTAGCTGTCATCCGAATTTCTTTCGATAGCTCTACCTTAGGCGTCGCCGCCGATTGTGATCCGGCCGCGAGCTCTCCATACCATTTCGCCGTCTCGCTTACGCAGCGCGTTGAGCCGCTAGGACGGTTAACTAAACATGTTAACGCTGGAAATTCCTAGCTGACAACAAGTTTGAGCATAATCTTACTTAACTTTTTCAAGCCATCCGATAGATCTACTTTCTGCATGTACGGAGCGCACACAAGATTCCGGTCCATTCCATGCCTATGCCGCCCCAGGGCGCCTCCAGGCGCAGGCAAAGACAGCTTAAAACTAGTATGCCTAACCCCCTATACGTTGATAATTTATAGGAATTACGACGAAAAAATAATGGACTAAACTCATATGCTTTGAGGGAGGAGCATATGAACCTCACAGGTAAAAAATTACCATTGCTTCATTGGCTCCCTGATGAATGCTTTTATAGTTTATGTAGTCGCCAGCATATTCTGTGGGGTAATCAATCACCTAGAGATACGCTGAATTTTATTTTCGGAAGCGACACTAAAAACTTTTCCCATGACTTTCCAAGCAATCTGGGTTTACTAAGCGATTGTGCAAAATCTGTTTGGGGCCATTCACAGGAAATAATAACCGCCCACACTATTTCACCTATATTCTTTCCATTTCAATCATCTCAACACGTTCAGGAACTCAAGCAGGCATTGATCGGCTCCAATATTGGATCGATTAAATATCGACTCGGGCTTGTGACGGGACGCTTCGGTGGAGAGCACCCTTTAAAGGCGTGTATGAAATGTATGGCAGCAGACCAATCAGACTTTGGGTCCAAATATTGGCACCTATCTCACCAGATTCCCGGCGTAACAACCTGCCCGGTGCATGGAATTTTGCTCTCAGAGTCAAACGAAAACAGACAGTGGTCTAGGGGGCTTCAGTGGCTTATTCCCGATGAATTAACACTTAGGGTGCCTGCTCAGTCAGTGGCAGATCCAGCAACCCTCGCAGCACTCCAAAGCATGTCTGACTCAGCTGTAGCATTGTGGAAACTAGGTACCACCTGTCGGTTTGATCTAACTACAGTTGCTCAGGTCTACAAGGAAGCCTTCAGTAATCTGGGCGGCTTCCAGAAGGCGCGTGACGCCGCAGCCGACTGTTTTTCGGAAAATTGTGCAAAGCTCAAGGAGTTCCCGCCTTTCACAGCTTTGCCAACCTCTCGTAGGCGAGCCTTAGGATTCATTGCCCAAATGACTCGCAACCCCCGTGGTTCCTGCCATCCGTTAAAGCATCTGACCCTGATTTGGTGGCTTTTCGGAAGCTTAGAATCATTTGTCAAGTCATACCAACACGCTTTGAATCAGAAAAAGCTTCCAGCGTCTAACCGACTTCAAAACTCAATACTGGCTGATACTGCCGCTGTAGCATGTTCAAACCCAAGAAGGGGAAATGGAACACCGAAACCTAAAAAACTATTCAGTGATTTAAAAGAACAGATCCTAGGAGCACTAGTAGCTGGGAGCAGTAAGAAAGAGGCCTGCGATACATATGGAGTATCAATAAGCACTGTGAACCGAATACTGCGTTTAAACCCAGGAATCGACCAGCAATTTAAAAAAATTGTAAAACTCAAACGGCTTGAGGAACAACGAAACTTATGGACTAGAGCTGTAAATAAGTCGCCTAACGCCAGCGCGAACCTCATTAAGCGCCTCGTTCCCAGTGTCTATGCATGGCTCTATAGAAACGACCGCCTTTGGTTATTTTCGCAAACGGCCTCTCTACCAAGTGGTAGGATTGGTAACTACGTCGCAATTAACTGGGACGACCGTGATGAGAGTCTATGTGGGTTGGTTGTGAAAGCCTTCATAGCGTGTTCTGACGACCGTAAGAAAATCCGTAAACGTGACCTGTACCGAATAGTCCCTAACCTTTTTTCTTCGCTTGAGCAGAAACTTCACTATCCAAAAACGAGGCAGCTTCTATCCGAGATACTTCAATAGTTGACATTACAGTCAATCATACGAGTTATTTGTAAGTTACCGCCAGTCGTATATGCCCCCGAAGTTTCATGGCAGCGTCAGCATTACCGTTGAGTGATTTCTTGAGAACCGACAAGCAACAGGTTGAGAATTTTCATTGAGTCAACAAACGCCACAGCCCTGGAAATAGAATTGCAGTCAGCTAAATCAGATCGCCTATCAGCGTTCTCAGCCAGCGGGTAGTGGGCCTGCGCTCCAGCTCCCGCCGGCCTCATTCAGTAACCCCGCCTTAACAGTAAACGCCGTACTCGATCCTCATCAGCAGTTCGCGGACCTGACTAAAACCCTTCGAGTTCTGCAAAAGGCAACAGGGAGTGCGGCTGTCTAAGCCAAGCGCAGGACGCGTTAACCAAGCAGAAGCTAGACGACCGTTGCCAAGGACGTGGGTCGCCTGGCCCTGAACCTGTTCCCTCCGCGCAACGAAACAACGGTATTGGCCGCTCCAGCAACAGAGAGGAGCGGAAGAACAGGGAGCGAGCAGATCTATTGTAAGCATATGGCCTCCGTTCCCACGCAGAACGCTAGGGTAAGGCTTACCTTACTGCAATAGTCGGACACTAGCGCCGTCAACGGATGACTGGTAACCCTGCGGGGAGACGCTCGTGGTTACTGGAGCCCAACCGGTTGCTCCAAGCCGACGAACCTTAGGGAGTGAAGCCTTTACCAGTTCAGGCTTGAGTTGATGCCCCTTGCGCCGGGGATGAGGTAGGTTACAGCAGGGATATATCCTTGGCCGAAGGTCTCGGTGTGGATTTCCGAGGTAGCCTATGACATCGCTGCATATCCATGAGCTTACTCCAAGACGATAATCTTCCTCTACGTAGTGCTCATGGCCATCACTATAAACTCGATAAGTATTCCAATAGGAATTGATAGGTACAGGGCTTGGTTCAAGACGTAAGCAATCGCCCAGAAAATCATCAAAACTATCGTAAACGACCGCCAGCAACTCCAGCATCTCATATCGTCGCCCATCGGTATCAAAAAATTCGAAGAATGGGCGCTGACCTAATTCAACTTTTGCTATAAGTTGCTCTATATCCTGCCTCAAGCCGCGTGCAAAAATATAAGAATCGGTATCCTTGACCTTATTTACGAGAACATCTAGAGCCGTTTCCGCTGCGATATGATACTTGAGGGAACAGGCTCTTTCGAAGAACTGTGCCAGACGCAGTGCCAGAGGGTCCTTATTAGCCGTAGGCTCCGCCTCTCCTAGATTATGCCCCGCACATCCACCCCACATCACCTGAACAGCGTGGCCATCACGAGAGAACGGCTGCGCACAGAATTGGCAGTAGGAGAGCAGACTGACGTTATGCTTTGCGCAGACGGTTACATGAGGATGAATACGTCTCCAGTATGAGTAGCCTAGGAGCCGCATATCTTCATTTACGCACGACGGGCAATAGGCACGGGTATCCGCAAGAGAGTCAAAGCGGTAAGACTGCTGTATGAACTCTGACCCCGAATACGATAAGTTACCCCGTGACTTGAAGACGCTTCGAAAAGGGAAGTCGGAGTGCAAATGCACCAACTTATTAAATCCATAACAACCATGCCATTCCATAACATTTGCAATGAAGACTACCTGCCAGCTAGTCCAATGAAAGTAACGGAGGCCTGGCTCTTTCAAAATATCTAAATCAGTATTATTTAACTGTAGGAAAAGGTTCCGCTCAACATACGAACGGAGCGATTCATCAGGTTGGATTCGCAACAGCATGGGGGCGGCCGGTCCCTGGGAACAGGAAAGGTAGGGGGTCATGCGATGGGCTACGGGCTTCGCAGGAGGCGGTGAGGCAGCCCTCCGACTCCTGCGACAGTTTTAATTCTCCCGCGACAGTTTTAATTCTCTAAAACCAAAGCGTAGATCATCTGTGGATAACTTATTCCACGGTCACCGATTTCGCCAGGTTGCGCGGCTGATCAACGTCGGTGCCCTTGAGCACGGCGACGTAGTACGACAACAGTTGCAACGGGATCGTATAAAGGATCGGCGAGAGAATGTCGTGGATGTGCGGCATTTGCACCACGTGGGTACCTTCGCCGTTGGTCATCGCAGCCTTCTCATCCGCGAACACGATCAACTCGCCGCCGCGAGCGCGGACTTCCTGCAGGTTGGACTTGAGCTTCTCCAGCAGTTCGTTGTTCGGCGCGACAGTGACCACCGGCATGTCGTTATCCACAAGTGCCAGCGGGCCGTGCTTGAGCTCGCCGGCCGGATAGGCTTCAGCGTGGATGTAGGAGATCTCCTTGAGCTTCAAGGCACCCTCCATCGCGACCGGGAATTGCGCACCACGGCCGAGGAACAGGGTGTGGTTTTTCTCGGCGAACAGCTCGGCGATTTTTTCCACGGTGCTGTCCATCGCCAGCGCTTCGCCGAGACGGGTCGGCAGGCGACGCAGTTCTTCGACGAGTGTGGCTTCGACGCCGTTAGCCAGAGTGCCGCGCACCTGACCCAGCGATAGAGTCAGCAGCAACAGGCCGACCAGTTGCGTGGTGAAGGCTTTGGTCGAGGCCACGCCGATTTCGCGACCGGCCTGCGTCAACAGGGTCAGATCGGATTCACGCACCAGCGAGCTGATGCCGACGTTGCAGATCGCCAGGCTGGCGAGGAAACCCAGCTCCTTGGCATTGCGCAGCGCCGCGAGGGTGTCCGCGGTTTCGCCAGACTGCGAGATGGTCACGAACAGCGTGTCCGGCTGCACTACCACTTTGCGATAACGGAATTCGCTGGCGACTTCGACCTGGCACGGAATACCGGCCAGTTCTTCGAGCCAGTAACGCGCGACCATACCGGCGTGATAGCTCGTGCCGCAGGCGACGATCTGCACATTGCGCACTTTGGCGAACAGCTCGGCGGCTTGCGGACCGAATGCCTCAACCAGCACCTGATTGGTGCCCAGACGACCTTCGAGGGTGCGCTGAACCACGGTCGGTTGTTCGTGGATTTCCTTGAGCATGTAGTGGCGGAACTCACCCTTGTCGGCGGCTTCGGCACCATCGGTGTACTGCACGGTAGCGCGTTCGACGGCATTGCCGGTTACATCCCAAATCTGCACGCTGTCGCGACGGATTTCAGCGATATCGCCTTCTTCCAAATACATGAAGCGGTCAGTGACCTGACGCAGAGCCAACTGGTCGGAAGCGAGGAAATTCTCGCCCAAGCCCAAGCCGATCACCAATGGACTGCCACTGCGCGCGGCAACCAGACGATCCGGTTGCTGTGCGTTGATCACTGCCAGACCGTAGGCGCCATGCAGCTCCTTGACGGTCGCTTTGAGCGCGGCAGTCAGGTCCGGTTGTTCCTTGAGCTTGTGGGTCAGCAGGTGCGCGATGACTTCGGTGTCGGTGTCCGAGCTGAACGCATAGCCCAGCGCTTTCAGCTGTTCGCGCAGGGCTTCGTGGTTCTCGATGATGCCGTTGTGCACCACCGCAATGTCACCGGAAAAATGCGGGTGGGCATTGCGCTCGCACGGCGCGCCATGGGTAGCCCAACGGGTGTGGGCGATACCGAGACGGCCGGCCAGCGGCTGTTCGGCCAGCGCGGTTTCCAGTTCGCTGACCTTGCCCGGACGGCGCATGCGTTCCAGGGTCTGGTCGTTGGTATAAACCGCCACACCGGCGCTGTCATAGCCGCGGTATTCGAGGCGCTTCAGGCCTTCAAGAAGGATGGCGGTGATATTACGTTCAGCTACTGCGCCGACAATGCCACACATGGTTATTTCTCCTGACTGACAGCCGCACAGATCAACGTGATCCCTCGGGCCTGAAGCTGATCGCGTGCCTCGACGGGCAGGCGATCATCGGTAATAAGGGTATGGATGCTGCTCCAGGGCAGCTCCAGGTTGGGAATCTTGCGACCGATCTTGTCGGCCTCGACCATGACGATCACTTCTCGCGCAACGTCGGCCATTACCCGGCTGAGGCCGAGCAGTTCATTGAAGGTGGTGGTGCCGCGCACCAGATCGATGCCGTCGGCGCCGATGAACAGTTGGTCGAAGTCGTAAGAGCGTAGTACCTGCTCGGCGACCTGGCCCTGAAAGGATTCCGAGTGCGGATCCCAAGTGCCGCCGGTCATCAGCAGCACCGGCTCGTGTTCCAGTTCGCTCAAGGCATTGGCGACATGCAGCGAGTTGGTCATCACCACCAGACCCGGTTGCTGGCCCAGTTCGGGAATCATCGCGGCGGTGGTGCTGCCGCTGTCGATGATGATGCGCGCGTGCTCGCGGATGCGCTTGACCGCCGCGCGGGCGATCGCCTGCTTGTACTTCGAAATACTCTGCGCCGTTTCTGCGACCAGCTCTTGCGGCATGGTGATCGCACCGCCGTAACGACGCAGCAACAGACCATGGGTTTCCAGCGCAGCGAGATCCTTGCGAATCGTAACTTCGGAAGTTTCGAAACGCTTGGCCAGCTCATCCACACTGACTTCGCCCTGCTCGTTGAGCAAGGCGAGGATGTTATGACGACGCTGAGGAGTGTTGCGTTTGGACATGGCGGCTTAAGTTTCGATTCGAAATATAACGCAAGCAATGAAACTCTATCGAAAGGTTGCCGTCAAGACGCGGGGAGAAAAATTCAGAAAGATTGAAATGACTGTGGGAGCGAGCCCGCTCGCAAAAGGGCAGTCTCAGCCACTGAAAACGTGACTGACAAACCGCATTCGCGAGCAGGCTCGCTCCCACAGGAGGTTGTGGATAAATCAGGATTTCTTGATTTTTTCCGGCCGCTTCCAGCCGTCAATGTTCTTCTGACGGGCTCGGCCAACCGCCAGCTGAGCGTTATCCACATTTTGCGTGATGGTCGAGCCGGCAGCGGTAGTTGCACCGTTGGAGATATCCACAGGCGCAACCAGCGAGTTATTGGAACCGATGAATACATCAGCGCCCAAAACGGTTTTCCACTTATTGGCGCCATCGTAGTTGCAGGTGATGGTGCCGGCGCCGATGTTGGTGCGCGCGCCGATCTCGGCATCGCCCAGGTAGGTCAGGTGGCCAGCCTTGGCACCCTCGCCCATGTGGGCGTTTTTGAGCTCAACGAAGTTACCCACATGGGCGCGCGCTTCGAGCACAGTGCCCGGGCGCAAACGCGCGAAGGGACCGGCGTCGCTGCCTTCACCGAGAATGGCCCCTTCGATATGACTGTTGGCCTTGATCACCACGCCTTTGCGCAGGGTACTGTCCTTGATCACGCAGTTCGGGCCGATCTGTACGTCGTCTTCAATGATCACCTTGCCTTCCAAGATCACGTTGATATCGATCAGCACATCGCGGCCGACGCTGACTTCGCCACGCACATCGAAACGCGCCGGGTCACGCAGGGTCACGCCTTGAGCCATCAGGCGACGGCCGGCGCGCAACTGGTAATGACGCTCCAGTTCAGAGAGCTGCTTGCGATCATTGGCACCCTGCACTTCCATCGGGTCGTGCGGCTGTTCGGTAGCCACCACCAGACCATCGCTGACCGCCATTTCGATTACGTCGGTGAGGTAGTACTCGCCCTGCGCGTTGTTGTTCGACAGGCGACTCATCCAGTCTGCCAGGCGATTGGCCGGCACAGCGAGGATGCCGGTGTTGCCTTCGGTGATCGCACGTTGCGCTTCGCTGGCGTCTTTGTGCTCGACGATTGCCGCGACCTTGCCGTCAGCATCACGCACGATGCGGCCGTAACCGGTCGGGTCATCCAGCTCGACAGTGAGCAAACCCATCTGGCCCGGCACGACATGCTTGAGCAGACGTTGCAGGGTTTCCACTTCAATCAGCGGCACATCGCCGTAAAGAATCAGCACAGTGTCGGCATCAATGAACGGCACCGCTTGGGCGGTGGCATGGCCAGTGCCCAATTGCTTGTCCTGCAACACGAAATTCAGATCATCAGCTGCCAGACGCTCACGCACCACATCAGCACCGTGACCGATCACCACGTGAATGCGTTGTGGATCAAGTTGCCGAGCGCTGTGGATAACATGGCCGAGCATGGAGTTGCCGGCAATCGGGTGCAGCACCTTGGGCAGCGCGGAGCGCATGCGAGTGCCTTGACCGGCCGCGAGGATAACGATTTCGAGAGACATGACTGGCTACCAATCCTGGGTGGTCAGCAACTGCGACCGGTTTGTGGGAATTCGGAAAAGAAAAAAGGGTAGCCGAGGCTACCCTTTTTTATCAATCGCACAATAAGCGGCTGACGGATTAACCGCCAAACTTCTTGCGGATCTGCTGGACGGTGCGCAGCTGGGCTGCAGCCTCGGCCAGACGTGTGGCAGCGGCGCCGTAATCGAAGTCCGCGCCTTTTTCGTTCAGGGCATTCTCGGCAGCCTTGAGAGCTGCCTGAGCCTGAGCTTCATCCAGGTCGGCAGCACGTTGCACGGTATCGGCAAGTACCTTGACCATGTTCGGCTGAACCTCGAGGAAACCACCGGAGATGTAGAACACCTCGGCTTCCCCGCCTTGCTTGATCAGGCGGATCGGACCCGGCTTGAGATTAGTGATCAGCGGCGCGTGACCCAGAGCGATACCAAGATCACCCAGTGCACCGTGCGCAATCACCATCTCGACCAGGCCGGAAAAGATTTCCCCTTCCGCGCTGACGATATCGCAATGGACTGTCATAGCCATCTGATTGCCTCAACCTAAATTAGCGCCCGTTGCCGGGCGCCGGGATTACAGTTTCTTGGCTTTCTCGATCGCTTCTTCGATGCCGCCAACCATGTAGAACGCTTGTTCTGGCAGGTGGTCGTAGTCACCGTTGAGGATGCCTTTGAAGCCAGCAATGGTGTCTTTCAGGGAAACGTATTTACCCGAAGCACCGGTGAAGACTTCAGCCACGAAGAACGGCTGCGACAAGAAGCGCTGGATCTTACGAGCACGGTTAACCAACTGTTTGTCGGCTTCCGACAGCTCGTCCATACCCAGGATCGCGATGATGTCTTTCAGCTCTTTGTAACGCTGCAGAACGTACTGAACGCCGCGAGCGGTGTCGTAGTGGTCCTGGCCGATCACGTTCGGGTCCAGCTGGCGCGAAGTCGAATCCAGTGGATCTACCGCTGGGTAGATACCCAGGGAAGCGATGTCACGGGACAGAACGACGGTGGCGTCCAAGTGGGCGAAGGTGGTCGCTGGCGACGGGTCGGTCAAGTCGTCCGCAGGTACGTATACCGCTTGGATCGAGGTGATCGAACCTTCCTTGGTCGAAGTGATACGTTCTTGCAGAACGCCCATCTCTTCAGCCAGGGTCGGCTGGTAACCTACTGCCGAAGGCATACGGCCCAGCAGTGCGGATACTTCAGTACCGGCCAGGGTGTAACGATAGATGTTGTCGACGAACAGCAGAACGTCGTTACCTTCGTCACGGAACTTCTCGGCCATGGTCAGGCCGGTCAGTGCTACGCGCAGACGGTTTCCCGGCGGCTCGTTCATCTGACCGTAAACCAGTGCCACTTTGTCCAGAACGTTGGAGTCCTTCATCTCGTGGTAGAAGTCGTTACCCTCACGAGTACGCTCACCCACGCCGGCGAACACGGAATAACCGCTGTGCTCGATGGCGATGTTACGGATCAGTTCCATCATGTTTACGGTTTTGCCTACACCGGCACCACCGAACAGACCGACTTTACCGCCCTTGGCGAACGGGCAGACCAGGTCGATAACCTTGATGCCGGTTTCCAGCAGGTCGTTGCCGCCTGCTTGCTCGGCGAACGAAGGTGCTGCGCGGTGAATGCCCCAGCGCTCTTCGGTGTCGATCGGGCCAGCTTCGTCGATCGGGTTACCGAGGACGTCCATGATCCGGCCCAGGGTCGCTTTACCGACCGGTACGGAGATGGCTGCGCCAGAGTCGGTGACTTCCAGACCGCGCTTCAAGCCCTCGGTGGAACCCATCGCAATGGTACGCACCACGCCGTCGCCCAGCTGCTGCTGAACTTCCAGGGTGGTTGCGGCCGCGCTTTGTACAGTCAGCGCGTTGTAGATGCTCGGTACGCTGTCGCGTGGAAATTCCACGTCGATAACGGCGCCGATGATTTGAACGATACGTCCGCTACTCATAGCTGGATCCTCTGAATATTTGAACCGTTAAACCGCGGCAGCGCCGCCGACGATTTCCGAGATCTCTTGGGTGATCGCAGCCTGACGCGCCTTGTTGTAGATCAGCTGCAAATCGCTGATCAAATCACCGGCGTTGTCAGTAGCGTTCTTCATCGCGATCATCCGCGCAGCCTGTTCAGCCGCGTTGTTCTCGACCACCGCCTGGTAGACCTGCGACTCGACGTAACGGACCATCAAGCCGTCAAGCAGCTCTTTGGCGTCCGGTTCGTAGAGATAGTCCCAGTGGTGCTTGAGATCCTGATCCGGGGTTGCCACCAGTGGAATCAACTGCTCCACGGTAGGCTGTTGCGTCATGGTGTTGATGAACTTGTTGGACACCACGGACAGGCGGTCGATACGGCCGTCCAGGTAGGCATCCAGCATCACCTTGACGCTGCCGATCAGGTCATTGATCGACGGCTCTTCACCCAGGTGGCTGATAGCTGCAACGACGTTACCGCCGAAGTTGCGGAAAAAGGCCGCACCCTTGCTACCGACTACACACAGATCAATCTCGACGCCGTTTTCGCGGTTTACCGCCATGTCCTTGACCAGGGCCTTGAACAGGTTGGTGTTCAAGCCGCCGCACAGACCACGGTCACTGCTCACGACGACATAACCGACGCGCTTGATTTCACGGTCGATCATGAACGGGTGGCGGTATTCCGGGTTGGCGTTGGCCAGATGCCCAATTACCTGGCGGATACGCTCCGCATAAGGACGGCTAGCAGCCATGCGCATTTGTGCCTTGCGCATTTTGCTGACCGCCACTTTTTCCATGGCGCTGGTAATCTTTTGCGTGCTTTTGATGCTCGCAATCTTACTGCGAATCTCTTTTGCGCCTGCCATGTAACACCTATCAGGTTAGCAAGCGGGAGCCTCGCGGCTCCCGCTGCGGCTTACCAGGTTTGGGTGGCCTTGAACTTCTCGATACCGGCTTTCATGCCAGCGTCGATTTCGTCATTGAAGTCACCTTTAACGTTGATCTTGGCCATCAAATCGGCGTGATCGCGGTTGAAGAAAGCAATCAGCGCTTGTTCGAAGCTGCCGACCTTGGCGATTTCAATGTCAGTCAGGAACCCACGCTCAGCGGCATACAGCGACAGCGCCATGTCAGCGATCGACATTGGTGCGTATTGCTTCTGCTTCATCAGCTCGGTAACGCGCTGACCATGCTCAAGTTGCTTGCGGGTCGCTTCGTCCAGGTCAGAAGCGAACTGGGCGAATGCCGCCAGTTCACGGTACTGAGCCAGAGCGGTACGGATACCACCGGAGAGCTTCTTGATGATCTTGGTCTGAGCGGCACCACCCACACGGGATACCGAAACACCGGCGTTCACTGCAGGGCGGATGCCCGAGTTGAACATGGCCGATTCCAGGAAGATCTGACCGTCGGTGATGGAAATCACGTTGGTCGGAACGAACGCGGAAACGTCGCCAGCCTGGGTTTCGATGATCGGCAGTGCGGTCAGGGAACCGGTTTTGCCGGTCACTGCGCCGTTGGTGAACTTCTCTACGTATTCTTCCGAAACGCGGGATGCGCGCTCCAGCAGACGGGAGTGGAGATAGAACACGTCGCCTGGGTAAGCTTCACGGCCTGGTGGACGGCGCAGCAGCAGGGAAATCTGGCGGTAAGCCACTGCCTGCTTGGACAGATCGTCATAAACGATCAGCGCGTCTTCACCGCGGTCGCGGAAGAATTCACCCATGGTGCAACCGGAGTACGGTGCCAGGAATTGCAGCGCAGGAGATTCCGAAGCACTGGCAGCCACGATGATCGTGTTGGCCAGGGCGCCGTTTTCTTCCAGCTTGCGAACCACGTTGGCGATGGTCGATTGCTTCTGACCGATGGCTACGTAGACGCAGAAAATGCCGCTGTCTTTCTGGTTGATGATCGCGTCGATCGCCAGAGCGGTTTTACCGATCTGACGGTCACCGATGATCAGCTCACGCTGGCCACGGCCGACAGGGATCATGGCATCGACAGCCTTGTAGCCAGTCTGTACAGGCTGGTCTACCGACTTACGCCAGATCACGCCTGGAGCAACTTTCTCGACCGCGTCGGTCTCGGTGTTGCCCAGTGGACCTTTGCCGTCAACAGGGTTACCCAGAGCATCGACTACGCGGCCCAGCAATTCCTTACCAACAGGAACTTCGAGGATGCGGCCGGTGCACTTGGCGCTCATGCCTTCAGCCAGCGACTGGTAGGAGCCCAATACCACGGCACCTACGGAGTCCTGCTCCAGGTTGAGAGCCATACCGTAGACGCCGCCCGGAAACTCGATCATCTCGCCGTACATGACGTCGGCCAGACCGTGAATCCGCACGATGCCGTCAGATACGCTGACGACAGTGCCTTCGTTACGGGCTTGGGAGGTCACATCGAGCTTGTCGATGCGGCCCTTGATAATTTCACTTATTTCGGAAGGATTGAGTTGCTGCATTGCTCTGCTGCCCCTTCAAACTCAAGATTTCAATGCTTCGGCAAGTTTCGCGATTTTGCCGCGAATCGAGCCATCGATAACCAGGTCGCCGGCGCGGATCACGACACCACCAATCAAGGCAGCGTCCTCCGCAACTTGCAGGCGCACTTCCCGGTTGAGTCGTGCACTGAGAACCTTGGCGAGTTTGTCTTGCTGTTCTTGGTTCAATGCAAATGCACTGGTCACTTCAACGTCTACCGATTTCTCTTGTTCGGCCTTGTACAGGTCGAACAGAGCGGCGATCTCCGGCAGAAGCAGGAGACGGTCGTTCTCGGCAACGACGTTGATGAAATTGCGTGCCTTTTCATCAAACTTGTCGCCGCACACGTCAATGAACGTGGCGGCCTTTTCTGCGCTCGTCAGTCGCGGGGCCTTGAGCACGCGCTGCAGGGTGTCGTCTTGCGACACCGCTGCTGCCAGGCCGAGCATGGCTGACCAATTGGCCAGTTGCTGGTGGGCCTGAGCGTGCTCGAAGGCCGCCTTAGCGTAAGGTCGGGCCAACGTGGTCAGTTCTGCCATGATCGCCCTCGCTTAGATTTCAGCAGCCAGTTGGTTAACCAGCTCTGCGTGCGCGTTTTGATCGATTGTGGCACCCAGGATCTTCTCGGCGCCGCCAACAGCCAGCAAGCCCACTTGGGCACGCAGCTTGTCTTTGACGCTGTTCAGTTCCTGTTCGATCTCGGCTTGAGCCTGAACCTTCACACGGTCAGCGTCGATACGGGCTTTTTCAACAGCCTCTTCGACGATCTGGTTACCGCGTTTCTTGGCTTGCTCGATGATTTCAGCTGCCTGAGCTTTCGCTTCGCGCAGTTGCTGACCCGCTTTCTCTTGGGCCAACTCCAGGTCGCGAGCTGCACGGCTGGCAGCGTCCAGACCATCAGCGATCTTCTTTTGACGTTCGTGCAGAGCAGCGATGACCGGAGGCCATACATACTTCATGCAGAACAGTACAAAAATCAGGAACGCAACGGACTGGCCAATCAGGGTCGCATTAATGTTCACGCCAACACCTCGCAGTTACGTTGTCCATCACACCAAATTACCCGGAAGATCCGAGTAATCAGCCAGCGATCTGACCAACGAACGGGTTCGCAAAGGTGAAGAACAGAGCGATACCAACACCGATCATGGTTACGGCGTCGAGCAGACCGGCAACGATGAACATTTTCACTTGCAGCATTGGAACCATTTCTGGCTGACGCGCTGCGCCTTCCAGGAACTTGCCGCCCAGCAGGCCGAAACCAATTGCGGTACCCAGTGCGCCCAGGCCGATCAACAGTGCAACAGCGATAGCGGTTAGACCAACTACAGTTTCCATCTTTCCTCCCGACTTTTACGTCGTATGGTTTAGGTTTTTTAGATTAAAGCGGTAAAACAAATCGTTTCAGCTGCCCCGCAAGGAGCTCCCTCCCGTTTGACCGGGAGGAACATCAGACTAGTCGAGACTGGTCTTAATGGTTTTCTTCGTGCGCCATCGACAGGTAGACGATGGTCAGCATCATGAAGATGAACGCCTGCAGGGTGATGATCAGGATGTGGAATACAGCCCACGCCCACTGCAGAACAACGCCCAGGCCGCTGAGCCAGAGCAGGCCGCTGCCGAACATCACAGCGATCAGAATGAACACCAGCTCGCCGGCATACATGTTGCCGAACAGACGCAGAGCCAGAGAGATCGGCTTGGCGATCAGGGTGACGAATTCCAGCAGGAAGTTCACCGGGATCAGCAGGGCCTGAACGAAGATGTTCTTGCTGCCGAACGGGTGCAGGGTCAGTTCGCCGATGAAGCCGCCGATGCCCTTGACCTTGATGCTGTAGAAAATGATCAGTGCGAACACCGAGAACGCCATGCCCAGAGTCGCGTTCGGGTCGGTAGTCGACACGGCGCGGAACGGGATGTGAGCATCGCCGGAGATCAGGATGGCCAGCTGAGGAATCCAGTCGACCGGTACCAGGTCGACGGCGTTCATCAGGAACACCCAGACGAAGATGGTCAGCGCCAGCGGTGCAATCACCGGGCTACGGCCATGGAAGCTGTCTTTCACGCTGCCATCGACGAATTCGACCAATACTTCAACGAAGTTCTGCAAGGCACCCGGCTGACCCGAAGTCGCTTTCTTCGCCGCCATGCGGAAAAGAAGAACGAAGATCAGACCCAGCGCGACCGACCAGCCGAGGGTATCGACGTGGAAAGCCCAGAAGCCCATTTCCTTGGCCTCTGCTGCGGTGTGGGCAAAGCCCCAGCCGCCGTTGGGTAGCTGACCGAAAGTCAGATTCTGCAAGTGGTGCTGGATATAGCCCGAAGCGGTTGTCTCTGCCATGGTTGCCTCAAACGCCCTAAGGTCTCGAAAGTCTTGTTCTCATCAGCAGGGGAGCGAACCAGCTGACCGACTGCGTCAGCACGAACACGCCGAATACTGCGATCGGCGCCAGTGGCTTCACACCTGCGAACACCAGTGCAAACAGCACTGCCGTCAAAATAAGTTTGCCTGCCTCGCCGGCATAAAAAGACCGGACGATGGACTGGGCTGCTCGGGCGCCGGAAAACCGAAATGCCCTGTGAGCGAAATAAACATTGGGCAGCAAGGCTATCAGGCCTCCGCAAAGTCCCGAGTATCCGGCAACGACTCCATGCCATTGCCAGAGCGCCAAAGCGGCAATGAGCAGAATGACAAATTGAGCCATCAACACCGGAAAAACCGCCAGGCGATGGAAAGGCAAGCGGTTTGGCGTGCGGGTTTCCATCACAGTTGCTCTCCAATGGTCGGCTGCCGAAATTCAATAACTTGGCATAATTTGTGCCGACAAAATGCGCGCAGAGTATAGGGGCGGTTCTGCCCCTATTCAACTGTCAGGTAGTGATTTCCGACTGCGCGCTACATGAGGAAATGTTTCAGCGGATGTGTGCGAGCACACCTTGAAGCTCGTCGAGCGAGTTATAACCAATCACCAATTGACCTTTGCCCTTCTTGCCATGGCGAATCTGCACCGCAGAGCCTAGGCGCTCGGCCAGGCGCTGCTCGAGGCGAGCGATGTCCGGGTCGGGTTTTGCAGCTTCCACAGGCTCCGGTTTGCCACTCAACCACTGACGAACCAGTGCCTCGGTTTGGCGCACAGTCAGTCCTCGTGCGACAACATGTCGCGCCCCTTCGACCTGCTGATTGTCCGGCAGACCGAGCAAGGCACGCGCGTGACCCATTTCCAGGTCACCGTGCGACAGCATGGTCTTGATCACTTCAGGCAGTGCAATAAGTCGCAACAGGTTAGCCACAGTCACCCGCGACTTACCCACAGCCTCGGCAACCTGCTGCTGAGTCAGCTGGAATTCCTGCTGCAAGCGCTGCAAGGCGACGGCTTCTTCGATCGGGTTGAGGTCTTCACGCTGGATGTTCTCGATCAGCGCAATCGCAATGGCGGTTTCATCCGGCACATCGCGAACCATCGCCGGGATGGTTTCCTGCCCGGCCTGCTGACTGGCGCGCCAGCGGCGTTCACCGGCAATGATCTCGAAGCGACCGCCGCCAATCGGGCGTACCACGATCGGCTGCATCACGCCCTGAGCCTTGATCGACTGCGCCAGCTCTTCCAGTGCCTGCGGGTCCATGTCGCGGCGCGGCTGATATTTGCCGCGCTGCAGCAGGTCCAGCGGCAGGTGTTGCAGTTCGCGGGTGTCGGCCTGCGCGGCTTGTTCTTCCAGCGCGCTGACCGTCGGACCACTCAGCAGTGCATCCAGTCCACGTCCGAGACCTCGTTTCTTGACGGCCATGGGGATTCCTTAAGTTGGCTGAGCAGCAGCAATGCGTGAATTTTTACGCTGACGACGAACCATCTCGCCCGCCAGAGCCAGATAGGCCAGGGCGCCACGCGATTGCTTGTCGTAAGCCAGCGCCGGCATGCCGTAGCTCGGTGCTTCGGCCAGGCGAATGTTGCGCGGGATCACCGTGTCGTACAGCTGATCGCCGAAGTGTTCCTTGAGCTGCGCCGAAACATCGTTCATCAGGCTCAGGCGCGGGTCGTACATGGTGCGCAGCAGGCCTTCGACTTTCAGGTTCGGATTGAGCAGTTCAGCGATGCGCTTGATGTTATCCACAAGGTCGCTCAAACCTTCCAGCGCAAAGTATTCGCACTGCATGGGAATAATCACCCCGTCAGCGGCGACCAGTGCGTTGAGCGTGAGCATCGACAGCGACGGTGGGCAGTCGATCAGAATGTAGTCGTAGTTGTCACGGATCGGCGCCAGCGCACTGCGCAGACGGCTTTCCTTCATCTGCATTTCCAGCAGCACCACTTCTGCTGCGGTCAGATCACGGTTGGCCGGCAGCAGTTGATAACCGCCGTGCTCGGAGAAGTGCATGGCCTGGCCCAGGTCGCATTCACCGATCAGCAGATCGTAGACCGAGTTTTCCAGACCATGTTTATCCACACCGCTACCCATGGTGGCGTTGCCCTGTGGATCGAGATCGATCAACAGCACCCGGCGCTTGGTCGCGACCAGGGATGCTGCGAGGTTGATGCAGGTGGTGGTTTTGCCCACACCACCCTTCTGGTTCGCTATCGCGAATACCTTAGCCATTCTTGCTTGTGTTCCCAATCATGCCGTGCGGCGCAGTATCAGCAGATGGCGTTGGCCTTGGCAACCGGGGACGGCCAGGGCGTGTTCGCTATCGAGTTTGAAATCTGCCGGCAATGCTACCAGCTCATCGGCCGGATGAACGCCCTTCATTGCCAGCCAGCGTGTATCGGCATCGCCGAGGTGACGCGTCCAGTTGGTGAAGTTTTCCATGCTGCTGAACGCCCGGGAAATGATCCCTTTGAATGGCTGTGCAGGCTGGAAGGCTTCTACGCGACTGTGGATAACTTGCAGGTTATTCAGCTTCAGCTCCAGTTTGACCTGAGTCAGGAAGCGGGTTTTCTTGCCGTTGCTGTCCAGACAGGTCACTTGCGAGTCCGGGTACAGAATCGCCAACGGAATACCAGGCATGCCACCGCCACTGCCGACATCGAGCCAGCGACCGTTTTCGATAAACGACATCACGCTGAGACTATCGAGCAAGTGCCGCGAAACCATTTCGTCCGGATCGCGCACAGCGGTCAGGTTGTAGGCCTGGTTCCATTTGATCAACAGGGCCAGATAACCCAGCAGCATTTCGTGCTGGGTTTCAGTGAGATGGACACCGAGCTCGCGGGCTCCTGTGGATAACTCTTCGGCGTGTTGCGAAGTGACCTTGGCACTCAAGCGCTTTGCTCCAACTGACGGCCCGCGCCGCGTTTTTTCAAATGAATCATCAACAGCGAAATCGCTGCCGGGGTTACGCCAGGAATCCGCGAAGCCTGGCCCAGCGTCTCGGGACGGGTGGCGCCGAGCTTGCTCTGGATCTCCTTGGACAGACCGGAGATGTTGGTGTAATCGATATCCACAGGCAATTTCGTGTCTTCGCTGGCGCGCAGACGGGCGATTTCGTCCTGTTGGCGGTCGATGTAACCGGCGTATTTGGTCTTGATCTCGACCTGCTCGGCGACCTGTGGATCTTCGGCGCCCTGCCCGGTCACTTCGACCAGACCGGCGTAGTCGATTTCCGGACGGCTCAACAGGTTGAGCAGGTTGTACTCGTGAGTCAGCGGCGTGCCGAACTTGTCAGCAATAGCATCGCCCTGCGGGGTATTCGGCCTTACCCAGGTGCTTTTCAGACGCTGTTCTTCAAACTCGATGCTTTCGCGTTTCTTGCAGAAGGCCGCCCAGCGCGCGTCATCGACCAGCCCGAGCTCGCGACCTTTTTCGGTCAGACGCAGGTCGGCGTTGTCTTCGCGCAGAATCAGGCGGTACTCGGCGCGGGACGTGAACATACGGTACGGCTCTTGGGTACCGAGGGTGATCAGGTCGTCGACCAGAACGCCGATGTACGCTTCATCGCGGCGCGGACACCAGGCTTCTTTGCCCTTGGCCCGCAGCGCAGCGTTGGCCCCGGCGAGCAGACCTTGAGCGCCGGCTTCTTCGTAACCGGTGGTGCCGTTGATCTGCCCGGCGAAGAACAGACCGCCGATGACTTTGGTTTCCAGACTGTACTTCAGGTCGCGCGGATCGAAGTAGTCGTACTCGATCGCATAACCCGGACGCACGATGTGTGCGTTTTCCATGCCGCGGATCGATTGCACGATCTGCAATTGCACGTCGAACGGCAGGCTTGTGGATATCCCGTTCGGATACAGCTCATGGGTGGTCAGACCTTCCGGTTCGATGAACACCTGATGGCTTTCCTTGTCGGCAAAGCGATGAATCTTGTCTTCGATCGACGGGCAATAACGCGGGCCGACGCCTTCGATTTCACCGGCAGCGGAATACATCGGCGAACGATCGAGGTTCGCCGCGATGATTTCGTGGGTGCGGGCATTGGTATGGGTGATCCAGCAGCTGACCTGACGCGGATGCTGTTCCTTGTTGCCCATGAACGACATCACCGGAATTGGTGTATCGCCCGGTTGCTCGGTCATCACCGAAAAATCCACAGATTTGCCATCAATACGCGGCGGTGTACCGGTTTTCAGGCGCCCGACACGCAATGGCAACTCACGCAGACGGTGGGCCAGAGCAATCGACGGTGGATCACCGGCGCGACCGCCGGAGAAATTCTGCAAACCGATGTGGATAAGTCCGCCGAGGAATGTACCGGTGGTCAACACCACGGAATCGGCGAAGAAACGCAGCCCCATCTGTGTAACCACACCACGGACTTGCTCCTGCTCGACGATCAGGTCGTCAGCAGCCTGTTGAAATATCCACAGGTTTGGCTGGTTTTCCAGGATTTCGCGGACAGCGGCCTTATAGAGAATTCGGTCGGCTTGCGCACGGGTGGCCCGTACTGCCGGGCCTTTGCGGCTGTTCAACACGCGAAACTGGATGCCGCCCTTGTCGGTAGCCATGGCCATCGCGCCGCCGAGGGCATCGATTTCCTTGACCAGATGGCTTTTGCCGATGCCACCGATGGCCGGGTTGCAACTCATGGCGCCGAGGGTTTCCACGTTATGCGTCAGCAACAGGGTTTTTGCCCCCATGCGTGCTGACGCCAGTGCTGCCTCGGTACCGGCATGACCGCCGCCGATGACGATCACTTCAAAACGGGAAGGGAAATCCACCACGCACCTCGTGCCTGCTTAAGTAGGTCATTCAGGAAATATTGAAACCAGGTTTCTGGACCTGGTCGGCAAGTATAGGGACTTCGCCCTTTCTAAAGAACCCTCTGCACAAAATTTAACCAGCTGTGGAGAACTCGAGGTTAAAAAAATAAAAAAGAGAGAAATTTATAAAACCTTTGTTTTTATGTTTATTCTTACTGAACCACGTTTCTGTGGATAGATCGCTACAAGTCTTATTTTTCAACGTGTACAGAGGTTCAAAACTCTGTGCTCATGTGGCAATGAGGCCATTGGATAACCGGTTTAAGCCTGTGGATGAAAGGGGTGGTTATCCACAGCGTGGGTTATCTCCAGTTTTGAGGCCCTGTTATCAACTGCCCTCAGTGGCAGTTATTCACAGGGCTTAATCCACAAAAATTTGATGGAGGAAGAGGTATCGGGAAGCCGAAAACCGCTCAGGGAGAAAAAATCTGCCCGGCACTCTTGGAGGATTTTAGAAAAGAGGGAAGCAGACAGGTCGCGAACGGACCTGTCTGTGAATAGCAGGAGGGTTATTTGCCGATGCAGAAGCTGGAGAAAATCCTTCCGAGCAAATCATCAGAGCTGAACGCCCCGGTAATTTCACCCAGGGAATGCTGAGCCTGGCGCAAATCCTCGGCGAGCAACTCGCCAGCGCCCGCCAGCGTCAGTTGCGCGCGGCCATGTTCCAGTGCCGCGCTGGCGTGACGCAGTGCTTCCAGATGCCGGCGACGTGCGCTGAAGCTGCTTTCCGAGGTCTGCTCGTAACCCATGCACGCCTTGAGGTGGTCCCGCAGCAGATCGAGGCCTTCGGCGGACTTGGCGCTGAGACTGACGGTCACGTGGCCGTCATCACTGGTTTCCAGAGAAACCGCTTCACCGGTCAGATCGGACTTGTTACGGATCAGGGTGACTTTCGCCGGATCCGGTCGAGACTCAAGGAATTCTGGCCACAAGGCAAAAGGATCCAGTGCCTCTGGTGCGGTCGCATCGACCACCAGTAAAACCCGATCCGCTTCACCAATGGCTTTCAAGGCCCGTTCCACACCAATTTTTTCCACATGATCGTCCGTGTCCCGCAGTCCTGCGGTATCGACAACGTGCAATGGCATGCCGTCGATGTGGATATGCTCGCGCAGGATATCCCGCGTGGTGCCGGCAATCTCGGTAACGATGGCAGCCTCGCGACCGGCCAGAGCATTCAACAGGCTTGATTTACCGGCATTCGGACGCCCTGCGATGACGACGGTCATGCCATCACGCAATAACGCGCCCTGCCCTGCTTCGCGCAGCACTGTGGATAACTCATCGCGTACTTTGTCGAGCATGCTCAGCACATGGCCGTCGGCGAGAAAGTCGATTTCCTCTTCCGGGAAGTCGATCGCGGCTTCAACGTAGATACGCAAACCGATCAGTTGCTCGGTCAGGTTATGCACACGCTGGGAAAACGCACCCTGCAATGAACGCAGCGCATTGCGCGCAGCCTGGGCAGAACTGGCTTCGATCAAATCGGCGATTGCCTCGGCCTGGGCCAGATCGAGTTTGTCATTGAGGAAGGCGCGCTCGCTGAATTCCCCAGGACGGGCCAGACGACAACCCAGTTCCAGGCAGCGCTTGAGCAACATGTCCAGCACGATTGGGCCGCCGTGACCTTGGAGTTCCAGCACGTCTTCGCCTGTGAACGAGTTCGGCCCCGGAAAATACAAAGCCAGACCTTCGTCCAGCACTTGCTGGTCGTCACTGAAAAACGGCCCGTAATGGGCGTAACGCGGTTTCAGCTCTCGGCCGCTGATGGCTTTTGCCGCCACGCTGGCCAACGGCCCGGAAATACGGACGATGCCCACACCGCCGCGCCCTTGAGCAGTGGCGACAGCAGCGATGGTTTCACGGGGTGTGCTCATAAAGCGGCATCCAGACAAAAGTGGCAGATAGCAAAACGCCCCACTAGGGGGCGTTTTGAGTGGTGTTATCCACAGTGCAAGTTACGCCTCGGCTTTTTTCGTCGCCGCTTCGATCTTACGCGTGATGTACCACTGTTGTGCAATCGACAGGCAGTTGTTCACAACCCAGTACAGCACCAGACCCGCCGGGAACCACAGGAAGAAGAAGGTGAAGATGATTGGCATCATTTTCATGACCTTCGCCTGCATCGGATCCGGAGGCGTCGGGTTCAGCTGCTGCTGGATGAACATGGTTGCGCCCATGATGATCGGCAGAATGAAGAACGGATCCTTGATCGACAGGTCAGTGATCCACAGCATGAACGGCGCCTGGCGCATTTCCACGCTTTCCAGCAGAACCCAGTACAGCGACAGGAAGACCGGCATCTGCACGAGGATCGGCAAGCAGCCGCCCAGTGGATTGATCTTCTCTTTCTTGTACAGCTCCATCATGGCTTGCGACATTTTCTGCCGGTCATCGCCATGTTGCTCTTTCAGCGCAGCCAGTTTCGGAGCCACGGCACGCATGCGCGCCATCGATTTGTAGCTGGCAGCCGACAGCGGGAAGAAAATCCCTTTGATCAGCATGGTCAGGAAGATGATCGACCAGCCCCAGTTTCCGACAATGGCGTGGATATGTTGCAGCAGCCAGAAGATCGGCTGGGCAATGAACCACAGAATGCCGTAGTCGACGGTCAGTTCCAGACCTGGGGACAACTCTTTCAGCACAGCCTGGCTTTTCGGACCTGCGTACAGCACAGCGCTGGTTTCAACTTTTGCACCTGGAGCAGCGGTCAGAGTAGGACCGGTGTAACCGATGATGTAGTTGCCTTTGCTGTCTTTACGGGTCTGGACGATGTTGTTTTCGCCCTTGGCCGGAATCCACGCAGTCACGAAGTAGTGCTGCAGCCAGGCTACCCAACCACCGGTGACGGTTTCCTTGAGCTGCGCCTTGTCCATGTCCTTCATCGACACTTTCTTGTACGGCTCGGAACTTGTCCACAGGGCAGCGCCCAGGTAAGTCGCGGTGCCAGTAGCAGTGGTCGACGAAGGATCAGCGCTGGCATCGCGCTTCAACTGGGCAAACATTGCGCCGTTCCAGGGCTGAGCGCTCTGGTTATCCACAATGTAGGAGACAGCGACGTCGTACAGGCCACGTTTCATGGTGAAACGCTTGATGTAGTTGACGCCGTCCTTGCTGAATTTCAGGTCAACGACGAGTTGATCCTGACCGTCAGCCAGTTGGTAAACCTTCTTCTCCGAGGAATAAACCGGACGACCGGCCGGGTTTGCATCCGGGCCGTTAGTACCGATCAGACCACTTTGCGCCAGATATACACGTTCGCCGCCGTTATCGAACAGCTGGAACGGAACGTCAGGACGATCCTGACGACGTGGATACAAAGGCAGAGTCAGTTGCGCAACGTCGCCACCCTGTGGATCGATCGCCAGATCGAGCACATCGGTCTTGACCTGAATCAGATCCTTGCTGGCGGCGACCGGCGTTTCGGCAGGTGCGCTGGTATCGCTGGCGGCGCGCGGAATATCGTCACTGGCGGCATTTGTGCCAGTGGCGGTGTCCGGCAAACCGGATGTAGTCGTACTGGAAGCAACATTCTGAGTCGGCAGGGCAGCCTGACCATAATCCTGGTTCCATTTAAGAACCATGACGTAGGACACGATTGCCAGGGCGACGATCAGGATCGTGCGTTTGATATCCATGATTACTCGGCCATCGAAGAAGAACGGGAGGTAGGGACAGGTGGAACCGGGTCATAACCACCGGGATTCCACGGATGACAGCGACCTAAACGACGAAAGGTCAGCCAGCCACCGCGCAGAAGGCCATGATTTTCAATGGCTTCATACGCGTAGCAGGAACAACTGGGGTAGAAGCGACAGTGGCTGGCCATTAAAGGACTAATGGCATAGCGATAAAACTGGATCGGAACGAGGGCCAGTTTACGCATCGGTACTGTCTACCCCTACAGTTTCGGTTTTGACTGCCGGAACGGGCTTGTTGCGTGCCAGACGCTTCCAGAGTTTGCCGAAATGCTGAATCAATTCGGGGTTTTCTACATCACCCAAACCTTTGCGCGCGACGATAACGATGTCCCAGCCGACCAGTGAATCCTGGTGCAGACGGAACGATTCGCGCATCAGACGTTTGAGGCGATTGCGCTCAACGGAGAGCTTTACGCTCTTTTTCCCGATAACCAGCCCGAGACGGGGGTGATCAAGATCGTTGTTGCGTGCAAGGAGCAGGAGATTTTTCCCCGGAACCTTGCCGGTAGGGGAGTCAAAGACCGCCTTGAAATGCCGGGGGGTAAGCAGACGCTTTTCCCGACTGAAGTCCTGACTCACCTCCAGTACCGGATTATCAAACTGCCAGACGCGCACGACCTTTGGCGCGACGACGCGACAGGACTGCGCGGCCGTTCTTGGTAGCCATGCGAGCACGGAAACCGTGGGTACGAGCGCGTTTGATAGTGCTTGGTTGGAAAGTACGTTTCATGTCGTGTTACCTGGTTCGTCCACAACGGGCCGGAATGGCCCCCGTTTTAAGAGACCGGGGATTCTAGAGAAAGCAAGCCTTCAGGTCAATTTCCAACCAGCGTTTCCTTATAAATAGATCCGGGCAGGGTTTAAGCTCGAAAGCCTGTCAGCCAGATATAGAAATAAAGAAGGGAATTATTTAAAGCTTTTCTGTAAAGCTTGTAAAAGCTAGACACGCCATCTTCTGTGGATAACTGCTATCAGGCCTTATTTTGTGTGGTGTACAGAGAATGACAACTACAGTGGAAAACAGTGTTCAGCCTGTGCTGCGCTATCGGATAAGCTGTGCGTGAAATGGCCTGTTATCCACAGGCTGGTTATCCACCGGGTTTAGCCCCCAGTTGTCCAGTGCCCTCAGAGGCGTTTATCCACAGGGCTTATTCACATGCCGTTGGTCGCCTTTTAATGCGTTAACGCGTTGATAAATGATGGTGACGAACCTACCTGCATGTGGATAAGTGAATCGCTCGCCGCTACAATGGCCGCTTGTTTTTGCCTCACCGGCTTTCAACTTAGGGGATATCCGTGTCAGTGGAACTTTGGCAGCAGTGCGTGGAGCTTTTGCGCGAAGAGCTGCCTGCCCAACAATTCAACACCTGGATCCGTCCACTACAGGTCGAAGCCGAAGGCGACGAGTTGCGCGTCTACGCACCGAATCGTTTCGTGCTGGACTGGGTCAACGAAAAGTACCTGGGCCGCGTCCTTGAATTGCTGGATGAGCACGGCAATGGCTCGACGCCGGCGCTGTCCTTGTTAATAGGCAGCAAACGCAGCTCGGCACCTCGTGCCGCACCCAATGCGCCATTGGCGGCCGCGCAGGTTGCTCAGGCGCAGGCCAATAATGTGCCAGCGAGCAATCCGGCACCGACGCCAGCCCCTGCTCCGGCCAAACGTTCCACACAGAAGGCCGCTGAAGTCAGCGAAGAACCTTCCCGCGACAGCTTCGACCCGATGGCCGGCGCCGCTTCGCAGCAGGCCCCGGTTCGCGCGGAGCAGCGCACCGTGCAGGTTGAAGGTGCGCTCAAGCACACCAGTTACCTGAATCGCACGTTCACCTTCGAAAACTTCGTCGAAGGTAAATCCAACCAGCTCGCCCGTGCGGCGGCCTGGCAGGTGGCGGACAATCCCAAGCACGGCTACAACCCGCTGTTCCTTTATGGCGGCGTCGGTCTGGGTAAAACTCACTTGATGCACGCGGTGGGCAACCATCTATTAAAGAAGAATCCGAATGCCAAGGTTGTGTACCTGCATTCCGAGCGCTTCGTGGCCGACATGGTCAAGGCGTTGCAACTGAACGCCATCAACGAATTCAAGCGTTTCTACCGTTCGGTGGACGCCTTGCTGATCGACGATATTCAGTTCTTCGCTCGCAAGGAGCGTTCCCAGGAAGAGTTTTTCCACACCTTCAACGCGTTGCTTGAAGGTGGTCAGCAGGTCATTCTCACCAGTGACCGCTACCCGAAAGAAATCGAAGGCCTTGAAGAACGCCTTAAATCCCGCTTCGGCTGGGGCCTGACCGTTGCGGTCGAGCCGCCGGAACTGGAAACCCGCGTGGCGATCCTGATGAAGAAGGCCGATCAGGCCAAAGTCGAGTTGCCGCATGACGCCGCGTTCTTCATTGCCCAGCGCATTCGCTCTAACGTCCGTGAGCTGGAAGGTGCGCTGAAACGTGTGATCGCTCACTCGCACTTTATGGGCCGCGACATCACCATCGAGCTGATTCGCGAATCCCTCAAAGACTTGCTGGCGTTGCAGGACAAACTTGTTTCTGTGGATAACATTCAGCGCACCGTCGCCGAGTATTACAAGATCAAGATTTCCGACCTGCTGTCCAAGCGCCGTTCGCGCTCGGTGGCTCGTCCGCGTCAGGTGGCCATGGCGTTGTCCAAGGAACTGACCAACCACAGCCTGCCGGAAATCGGCGATGTGTTTGGCGGCCGCGACCACACCACCGTGCTGCACGCCTGCCGCAAGATCAACGAACTTAAGGAATCCGACGCGGACATCCGCGAGGACTACAAGAACCTGCTGCGTACACTGACCACTTGATGAACACCAGCGCAGCTTATTAAGGCAAGGGACTAGACCATGCATTTCACCATTCAACGCGAAGCCCTGTTGAAACCCCTGCAACTGGTCGCAGGCGTCGTCGAGCGCCGACAGACCTTGCCGGTACTGTCCAACGTGCTGTTGGTCGTCGAAGGCCAGCAACTGTCGCTGACCGGTACCGACCTGGAAGTCGAGCTGGTCGGTCGTGTGCAACTCGAAGAGCCGGCCGAAACGGGCTCCATCACCGTGCCGGCGCGCAAGCTGATGGACATCTGCAAAAGCCTGCCCAACGACGCGCTGATCGATATCAAGGTCGACGAGCAGAAACTGGTGGTGAAGGCCGGCCGCAGCCGCTTCACCCTGTCGACCCTGCCGGCCAACGACTTCCCGACTGTTGAAGAAGGCCCGGGCTCGCTGACGTGCAGCCTGGAGCAGAGCAAACTGCGTCGCTTGATCGAACGCACCAGCTTCGCCATGGCCCAGCAGGACGTGCGTTACTACCTGAACGGCATGCTGCTGGAAGTTTCCGCTGGTGTGATCCGCGCCGTGGCTACCGACGGTCACCGTCTGGCAATGTGCTCGATGCAAGCCGATATCGGTCAGCCGGATCGCCATCAGGTGATCGTGCCGCGTAAAGGTATCCTCGAGTTGGCGCGTCTGCTCACCGAGCCGGATGGCAATGTCAGCATCGTCCTCGGCCAGCACCACATCCGCGCCACCACTGGCGAGTTCACTTTTACCTCGAAACTGGTCGACGGTAAATTCCCGGATTACGAGCGCGTGCTGCCCAAAGGTGGTGACAAGCTGGTACTCGGCGATCGTCAAGCCTTGCGTGAAGCCTTCAGCCGTACCGCGATTCTGTCCAACGAGAAGTACCGCGGTATCCGTCTGCAACTGGCCAGCGGTCAGTTAAAGATCCAGGCCAACAACCCGGAGCAGGAAGAAGCTGAAGAAGAAGTGGGCGTTGAGTACAACGGCGGCTCGCTGGAGATCGGTTTCAACGTCAGCTACCTGCTCGACGTGCTGGGCGTGATGACCACCGAGCAGGTTCGCCTGATCCTGTCCGACTCCAACAGCAGTGCGCTGGTGCAAGAGTCTGACAATGACGATTCGGCTTACGTTGTCATGCCGATGCGTCTGTAATCAGCTGATCCTGAATGTCGTTAAGTCGTGTTTCGGTCACCGCGGTGCGCAATCTGCACCCGGTGACCTTCTCCCCCTCCCCACGCATCAACATTCTTTACGGCGCCAACGGCAGCGGCAAAACCAGTGTTCTGGAAGCCATTCATCTGCTGGGGCTTGCCCGTTCGTTTCGCTGCACGCGGCTGTTGCCCGTCATTCAGTACGAACAGCTCGCCTGTACTGTATTTGGTCAGGTTGAGCTGGCTGAAGGCGGGCACAGTGCGCTGGGGATTTCTCGCGACCGTCAAGGCGAGTTCCAGATTCGCATCGATGGCCAGAACGCCCGTAGCGCTGCGCAGCTGGCGGAGATCCTGCCGTTGCAGTTGATCAACCCGGACAGCTTCCGTCTGCTGGAAGGAGCGCCAAAGATTCGCCGCCAGTTTCTGGACTGGGGTGTGTTCCACGTTGAACCGCGTTTCATGGCCACTTGGCAGCGTTTGCAGAAGGCGCTGCGCCAGAGAAACTCCTGGCTGCGGCATGGTACACTTGACGCCGTTTCGCAAGCGGTTTGGGACAGGGAACTGTGCCAGGCCAGCGCTGAAATCGATGAATACCGCCGCGCTTACATCACAGCCTTGAAACCGGTCTTCGAACAGACCTTGAGCGAACTGGTTGAGCTCGAGGGTTTGACGCTCAGCTATTACCGAGGCTGGGACAAGGACCGCGAATTGAGCGCCGTACTCGCCGGTTCCGTGCAACGGGACCAGCAGATGGGGCACACCCAGGCCGGACCGCAACGAGCTGATTTGCGTCTCAGATTGGGCGCACACAATGCCGCGGACATCCTGTCCCGGGGTCAGCAGAAGCTTGTGGTCTGTGCACTACGGATTGCCCAAGGGCACCTGGTCAGCCAGGGCCGTCGCGGACAGTGTATTTATCTGGTGGATGACTTGCCGTCCGAGCTGGACGAGAGCCACCGTCGCGCGCTGTGCCGCTTGCTGGAAGACTTACGCTGCCAGGTGTTCATCACCTGTGTAGATCACGAATTACTGAGGGAAGGCTGGCAGACGGAAACGCCAGTCGCTTTGTTCCACGTGGAACAGGGCCGTATCACCCAGACCCACGACCATCGGGAGTGAAGGCATTGAGCGAAGAAAATACGTACGACTCAACGAGCATTAAAGTGCTGAAAGGCCTGGATGCCGTACGCAAACGTCCCGGTATGTACATTGGTGACACCGACGATGGCAGCGGTCTGCACCACATGGTGTTCGAGGTGGTCGACAACTCGATCGACGAAGCCCTCGCCGGCCATTGCGACGACATCAGCATCATCATCCACCCGGACGAATCCATCACCGTTAAAGACAACGGTCGTGGCATCCCGGTAGACGTGCATAAAGAGGAAGGCGTTTCCGCCGCAGAGGTCATCATGACCGTCCTCCACGCTGGCGGTAAGTTCGACGACAACTCCTACAAGGTTTCCGGCGGTCTGCACGGTGTAGGTGTTTCGGTAGTGAACGCATTGTCCGAAGAGCTGGTCCTGACCGTTCGCCGCAGTGGCAAGATCTGGGAACAGACCTACGTCCACGGCGTGCCTCAGGCACCGATGGCCATCGTTGGCGACAGCGAAACCACCGGCACCCAGATTCACTTCAAGGCCTCCAGCGAAACCTTCAAGAACATTCACTTCAGCTGGGACATCCTCGCCAAGCGCATTCGTGAACTGTCCTTCCTCAACTCAGGTGTCGGCATCGTCCTCAAGGACGAGCGCAGCGGCAAGGAAGAACTGTTCAAGTACGAAGGCGGCCTGCGTGCGTTCGTTGAATACCTGAACACCAACAAGACTGCGGTCAACCAAGTGTTCCACTTCAACATTCAGCGTGAAGACGGCATCGGCGTGGAAATCGCCCTGCAGTGGAACGACAGCTTCAACGAGAACCTGTTGTGCTTCACCAACAACATTCCGCAGCGCGACGGCGGCACCCACCTGGTGGGCTTCCGCTCGGCACTGACGCGTAACCTGAACAACTACATCGAGCAGGAAGGTCTGGCGAAGAAGCACAAAGTCGCCACCACCGGTGACGATGCCCGTGAAGGCCTGACCGCAATCATCTCGGTGAAAGTGCCGGATCCGAAATTCAGCTCGCAGACCAAAGACAAGCTGGTGTCTTCCGAAGTGAAGACCGCGGTCGAGCAGGAGATGGGCAAGTACTTCTCCGACTTCCTCCTGGAAAACCCGAACGAAGCCAAGCTGGTGGTCGGCAAGATGATCGACGCCGCCCGCGCCCGTGAAGCCGCGCGCAAGGCCCGTGAGATGACCCGCCGCAAAGGCGCGCTGGACATCGCCGGCCTGCCGGGCAAACTCGCTGACTGCCAGGAGAAAGACCCGGCGCTGTCCGAACTGTACCTGGTGGAGGGTGACTCCGCTGGCGGTTCTGCCAAGCAGGGACGTAACCGCAAGACCCAGGCGATCCTGCCGTTGAAGGGCAAGATCCTCAACGTCGAGAAAGCCCGTTTCGACAAGATGATCTCGTCCCAGGAAGTGGGCACGCTGATCACCGCGCTGGGCTGCGGCATCGGTCGCGAAGAGTACAACATCGACAAGTTGCGCTATCACAACATCATCATCATGACCGATGCTGACGTCGACGGTTCGCACATCCGCACCCTGCTGCTGACCTTCTTCTTCCGTCAGCTGCCGGAGCTGATCGAGCGTGGCTACATCTACATCGCCCAGCCACCGCTGTACAAGGTCAAGAAAGGCAAGCAAGAGCAATACATCAAAGACGACGACGCCATGGAAGAGTACATGACGCAGTCGGCCCTGGAAGATGCAAGCCTGCACCTGAACGAAGAAGCCCCGGGCATTTCCGGTGAAGCGCTGGAACGTCTGGTCAACGACTTCCGCATGGTCATGAAGACGCTCAAGCGTCTGTCGCGCCTGTACCCACAGGAACTGACCGAGCACTTCATCTACCTGCCGGCCGTCAGCCTCGAAACCCTTGGCGACCACGCAGCGATGCAAGAGTGGCTGGCCCAGTACGAAGTTCGCCTGCGTACCAACGAGAAGTCCGGCCTGGTCTACAAGGCCAGCCTGCGCGAAGACCGTGAACGTGGCGTCTGGCTGCCAGAGGTCGAACTGATCTCCCACGGCCTGTCGAACTACGTCACCTTCAACCGCGACTTCTTCGGCAGCAACGACTACAAAACCGTGGTCACTCTGGGCGCGCAACTGAGCACCCTGCTCGACGAAGGCGCGTACATCCAGCGTGGCGAGCGCAAGAAAGCCGTTACCGAGTTCAAGGAAGCCCTCGACTGGCTGATGGCCGAAAGCACCAAGCGCCACACCATTCAGCGATACAAAGGTCTGGGCGAAATGAACCCGGATCAGCTGTGGGAAACCACCATGGACCCAAGCGTGCGCCGCATGCTGAAGGTCACTATCGAAGACGCCATCGGTGCAGACCAGATCTTCAACACCTTGATGGGTGATGCGGTCGAACCTCGCCGAGACTTCATCGAGAGCAACGCACTGGCGGTTTCCAACCTGGATTTCTGATCCTGATTGCTACCCGCTCATGAAAAACCCCGGCCAATGCCGGGGTTTTTTTTGCCTCACTCATTCCCAGTGCCGACACTCTCCAACCGATACCCATATCCATAAATTGTCAGCAACTGCCAACCCCGATCCGCTGTCAGCCCGAGCTTGTTGCGCAATCGGTAGATATGCGTATCCAGCGGCCGCGAGGAAGTTGTCTCCTCGTTCGGCCAGAAGCGCTCGTACAGGTAATCCCGCGACAATGGCCGCCCCAGGTTGCTGAACAGGCAGCGCGCCAAGCGGTATTCGCGTTCGGTCATGAGGATCGGTTTGCCTTCACGGGTGACGGTCAGTTCCGCATCGTCGAAAGTCAGATCGTGGAACGTCTGTACTTCGCCCGCCGCGCTGCGCGGTTGGCTATGCCGACGCAATACCGCTGCCACCCTCGCCTTCAACTCATTCGGGCGAAACGGCTTGCTGACATAATCGTCGGCCCCGGCATTCAAGGCTTGAACGATATCGCTCTCGCCGTCGCGGCTGGTGAGCATGATTGCAGCGGGTGGCGCCTCCATGTGTTCGCGGGTCCAGCGCAGCAGTGCCAGGCCTGTGAGGTCCGGCAGTTGCCAATCGAGGATCAGCAGGTCAAAAGTCTCCCGACGCAACTGGCGCAACAAGTCTTCGCCGCGCTCGAAGCTGTGCAGTGACCACGGCTGTTCGCCAGCTTCGGCCATTTGCTCCAGGGTTTGCTCGACCCGGCGCAGTTCGGCGGGTTCGTCGTCCAGAATGGCAACGCGCATCGGCGGTGTTCCTTGTCGCTGGGGCTGGGATGTCGACAATAACGACTCCCCGGCTGCGATGAAAGAAGCAGCCCGTCGTTGGTCGACGTCCGCTATGATTCTTCGGGTCTACGCCTCAGACCTGAGACCTATGAAACCATTCCCACTGCCCTGCCCTGTGCCTCATGCATAACACTCAACGCCGACGTGAAAGTCGTGAGCCGAGCCAGGTCCAGCGTCTGTTCCGCCGGCTGGTGCGCGAGTGGTTGTGGATAAGTCTAGTGCTGTTGCCGCTGACTGCCTTGTTGTCTTATCGCGCCCAGATCAATCTGCACAATCCGTCGCCAGCGCCCGGCGCGCTGTTGTCCGTGGCGATGGTCGCCGGTGCGCTGGGATTATTGCTGTGGCGGCCGCGTTGGGCGCTGTGGGTCACCTTGATCGGCATGGCCTGTGCGCTGATAGCCAGCGCCCTCCTGGCCGAAGTCCGCTACTGGTGGTCGCCAACGCCAGCAGCGCTGGGGATGTTGTTCGGTTACCTGATCTGGAACTGGCGACGCCTGAGCGTGGTGCTGACCTACTTCGGCTGGGAGCTGGCACGTCTGGACAGCGAACCGAAAGTCTTCCCTGAACGCCGCCGGACCCGCTTCACCGGTGCCGACCGTTTGCAGGGCCAGATCATGGCGCTCGAACAAGCCATGAGCCGCACCCGCGACACCCGGCGGTTCATCGCCGACGGCCTGGAATACCTGCCGGTGGCGACGCTGATCAGTGATCCGCAGGGCAAGATCCTGCTGGGCAATCGCAAGGCGCGCGAACTGTTCGAAGATTCGCTGGTGGGCGATGACGTACTCGGGCAACTCGCACGGCTCGGCTATCCGGAATTATCCACAGCGCCGCGACCGCCGCTGGCCACTCTGCCGCTGCTGGAATTTCGCGATCACAAGGAACGCAGTCTGCGCCTGGAAAGAGCGGCGCTGCTGCCGGTCGACGGCGATACGCCGATCGGTTGGCTGCTCAGCCTGACGGATTTGAGTGCCGAGCGTGCGGCCGAGGAGCAACGCGGCGTCCTGCTGCGTTTTCTTTCCCACGACCTGCGGGCGCCGCATTCGGCGATCCTCGCCCTGCTGGATGTGCATCGTCACCAAGCGGGTGCTGATGCGCCGCTGTTCGAGCAGATTGAGCGTCAGGTCCGCCGGGCGCTGGATCTGACCGATGGTTTCGTCTTGTTGGCGCGGGCTGAGTCCGAGACCTATCAGTTCCGCCCGACATTGTTCGCGATGCTGGTATTGGACGTCCTCGATCAGGCCCTGCCTATCGCTCAGCAGAAACGCATCGAGCTGCTTAACGAAGTTGATGAGGAATGTCAGGAGCGGCTGATTCTGGCCGATCAGGGATTGCTGACGCGCGCCCTGTTCAACCTGCTGGAAAACGCGATCAAGTACAGCCCGGCAGACAGCACGGTGCAACTGACGGTCAGCTGTGATGGGCAGTGGCTGCGCTGCGAATTGTCCGATCAGGGCAAGGGCATCGCCGCCGATGAATTGCCTGACCTGTTCAGCCAGTATCGGCGTTTCTCCTCCGCCCAGGGCATCGACGGTGTGGGCCTGGGTCTGTCGATGGTCAAAGCCGTGATTGATCATCATGGCGGCACAATCGAGTGTCGCAGCGTGGTCGACGCGGGAACCACATTCCGCATCGATTTGCCGCTGATTTCTGAATGAAAAAGAGGCACAAAAAAACCGGCTATAACGACCGGTTTTTTTACATCCGAATAAAACTTATGCACGGATTTCGTTCAACTTATCGATTTAAAAATATCGATGAAAATCAATAAGTTACAAAACGATCACGGACTTTTGAAGCAAAAGCGTACACAGGTTATCCACAAAATTCAGACAGCCAGTTGATCACTCCCGGCCGGTGCCTGTGGCGCCGGTGGCAGCGAGCCCATATCGCGCTGGGTCTTCTCGTTCCACGCCTGCACACGGTCATTGAGATCAGCGATGGCGCGCGGCCCACTGCCTTCGGCGTACATCGGTTCGCCGATGACCACGGTGATCACTCCGGCCTGTTTGCCCCAGCCGATTTTCGGCCAGAATTTGCCGGCATTGTGTGCAATCGGCAGCACCGGAAGCGCCGCATTCACAGCCAATGCGCTGCCACTGCGGGAGAATTTTCCAACGGTGCCGTAGGGGACTCGTGTCCCTTCCGGAAAGATCAATACCCAGACGTTGTCCTTGAGCAGCTCGTCGCCTTTGGCCGCGACTTGCTTGAGCGCGGCCTTCGGGTTGTCGCGGTCGATGGCGATCGGGCGCAGCATGGCCATGGCCCAGCCGAAGAACGGCACGTAAAGCAATTCGCGCTTGAGCACTTGGCTCAATGGCGAGAAATAAGCGGAGAGAAAGAACGTCTCCCATGTGCTCTGGTGGTTCGATTGAATCACGCAGGGCCGGTCCGGCACGTTTTCCGCGCCTTTGATTTCGTAGCTGATGCCGAGGAAAACCTTGGTCAGCCACAGGGCGCAACGGCACCAGTACACGTTGATGAAACGATAGCGCGCCTTGAAGGACAGAAACGGCGCGATGAAAAAGCTCAGGCTGCACCACAGCAACGCTGTTGTGCCCAGCAGCAGGTAGAAAAGAAAGATTCTGAAGGCCCGCAGTATCGACATGGCGACGGTTACCGTTACGGGGCAAATGCCCGACTGTTCAAGCGCACTCCCGAGCAATCCCTGGCCAGGAAATTCAGAAGTACTCTAGTTGTGGATAAGTTCTGCGGCAATCGCCGCCAGATCGTCAAAAATCAGGGTGCCAACCGGCAAGGTTTTGCCCTGAGTCTTTTCGCCTTTCCCGGTCTTCACCAAAACTGGCTGTGAATCGACGGCTTTGGCGGCCTCCAGGTCACCAAGGCTGTCGCCGACGAACCAGACGTTGGTCAACGGCACCGTGTAATGCTCGGCAATGGTTTTCAACATCCCCGGTTTCGGTTTGCGGCAATCGCAACCTTCGTCCGGGCCATGCGGGCAGTACACGATCAAGCCCACTTCGCCGCCCTGCGCCGCGACCAGCTCGCGCAGGCGCGCGTGCATGGCCTCGAGGGTGGCGAGATCGTAATAGCCGCGAGCGATGCCCGACTGGTTGGTGGCCACCGCCACCGTCCAGCCGGCCTTGCTCAACTGCGCGATCGCTTCGATCGAGCCGGGCAGCGGAATCCACTCCTCCACCGACTTGATGTAGGCATCGGAGTCGTAATTGATCACGCCGTCACGATCGAGAATCAGCAGTTTCAACAGCAATCCCTCAACCCAGCAGCGAAATGTCGGCAACACCGAGGAACAGGCCACGCAGGCGCGCCAGCAGCGCGTAACGGTTGGCCCGCACATTGGCATCGTCGGCATTGACCATCACCGCGTCGAAGAACGCATCGACCGGCTCGCGCAGTGCCGCCAGGCGTGCCAGCGATTCGTTGTACTGACGCGCCGCGGCCATTGGCTGCACGGCCTGATCCGCTTGCTGGATCGCCGAGTACAGCGAGAACTCGTTGGCATTGTCGAAATACTTCGCCTCGACCACGGTCGGTACCGAGCCTTCGACTTTGCTCAACAGGTTCGACACGCGCTTGTTCACCGCCGCCAGCGCTGCCGCTTCCGGCAGTTTGCGGAAGGCCTGCACCGCCTGCACACGCTGGTCGAAGTCCAGCGCCGAACCCGGCTTCAGTGCACGTACCGACAGGTAGGTGGCGACGTCGACGCCTTCGTCTTCATAACGCGCACGCAGACGGTCGAAGATGAATTCCAGCACGGCTTCGTTGAGGCCGGCAGCCTTGACCTTGCCGCCGAACGCAGTCACCGCGAAAGCCACGGCGTCGTTCAGGTCCAGATCCAGTTGTTTCTCGATCAGGATACGCAGCACGCCCAGTGCCGCACGGCGCAGGGCATACGGGTCTTTGCTGCCGGTTGGCAGCATGCCGATACCGAAGATGCCGACCAGAGTGTCGAGCTTGTCGGCGATGGCGACGGCTGCACCGGTCAGGGTCGCCGGCAATTCGGCACCGGCACCGCGTGGCATGTACTGCTCGTTCAAGGCCAGCGCGACGTCCTGCGGCTCGCCGTCATTGAGGGCGTAGTAGTAACCGGCGACACCTTGCATCTCCGGGAACTCGCCGACCATTTCGGTTGCCAGGTCGCACTTCGACAGCAGGCCCGCGCGGGCAGCCCACGAGGCGTTGCCGCCGATACGTGCGGCTATGTACGCGGCCAGTTTCGATACGCGCTCGGCCTTGTCGTAGACGCTGCCGAGTTTTTCCTGGAACACCACGTTCTGCAGGCGCAGGTTGAAGTCTTCGAGTTTCTGCTTCTTGTCCTGCTTGAAGAAGAACTCGGCGTCGGTCAGGCGTGGGCGAACCACTTTCTCGTTACCGGCGATGATCTGCTGCGGGTCTTTGCTTTCGATGTTGGCCACGGTAATGAAACGTGGCAGCAACTTGCCGTCGGCATCCAGCAGGCAGAAATACTTCTGGTTGTCCTGCATGGTGGTGATCAGCGCTTCTTGCGGTACGTCGAGGAAGCGTTCCTCGAACGAGCACACCAGCGGCACCGGCCATTCCACCAGCGCAGTCACTTCGTCGAGCAGTGCCGGCGGCACGATCGCCGTGCCTTCCTGACGGGTGGCCAGCTCTTCGGTGCGCTTGCTGATGATCTCGCGACGCTCGTTGGCATCGGCCAATACGTAAGCGGCACGCAAGTCGGCGAGGTAGCTCGATGGCGAACCGATGCGCACGCTCTCCGGATGATGGAAACGGTGACCACGGGATTCACGGCCAGCCTTCTGCGCGAGGATCGTGCAGTCGATGACCTGGTCACCGAGCAGCATCACCAGCCACTGGGTCGGACGCACGAATTCTTCCTTGCGCGCACCCCAACGCATGCGTTTCGGGATCGGCAGGTCGTTCAGCGAATCTTCGACGATGGTCGGCAGCAGGCTCGCGGTCGGCTTGCCGGCGATGTTCTGGCTATAACGCAGTTTCGGACCGCTCTGGTCGATTTCGCTCAGCTCGACGCCGCACTTCTTGGCAAAGCCCAGGGCGGCCTGAGTCGGATTGCCGTCAGCGTCGAACGCGGCCTGACGTGGCGGGCCATCGAGGTTGATGCTGCGATCCGGCTGCTGAGTGGCCAGCGCAGTGATCAGCACAGCCAGACGACGTGGCGCGGCATAAACGGTTTTGCTTTCGTAGCTCAGGCCAGCGGCTTGCAGGCCCTTGTCGATACCGGCGAGGAACGCATCAGCCAAAGTGTTCAGGGCTTTGGGTGGCAGTTCTTCGGTGCCCAGTTCAACCAGAAAATCTTGCGCACTCATTGTGCAGCCTCCAGCTTGGCCAGTACTTCGTCACGCAGGTCCGGGGTCGCCATCGGGAAGCCCAGCTTGGCGCGGGCCAGCAGGTAGGCTTGCGCAACGGAACGCGCCAGGGTGCGTACGCGCAGAATGTATTGCTGACGCGCAGTCACCGAGATCGCCCGGCGCGCATCCAGCAGGTTGAAGGTGTGCGACGCCTTCAGCACCATTTCGTAGCTCGGCAACGGCAGCGGCTGGTCGAGTTCGATCAGGCGCTTGGCTTCGCTTTCATAGAAGTCGAACAGCTCGAACAGTTTGTCGACGTTGGCGTGTTCGAAGTTGTAGGTGGACTGCTCCACTTCGTTCTGGTGGAACACATCGCCGTAGGTGACTTTGCCGAACGGGCCGTCAGCCCAGACCAGGTCGTAGACCGAATCGACGCCTTGCAGGTACATCGCCAGGCGCTCGAGACCGTAGGTGATCTCGCCGGTCACCGGGTAGCACTCGATGCCGCCCGCTTGCTGGAAGTAGGTGAACTGGGTGACTTCCATGCCATTGAGCCAGACTTCCCAGCCCAGACCCCAGGCGCCGAGGGTCGGCGATTCCCAGTTGTCTTCGACGAAGCGGATGTCGTGCACCAGCGGGTCGAGGCCGACATGCTTGAGCGAGCCCAGATACAGCTCCTGGAAATTGTCCGGGTTCGGCTTCAGGACTACCTGGAACTGGTAGTAGTGCTGCAGACGGTTCGGGTTTTCGCCGTAACGGCCGTCAGTCGGACGGCGGCTTGGCTGCACGTACGCGGCGTTCCAGGTTTCCGGGCCGATGGCGCGCAGGAAGGTCGCGGTGTGGAAAGTGCCGGCGCCTACTTCCATATCGTAGGGCTGAAGTACCACACAACCTTGCTCGGCCCAGTATTGCTGGAGCGCGAGGATCAAGTCTTGGAAGGTACGCACGGCTGGCGTAGGCTGGCTCACGAAATTCACCTGTTTCTTGGGCTGCGATTTAAAGAGCGGGAGTATACCCGATTCGTTGCTGCGCACGCCCCCTGGAGCCTTATGCCACGCTGCTTTTGGTGTACCGAAGATCCGCTGTACATGGCTTATCACGATCAGGAGTGGGGCACGCCGCTGCGCGATGCGCAGGGTTTGTTCGAGTTGCTTTTGCTCGAAGGGTTCCAGGCCGGGTTGTCGTGGATCACTGTGCTGCGCAAACGCGAGCGTTACCGTCAGGTGCTGTTCGGCTTCGATGTGCAGCGCGTGGCGCAGATGAGTGACGCCGAAATCGACGAACTGATGCTCGATCCGGGCATCATCCGCAATCGCCTCAAGCTCAACGCTGCTCGGCGTAATGCGCAGGCGTGGCTGGCGCTGGAGGATCCGGTGGCGTTGCTCTGGTCATTCGTGGGCGACCAACCGATCATCAATCATTTCAAGGATCGCAGCGAAGTCCCGGCGATCACCCCCGAAGCGCTGGCAATGAGCAAGGCGCTGAAAAAAGCCGGATTCACCTTCGTCGGTCCGACCATTTGCTACGCGCTGATGCAGGCCTCGGGCATGGTCATGGACCACACCCAGGATTGCGACCGCTACGCGCAGCTCGCCAACGCCGGTTAGAATGCCCGCCTCGCGCACAGCACAAAGATCAGGAGTGACCTGTGGAAAAGTTTAAAGGCGCCTTGCTGGTAGGCGCTCTGCGGCTGTTTGCCCTGCTGCCATGGCGGGCCGTGCAGGCCGTGGGTTCGGCGATCGGCTGGATCATGTGGAAGACCCCCAACCGTTCCCGCGACGTGGTGCGGATCAACCTCGCCAAGTGTTTTCCCCAGATGGATGCGGCCGAACGTGAGCGCCTGGTCGGGCAGAGTCTGAAGGACATCGGCAAGTCGCTGACCGAAAGCGCCTGCGCGTGGATCTGGCCGGCGCAGCGCTCGATCGATCTGGTTCGCGAAGTTGAAGGCCTCGATGTGCTCAAGGAGGCGCTGGCCTCGGGCAAAGGCGTGGTCGGCATCACCAGCCACCTCGGCAACTGGGAAGTGCTCAACCACTTCTATTGCAGCCAGTGCAAACCGATCATTTTCTACCGTCCGCCGAAGCTCAAGGCAGTGGATGAATTGCTGCGCAAACAGCGCGTGCAACTGGGCAACAAGGTCGCAGCGTCGACCAAGGAAGGCATTCTCAGCGTCATCAAGGAAGTGCGCAAGGGCGGTGCCGTGGGCATTCCCGCCGACCCGGAACCGGCCGAATCCGCCGGGATTTTCGTGCCGTTCTTCGCCACTCAGGCACTGACCAGCAAATTCGTGCCGAACATGCTGGCCGGCGGCAAAGCGGTCGGTGTGTTCCTGCATGCCCTGCGCCTGCCTGACGGCTCGGGCTACAAAGTCATTCTCGAAGCCGCGCCCGAAGCCATGTACAGCACCGATACCGCAGAGTCCTGCGCGGCGATGAGCAAGGTAGTGGAACGTTATGTTGCGGCGTATCCGAGCCAGTACATGTGGAGCATGAAACGCTTCAAGAAGCGTCCGCCGGGCGAGGCGCGCTGGTACTGAGCAACTTCGCTTGGGGGACGGTTAATGCAGACGGCCTCGCCTTGCACTATCGGTAGCTCAAGGCGCCTGTCGCTCGAGCTTCTTCAGGAACACCGTCATCTCCTTTTCGGCCTGTTTGTCACCATGGGCGCGGGCCGCTTCGAGGCCTTGTTCCCAGGCCTGACGCGCAGCGGCGTGATCACCTAGCGCCAGCTGCACCTTGCCCAGCAGCTTCCACGCTGCCGAGTATTTCGGATCGAAAGCGACACAACGCTGAAAATGCTCGGCAGCCTTGGCGTTTTCACCCAAGTCCAGATAACCCTTGCCCAGACCGAAGCGCAGAAGCGCGTTATCCACACCCTTGGCGAGCATTTTTTCCAGGGATTCGAGCATTTTTTGCAACCTCGTTTGAGTGATCGTTCCCACGCTCCGCGTGGGAATGCCTCATTGGACGCTCTGCGTCCGCTTATGGGACGCAGAGCGTCCCGGGTTGCATTCCCACGCGGAGCGTGGGAACGATCAACTTCAGAAAAAGCTCAACCCCACATGGAACAGCTTCTCCACATCGCGAATATGCTTTTTGTCCACAAGGAACAGAATCACATGGTCGCCCGCTTCGATCACCGTGTCGTCGTGGGCGATGATCACTTTCTCGTTGCGGATCACTGCGCCGATGGTGGTGCCCGGCGGCAGGCCGATCTTCTCGATCGGTTTGCCGATCACCTTGCTGGATTTCGCATCACCGTGGGCAATCGCCTCGATCGCTTCCGCCGCGCCGCGCCGCAGTGAGTGCACGCTGACGATATCGCCTCGGCGCACGTGGGCGAGCAAGGTGCCGATGGTCGCCAGTTGCGGGCTGATGGCGATATCGATGTCGCCGCCCTGGATCAGGTCGACGTAGGCCGGGTTGTTGATGATCGTCATGACCTTCTTCGCCCCCAGCCGTTTGGCCAGCAGCGACGACATGATGTTGGCTTCATCGTCGTTGGTCAGGGCGAGGAAGATATCGGCGTCGGCGATGTTCTCTTCCAGCAGCAGATCGCGATCCGACGCACTGCCCTGCAAGACCACGGTGCTGTCGAGGGTATCGGAGAGGTAGCGGCAGCGCGCCGGGCTCATCTCGATGATCTTCACCTGATAACGGCTTTCGATGGCCTCGGCCAGGCGTTCGCCGATCTGCCCGCCCCCGGCGATAACGATGCGTTTGTAGGTTTCGTCGAGGCGGCGCATTTCGCTCATTACTGCGCGAATGTCCTCACGGGCAGCGATGAAGAACACCTCGTCATCGGCCTCGATCACCGTGTCGCCCTGGGGCAGGATCGGCCGGTCACGGCGGAAGATCGCCGCGACGCGGGTTTCGACGTTCGGCATGTGCTCACGCAACTGGCGCAGTTGCTGGCCGACCAGCGGCCCGCCGTAATAGGCGCGCACCGCCACCAGTTGCGCCGCGCCTTCGGCGAAGTCGATCACCTGCAATGCGCCGGGGTGCTGGATTAGGCGCTTGATGTAATTGGTCACGACCTGCTCGGGGCTGATCAGCACGTCGACCGGAATCGCTTCGTTCTGGAACAGCTGTTCCTCGCGATTGAGGTACGACGCTTCGCGCACGCGAGCGATCTTGGTCGGCGTGTGGAACAGCGTGTGGGCGACCTGGCAGGCAACCATGTTGGTTTCGTCGCTGTTGGTCACCGCGACCAGCATGTCGGCGTCGTCGGCACCGGCCTGACGCAGCACCGACGGCAGCGAGCCCCGGCCCTGCACGGTGCGGATGTCGAGGCGGTCGCCGAGGTCGCGCAGGCGCTCGCCATCGGTGTCGACCACAGTGATGTCGTTGGCCTCGCTGGCCAGATGTTCGGCCAGCGAACCGCCGACCTGTCCCGCACCGAGGATGATGATTTTCATCCAGTCACTCCATGAATCCGTTTAGCCGCGCGCAGCGGCGATCTTGATCAGCTTGGCGTAGTAGAACCCGTCATGCCCGCCCTCTTGGGCCAGCAACTGGCGACCATGGGGCTGCTTGATCCCGGCCGCTGTGGCCAGGTCCAGTTCACGGGCACCGGGGGTGCGCTCGAGAAACGCAGCGATGACTTCGGTGTTTTCGGTCGGCAGCGTCGAGCACGTGGCGTAGAGCAGGATGCCGCCGACCTCGAGGGTTTTCCACATGGCGTCGAGCAGTTCGCCTTGCAGTTGCGCGAGGGCGACGATGTCGTCGGGCTGGCGGGTCAGCTTGATGTCCGGATGACGGCGGATCACCCCGGTGGCCGAGCATGGCGCGTCGAGGAGGATGCGCTGGAACGGTTTGCCGTCCCACCATTTGTCGATCTCGCGACCGTCGGCGGCGATCAGTTCAGCGTCGAGGCCGAGGCGCTCGAGGTTTTCCTTCACCCGCACCAGACGCTTGGCTTCCAGATCCACCGCCACCACCCCGGCCAGCGCCGGTTCGGCTTCAAGGATGTGGCAGGTCTTGCCGCCAGGGGCGCAGCAGGCGTCGAGCACCCGCTGCCCCGGCGCCAGATCAAGCAGGTCGGCGGCCAGTTGCGCGGCTTCGTCCTGCACGCTGATCCAGCCTTCGGTGAAACCCGGCAGGCTGCGCACGTCGGCAGCAGCTTCGAGGACGATGCCGTCGCGGCTGTAAACGCACGGCGTCGCGGCGATCCCGGCTTCGCCCAGCAGCGCGAGATAAGCATCGCGACTGTGATGGCGACGGTTGACCCGCAGGATCATCGGCGGATGCGCGTTGTTCGCTGCGCAGATGGCTTCCCACTGTTGCGGCCAGAAGGCTTTCAGGGATTTTTGCAGCCAGCGCGGGTGAGCCGTGCGCACCACCGGGTCGCGTTCCAGTTCGGCGAAGATCGTCTCGCTTTCGCGCTGGGCATTGCGCAGCACCGCGTTGAGCAGACCTTTGGCCCAAGGCTTTTTCAGCTTGTCGGCACAACCGACGGTTTCGCCGATGGCGGCGTGGGCCGGCACGCGGGTGTAGAGCAATTGGTACAGACCAACCAGCAGCAACGCCTCGACATCAGCGTCGGCGGTTTTGAATGGTTTCTGCAGGAGTTTTTCCGCCAGTGCCGACAGGCGTGGCTGCCAGCGTGCGGTGCCGAAGGCCAGGTCCTGAGTGAAACCGCGATCGCGATCCTCGACCTTGTCCAGTTGCGTCGGCAGGGAGCTGTTCAGCGAGGCTTTGCCGCTAAGTACGGCAGCGAGTGCCTTGGCGGCGGCCAGACGCGGATTCATTGCGCGTCCACCGCTGCGCCGAGGACGCTGCCAACGGCGAATTTCTCGCGGCGGCTGTTGAACAGGTCGCTGAAGTTCAGCGCCTTGCCGCCGGGCAATTGCAGGCGGGTCAGACACAGCGCTTGTGCACCGCAGGCGACAATCAGGCCATCCTTGCTGGCGCTGAGGATTTCACCCGGAGCGCCAGTGCCGTCGGCCACGGTGGCGGCCAGCACTTTCAACGCTTCGCCATTGAGCGTGCTGTGGGTGATCGGCCACGGGTTGAAGGCGCGGACCAGACGTTCCAGCTCCACCGCCGGACGGTTCCAGTCGATGCGTGCTTCGTCTTTGTTGAGTTTGTGTGCGTAGGTTGCGAGTTCGTCATTCTGCACCTCACCTTGCAGGGTGCCGGCAGCCAGACCGGCAATCGCCTGCACCACGGCGGGCGGCCCCATCTCGGCGAGGCGATCATGCAGGGTGCCGCCGGTATCTTCAGCGCTGATCGCAGTGACGACCTTGAGCAGCATCGGCCCGGTATCCAGCCCGGCCTCCATGCGCATCACCGTTACACCGCTTTCGGCATCGCCGTGTTCGACCGCGCGCTGGATCGGCGCCGCACCGCGCCAGCGCGGGAGCAATGATGCATGGCTGTTGATGCAACCCAGACGCGGAATATCCAGCACCGCTTGCGGCAGGATCAAACCGTAAGCGACCACCACCATCAAGTCCGGCTTCAGCGCGGCCAGCTCCGCCTGGGCCTCGGCATTGCGCAAGGTCGGCGGCTGCAACACCTGGATATTATTTTCCAGGGCGAGTTGTTTGACCGGGCTTGGCATCAGTTTTTGCCCACGTCCGGCCGGGCGATCCGGCTGGGTGTAGACCGCAACTATCTCGTACGGGCTGCTCAGCAGGGCCTTGAGGTGTTCGGCGGCGAATTCCGGGGTGCCGGCAAAAACAATGCGCAGTGGCTCAGTCATGAAAGGCGTCTCATAAAAAGAAAAAGGCTTGCCGCAGCAAGCCTTTGAAGAGGGGCATCAAGCGTTCTGGCGGTGCAGCTTTTCCAGCTTCTTCTTGATCCGGTCGCGTTTGAGCGTGGACAGGTAATCGACGAACAATTTGCCGTTGAGGTGGTCGCATTCGTGCTGGATGCACACCGCGAGCAGGCCTTCGGCGATCAGCTCATAGGGCTTGCCGTCGCGGTCCAGCGCTTTGATTTTGACCTTCTGCGGGCGGTCGACGTTTTCGTAGAAGCCCGGTACCGAGAGGCAGCCTTCCTGATACTGGTCCATCTCGTCGGTCAGCGGTTCGAACTCGGGGTTGATGAACACCCGTGGCTCGGTACGGTCTTCGGACAGGTCCATCACGACGATACGTTTGTGCACGTTGACCTGGGTCGCGGCGAGGCCGATGCCCGGCGCTTCATACATTGTTTCAAACATGTCGTCGACCAACTGACGCACTTCGTCGTCCACTACAGCCACTGGTTTGGCGATAGTGCGCAGACGCGGGTCCGGAAATTCGAGGATGTTTAAAATGGCCATAGGCTTCGATTGCTGCACACGTTGAGTAAAGTCGGGTCGATGGCCTGGCGGGTCCGAAGATGCAGGCTACCGTTGTGAAGCGTAGCTTCTGAAAAACAGAAGCGAGCCACGGGGGCTCTGACGATTCACGCGAATGCACATGATAAAGGGATTCACTGCATGAGGAAAACACTACTCGCCCTGCTGCTTCTGGCTTCGGCCGGCGCCGCGCAAGGGCAAGTGCAACTCAGGGATGGTTTTCCACAGCAATACACGGTGGTTTCAGGGGACACGCTCTGGGACATTTCCGGCAAATACCTGCGCGAGCCCTGGCAATGGCCACAATTGTGGCGGGCCAACCCGCAGATCGAAAACCCCAACCTGATCTATCCCGGCGACACGCTGACCCTCAGCTACGTCAACGGCCAGCCGCAACTGACCGTCCATCGTGGCGAGTCGCGCGGCACCATCAAGCTCTCGCCACGGATTCGCACCAGCCCGGTGGCCGAGGCGATTCCGAGCATTCCGCTGAAATCGATCAACAGCTTTCTGCTGAGCAACCGTATCGTCGACAAGGCCGAAGACTTCGACAAGGCGCCGTACATCGTCGCCGGCGATGCCGAACGGGTGCTCAGCGGTACCGGTGACCGCATCTTCGCCCGTGGCCATTTCGATCCGGAGCAACCGGTGTACGGCATCTTCCGCCAGGGCAAGGTCTACACCGACCCGCAGACCAAGGAGTTTCTCGGCATCAACGCCGACGATATCGGCGGCGGCGAGATTATTGCCACCGAAGGCGACGTCGCCACCCTCGCCTTGCAACGCACCACCCAGGAAGTGCGCCTCGGTGACCGCTTGTTCGGCGGTGAAGAACGTTCGATCAATTCGACTTTCATGCCCAGCGCGCCGAAGCGTTCCATCGACGGGCTGATCATTGACGTGCCACGCGGCGTAACGCAGATCGGTGTAATGGACGTGGTTACCCTGAACAAAGGCAAACGTGACGGTCTGGCCGAAGGCAATGTTCTGGCGGTGATGAAAACCGGCGAAACCGTGCGCGACCGGATCACCGGCCAGCCGCTGAAAATTCCCGATGAACGCGCCGGCCTGCTGATGGTGTTCCGCACCTACGACAAACTCAGTTACGGCCTGGTCCTCAATGCTTCACGCTCGCTGGCGGTGCTCGACAAGGTGCGAAATCCGTAAGCTTGCTTAACAAGTTACCAACAGAGTTATCCACAGCTTGTTCCGAATGGTTCGGAGCATAGAACGATCAAGGATGATCCATTCATGTTGTCTGTCAGTACGGCCATTTCCCCGGCGGAACTGGAAGCGCGTCTGCGCCTGCACCGCATGCCGGATATCGGCCCCAAGCGTTTTGCCATATTGCTCGAAGCCTTCGGCTCGGCGTCGAAAGCCCTCAGCGCGCCGGCCAGTGCCTGGCGCTCACTGGGGTTGCCGGCGGCCTGCGCCGAAGCACGGCGTTGTCCAGCGGTGCGCGACGGCGCCAGCCACGCAATGCGCTGGCTAGAGCACCCCGACCAGCATTTATTGATGTGGGACCAAGCGGATTATCCAGCGTTGCTGGCGCAAATTGCCGATCCGCCGCCGCTGTTATTCGTCGCCGGCGATCCGTCGATTTTGGAAAAACCGCAACTGGCGATGGTCGGCAGCCGCCGCGCTTCGCGCCCGGGCATGGATACGGCGGCGGCGTTTTCCCGCAGTCTGGCCGGGGCCGGTTTTGTCATCAACAGTGGTCTGGCGCTGGGCATCGATGCCGCTGCCCACCAGGCTGCTCTGGATGTTGGCGGCTTGACCGTGGGTGTGCTCGGCACGGGGCTGGAAAATTTTTATCCACAACGCAATAAACGCCTGGCCGAGGCGATGATTGCCTCGGGCAGCGCGGTGCTTTCCGAGTTTCCGCTGGACGCCGGGCCGAGCCCGAGCAACTTCCCCCGGCGCAACCGCATCATCAGCGGGTTGTCCCTCGGCGTACTGGTGGTCGAGGCCAGTGTTGCCAGCGGTTCGTTGATCACCGCGCGGCTGGCAGCCGAACAGGGCCGCGAGGTTTATGCCATTCCGGGCTCGATCCATCACCCCGGCGCGCGCGGTTGTCACCAGTTGATTCGCGACGGGGCGGTGTTGGTGGAGACTATCGAACACATCCTTGAAGCCCTGCGCGGCTGGCAGCAGCCACTGTTATCCACGGCGGCGCCGCAGGCCGATCACCCGTTGCTGGCGCTGTTGCACGCGGCGCCGCACACCAGCGAGGCCCTGGCCGCGAGCTGTGGCTGGGCGTTGCCGAAAGTGCTGGCAACGTTGACCGAGCTGGAAATCGAAGGCCGTGCGGTATGCGAAAACGGTCGCTGGCTGGCGCGGTCGAGCTAGGTTTTACGATGAAGATCGGTAAACTGCGCGAAACCTGTTTGTGGAGAGTTTTTTCATGGTCAACAGTTGGCGTGTGCAACAAGCCGCGCGTGAAGTTCGCGCCGGCGCGGTGATTGCCTATCCAACCGAAGCCGTCTGGGGGCTGGGTTGCGACCCGTGGAACGAAGACGCGGTGGACCGTTTGCTGGCGATCAAGAATCGCTCGGTGAGCAAAGGGCTGATCCTGGTCGCCGACAATATCCGCCAGTTCGATTTCCTCTTCGAGGACTTCCCGCAGGACTGGATCGACCGCATGGCCAGCACCTGGCCGGGGCCGAACACCTGGCTGGTGCCGCATCAGAACCTGTTGCCGGAATGGGTCACAGGCGTGCATGACACCGTGGCGCTGCGGGTCAGCGATCACCCGCAGGTGCGCGACCTGTGCTCGCTGGTCGGGCCATTGATTTCCACATCGGCCAACCCCCAGGGGCGACCGCCGGCGCGCACGCGTTTGCGCATCGAGCAGTATTTCCGTGGGCAGGTCGATGTGGTGCTCGGCGGGAGCCTTGGCGGGCGCAAGAATCCCAGCGTGATCCGCGACCTCGCCACCGGTAACGTCGTTCGTCCTGACTGACGCCATTCTTTTTATTTTTTTGCGGACTCCTCGGCGTCGCCGAGGAGTTCTGCGCATGCCCGCAGTTTATTCCTGCATTCGTTCAGAACTTATCCGTTGCCATTGTTCTTGCATGCGTCAGACGAATCTTTGAGTCTGAAATATCTGTAAGTTTTCCCACGTGATTATCAGAACGCGTGCAGTGGCGAGATTTCCAAAAGCATCCATTCTTTCAATGTGCTTGAAGCAACTTCGAAATATTAATGGCTGCGGAGAAGTAATGGATATTACGGATTTACACCTCAAGGATTATCTGCAGGGCTTTCAGGAGACACTCAAGAATCAACAGGCCGACTATCGTGTAGCCATTCTTGAGGCAGGATCGGATGCCGGGGAATTTGAACGCTTCATCAATCGACAGTTTCGCCTGCGATTGCAGCATTACATGCTCACCTCCAGAGCCCGGGCGTTGGAAACCCGACTGGCGATCACCTCACGCAGCACGCACTTTCTGTTGTATCAGCGTGATCAGCTTATTGCGGTGCTGCGGGCAACCCCGGCGCCCTTCGAATGGGCTTCACTGGCGCAGCATCATGTGTCTCCCACTGTGGCATTGGCACGGCATGTCGAATTCAGTCGCTTGATCACCCATTCCCAGCAGCACCGGCCGGTGTCGATCAATGGCCTGCTCGCTACCGCCGCCGAATGGGCGATCGATCGCGGATATCAGGGGGTGACGGCCTTGTGCAGATCGCCACAGCGACAACTGTTTCAGCGTTTCGGCCTGACACCTATTGCTTCGCACGCCATGCATATCGAGCAGCGTGCTCGGGGCGATTATTGGCTGATGTCTGCCGAGTGGCGACAAATCCTAATGGCCCTGGATCAGCCTGTGAACATGAACGCGCATCAGCCGGAGTATCGTGATGTTTTTAACCGTCAGTATTGATCCGCCAGTGATTGAAGAGTGGGCTGAGAAATGGCTCGTATATGAATCGAAGAAGTTGCGCAGGAAGTTTGCCGGTCGTAGGCCTGCGGTGAAGAAACTTCACCGCAAGATGTACTTGATATAGCCGCAAGATGCTCGGCGAACTCATGGAGGAGTTCGCCGAGTATCAACTTGAGGTGTTATGGCAGCAGAATGGTGGAACCGGTCGTGCGCCGTGCCGACAGTTCGGTTTGTGCTTTCGCCGCATCCGCCAGTGCATGGCGCTGGCTGATGTCGACCTTCAACTTGCCGCTGATGATCATCTCGAACAGCTCGTCGGCCATGCGTTGCAGGTTCTCGGCGTTGTTGGCGTAGGTCGCCAGCGTAGGCCGGGTGACGTAGAGCGAACCCTTTGCGGCGAGAATGCCCAGATTGACGCCGTCGACTGCGCCCGAAGCATTGCCGAAACTCACGACCAGGCCCCGAGGTGCGACGCTGTCCAGGGATGTGAGCCAAGTGTCCTTGCCGACGCCGTCATACACCACCGGGACTTTCTTGCCGTCAGTCAGCGCCAGCACGCGCTCGGCAACGTTTTCATGGCTGTAGTCGATGGTCGCCCAGGCGCCGTTGGCTTTGGCCAGCTCGGCTTTCTCCTTCGAGCTGACGGTGCCGATCAGCTTCACGCCCAGCGCTTTGGCCCATTGGCAGGCCAGCGAGCCGACGCCACCGGCTGCGGCGTGGAACAGGATGGTTTCGCCGCCCTGCAGTTGGTAGGTCTGGCGCAGCAGGTATTGCACGGTCAGGCCCTTGAGCATGACCCCGGCGGCAGTTTCGAAACTGATTTCATCGGGCAGGTGCACCAGATTGTCCTGCGGCAGCACATGCAGCTGGCTGTAGGCGCCGAGCGGGCCGCTGCCGTATGCGACGCGATCGCCGACCTTGAAACGGGTGACGTCGCTGCCCACTGCTTCGACCGTGCCGGCGCCTTCCGAACCCAGGCCGGACGGCAACGCGGGTGGCGCATAGAGGCCGCTGCGGTAATAGGTGTCGATGAAGTTCAGGCCGATCGCCTGGTTGGCCACGCGCACCTGATTCGGCCCGGGCGCAGCGGGTTCGTAGTCAACATACTCGAGCACTTCGGGACCGCCGTGGGCGCGGAACTGGATACGCTTTGCCATCTGCCTGCTCTCCTTGGGTCGTTGCTAAGCCCTCTATCCAACTCCCCTGCTTGATCTTCGTCAACTGCGGCGCGCCGGTCTGCGATGGTATGCTACGCGCCCATTTGCGCCGCCCGCCTGCCGGGGCGCCGCCCGATTCAAGGTGAAGCCATGACGACCCGCACCGACGCCGTAAAGGCCTATCTGCTCGATCTGCAAGACCGCATCTGCGCTGCACTGGAAACCGAAGACGGCGGCAAATGCTTCGTCGAAGACGCCTGGACCCGGCCGGCGGGCGGTGGCGGGCGCACCCGCGTGCTGGAAAACGGCACGCTGATCGAAAAGGGCGGGGTCAACTTTTCCCACGTGTTCGGCAGCGGCCTGCCGCCGTCGGCCAGTGCCCATCGGCCGGAACTGGCCGGGCGTGGTTTCGAGGCGCTCGGCGTGTCGCTGGTGATCCACCCGCACAACCCGCATGTGCCGACCTCCCACGCCAACGTGCGTTTTTTCATTGCTGAAAAAGAAGGCGAAGAACCGGTCTGGTGGTTTGGCGGCGGTTTCGACCTGACCCCGTATTACGGCGTTGAGGAAGATTGCATTCATTGGCACCGCGTCGCCGAGCAAGCCTGTGCGCCGTTCGGTGCGGACGTCTACCCGCGCTACAAGGCCTGGTGCGACACCTACTTCCACATCAAGCATCGCCATGAGCCGCGCGGCATTGGCGGTCTGTTCTTCGACGATCTGAACGAGTGGGATTTCGACACCAGTTTCGCCTTCATGCGCGCCATCGGCGATGCCTACATCGAGGCCTACCTGCCGATCGTGCAGCGGCGCAAGAACGACGCCTTCACTGCTCAGCAGCGCGAATTCCAGGAATTCCGCCGAGGCCGCTACGTCGAATTCAACCTGGTTTACGACCGTGGCACGCTGTTCGGCCTGCAATCGGGTGGCCGTACCGAATCGATTCTGATGTCGCTGCCGCCGCAAGTGCGCTGGGGTTATGACTGGAAGGCCGAGCCGGGCAGCGCAGAAGCGCGTCTGACCGAGTATTTCCTGCAGGATCGCGACTGGCTGGCCGAGGCCTGAGGACGGGTGATGGATCGTTACGTTGTTTTTGGTAACCCGATCGGCCACAGCAAGTCGCCGATGATTCACCAGTTGTTCGCCGAACAGGCCGGCCAACGCCTCGATTACAGCACGCTGCTGGCGCCGCTGGATGATTTTGCCGGCTGCGCCACGGCGTTCTTTCGCGAAGGGCGCGGCGCCAATGTGACGGTGCCGTTCAAGGAAGACGCCTACCGTCTGGCCGACAGCCTGACCGCCCGCGCGCAGCGCGCCGGTGCGGTGAACACCTTGAGCAAACTGGACGATGGCTCACTGCTCGGCGACAACACCGATGGCGCCGGCCTGGTCCGCGATCTGACGGTGAATGCCGGGTTCAGCCTGACCGGTAAGCGCATCCTTTTGCTCGGCGCTGGCGGCGCGGTGCGCGGTGCGCTGGAGCCATTGCTGGCGGAGAAGCCGGCCTCGGTGATCATCGCCAATCGCACCGTGGACAAGGCTGAACTGCTGGCCGAGTTGTTCTGCGACCTCGGGCCGGTGTCGGCCAGTGGTTTCGACTGGCTGCGCGAACCGGTGGACGTGATCATCAACGCCACCTCCGCCAGCCTGACCGGTGACGTGCCGCCGATTGCGCCAAGCCTGATCGAGCCAGGCCAGACGCTGTGCTACGACATGATGTACGGCAAGGAACCGACCGCGTTTTGCCGCTGGGCCACTGAGCACGGCGCGGCGCTGGCGATGGATGGTCTGGGCATGCTCGCCGAGCAGGCGGCGGAGGCGTTCTGGCTGTGGCGTGGCGTACGCCCGGATACCGCGCCGGTGCTCGCCGAGCTGCGACGCCAACTGGCCCTTTAAGCTTTGCTCCCACATTGAAATACGATCAATGTGGGAGCGAGCTTGCTCGCGAATCGCATCACCACCGCGATATCAGATCAATCCTCAAACCTGATCGGGCACTTCTCAGCCCCTTCCAGCTTCCTCAACTCCTCCACCACCGGCGGCCGCGCCCGGCGCAGGGTCAGGCTGCGACCCTGGCCCAGCAGGCGTCGCGCTTCCTGATGCAGCATCTCCACCCCCGAATAATCGATAAAGTTGATCTGCTGCGCCTCGATCACCACCCGTGCGCCATGCAGGCGTTGCAGGCGCACTTGCAGGTAATGGCTGGCGCCGAAAAAGATCGAACCGCCCACGCGCAACACATCGTCGTCACCATCGCGCCAATGCTGCACCCGTGGTTGCGAGGTGCGCTTGAGGTAGAAAAACAACGACGCCAGCACCCCGGCGTAGATCGCCGTCTGCAATTCCAGCAGCAAGGTCGCAAGACAGGTCAGGGCCATCACCACGAACTCGGCGCGGCTGACCCGCAGCAAAGCGCGAATGCCCCGGTGATCGACCAGACCCCAGGCGATCAACAGGATGCTGCCGGCCATGGCCGGGATCGGAATGTGCGCGATCAGCCCCGCGCCGAACACCGCGAACAGCGCCACCCAGAGCGCCGAAAACACCCCGGCCAGCGGCGAGCAGGCACCCGCCTCATAACTCAATCCCGAGCGGGTAAACGATCCGGCGGACAGCGACCCGGAAAAGAACGCACCGACGATGTTCGACAGACCCTGTGCGCGGACTTCCTGATTGGCGTCGAGCAACTGTTGAGAGCGCGCCGATATCGAACGGGCGATCGACAGACTGGTGACCAGCCCGAGCATGCCCACCGCCACGGCGCTTGGCAGCAGGCGCAGGATCACCTCCAGATCCAGCGGCAAGGCGCTCAGCGGCGGCAGGCGTCCGACGAAAGCGCTGACCAGATGCACATGACCGAACATTCCCGGCCAGATCCACACCAGCAGGCTGGCCAGCACCAGCGTGAGCAACAGCGTCGGCCAGCGCGGCAGAAGTTTTTTCAGGGTCACGCCGACGATTACCGTGGCGACGCCGAGCATCAGTGAAGGCTTATCCACAGCCCCCAGATGTCGCAGCAAATCCATCAGGCTGGCGAGCGCTGTGGTGTTGGCCGGCAATTCCAGCCCGAGCAGATTGGGCAATTGCCCGATGGCGATCACCACGGCGGCGCCGAGGGTGAAGCCGAGCACTACCGAATGCGAAACGAAATTCACCAGCGCGCCGAAGCGCAGCAAACCGAGCAGCCACTGGAAAATCCCCGCAAGGAACGTCAGCAGCAGGATCAGGGTGATGTAGTCCTCGGACGCAGGCACGGCGAGCGGGCTGACGCTGGCGTACAGCACGATGGAAATCGCCGCCGTCGGGCCGCAGATCAGATGCCATGACGAACCCCACAGGCACGCGATCAATACCGGGATGATCGCCGCATAGAGTCCGTATTCCGGTGGCAGCCCGGCAATCAGTGCGTAGGCAATCGACTGGGGTAAGGCGAGAATCGCACCACTGAGGCCGACGATCAGGTCCCGCCCGACGCTGGCTCGGGTTTGCCGTGGCAACCAGCTCAGGAAAGGAAAAAGTGAATGGCGGCTGGGGATGGCCATGGGGCCTCGCGGTTGGGGTTTTGTTCAAGGTTATCAGGGTGTCAGGTGTAAAAGCCCCTCACCCTAGCCCTCTCCCTGAGGGAGAGGGGACTGACCGAGCTGTTTGTTGAAGATTCACCGACCTGCGATTTCGGCGTTGAACGCAAGTTTTGATTCAACAGCGATCGGCTCCCTTTCCCCCTCGCTCCCTTGGGGGAGAGGGCTGGGGTGAGGGGGCAAAAATCTCCAGCCGAACGCTATTCCAGCAACCCTGAGATCAAAGCTTGGCCTTCACCGCCATCAACGCATCCTTGCCATCCACGGTCTTCACCCCATCCAGCCACTTGTCCAGCACCGCCGGATTGGCCTTGATCCACGCCTTCGCCGCTTCGGCATTGCTGACCTTCTTGTTCACCACCTCGGCCATGATGCTGTTCTCCATGTCCTGGGTGAATGCCAGATTGGTCAGCAACTTGCCCACATTCGGGCAGGCCTCGGCGTAGCCCGTACGGGTCAGTGTGAATACGTTGCCGGTGTCGCCGAAGTATTTTTCGCCGCCGTTCAGGTAACGCATTTTCAGCTGCACGTTCATCGGGTGTGGCGTCCAGCCGAGGAAGGTGACGAATTTCTGTTTCTTCACCGCCCGCGACACTTCGGCGAGCATCGCCTGTTCGCTGGACTCGATCAGCTTCCACTGCCCCATGTTGAAGTCATTCTTCTTGATGATTTCCTGCAGCGAAATGTTCGCCGGCGCGCCCGAACCGATGCCGTAGATTTTCTTGTCGAACTTGTCGGCGAATTTGTTCAGGTCGGCAAAATCATGCACACCCGCCTCCCAGACATAGTCGGGGACGGCGAGGGTGAATTCAGTGCCTTCGAGGTTCTTGGCCAATTGCGTCACATCACCGGTGGCGACGAACTTGTCATAGAAGCCCTGCTGCGCCGGCATCCAGTTACCGAGGAACACGTCCACCTGGCCATCCTTCAAGCCGCCAAAGGTGATCGGCACCGCGAGGGTGTCGACCTTGGCCTTGTAGCCCATGCCGTCGAGCAGAAATCCGGTGATGGCATTGGTCGCGGCGATGTCGCTCCAGCCCGGATCGGCCATCTTCACGGTTTCGCAACTTTGCTCGGCGAAAGCCGAGGCGCTGCTCAATGCGATCAGACCAACGGTGACAGCTGTGGATAACTTGCGCATGGACTTCCCCTTAACGTTATTGGTTTTGGCAGGGTTGTGGGTAACGTGCCTTGCGCTCCAGATCATCAAGGTCGATGTGGTTGCGCATGTACTGCTGACTGGCATCGACCAGCGGCTGGTGATCCCAGCTCTTCAGCTTGCCGATGGTTAACGCATCGGCGACGAAACGGCGTCGGCGCTGGCTGGCCAGTACGTCCCGGTGGATCGCCGGAATGTCCCACTTGGCCCGCGCTTCAGCGAGAAAGTCTTCGAACAGCTGACGATGTTGCGGCGATTGGCTCAGCTCCTCCTCTTCGCGCGGATCGTTATCCACATCGAAGAGTAGGCACGGGTCGCTTTCGCTGTAGATAAATTTGTAGGCGCCGCGGCGGATCATCATCACCGGGCTGACAGTGCCTTCGGCCATGTATTCGCCGAACACCTCGTCATGCCCGCCCTGCCCTTGCAGGTGTGGCAGCAAGGAACGGCCGTCCAGTGGCAGGCCCGGCTCAAGCGTGCCACCGGCCAGATCCACGAACGTCGGCAGCAAGTCTGCGGTGGAAACCGCGGCGCTGACCCGGCCCGCCTCGAATTGTCCCGGTGCGCTGATCAACAGCGGCACCCGCGCGGCCATCTCGAACCAGTGCATTTTGTACCAGAGGCCCTTCTCGCCGAGCATGTCGCCATGGTCACCGGAGAAGACGATGATGGTGTCATCGATCAGCCCGGTTTCCTCAAGGGTTTGCAGCAGTTTGCCGACATTGGCGTCGATATAGCTGCAAGCGCCGAAGTAGGCGCGACGGGCATCGCGGATCTTATCCACAGGCAGCGGCTTGTCCCACAGGTCGTAAACCTTGAGCAGACGTTGCGAGTGCGGATCGAGTTCGTCCTGGTTCAAGGCTGTAGGCAACGGAATATCAGCATCGCCATACAGATCCCAGAAAGCCTTGGGAATCGTGTACGGATCGTGCGGGTGAGTCATCGACACGGTCAGGCAGAACGGTTGCTCGCCGTCCTCGCGGATGTGATCGAACAGGTATTGCTGCGCCTTGAACACCACCTCTTCGTCGAAATCCAGCTGATTGGTGCGCACGCACGGCCCGGCTTGCAGCACCGAAGACATATTGTGATACCAGCTCGGCCGCACGTCCGGCTCGTCCCAGTTCACCGCCCAACCGTAATCGGCCGGGTAGATGTCGCTGGTCAGGCGTTCTTCATAACCGTGCAACTGGTCCGGCCCGCAGAAATGCATCTTGCCCGACAGCGCGGTGCGGTAGCCGAGACGCCGCAGGTAATGCGCGTAAGTTGGAATGTCGGCGGGGAAATCGGCCGCGTTGTCGTAGGCGCCGATCTTGCTCGGCAACTGGCCACTGACCAGGGTGAAGCGCGACGGCGCGCACAGCGGGCTGTTGCAGTAAGCAGCATCGAACACCACGCCTTGGGCGGCGAGGCGGGACAGATTCGGCAGTTTGATCGGCGATGGGCCGTAGAACGGCAACATTGGCGCGGCCATTTGATCGGCCATGATGAAAAGAATGTTCTTGCGCTTCATGTGATCGCGGCATTCCATGTTGAATAGTTATGCGAGAGTGCTGCGATCGAGCATGGATTCCATGCCTGTTCCGGTAAAGCCCGCGCCGGACAATGACTAGGATAAGTACAGCTTATGTATGACGCCCTCGGTGACCTCTCCCTCGATCTGCTGCGCGCTTTTGAAGCGGCGGCCCGCCATCGCAGTTTTACCGCTGCTGCGGTGGAGCTTGGCACCACGCAGCCGGCGATCAGCCAGCAAATGAAACGTCTGGAAGAGCAGCTCGGTACGCGCCTGTTCGACCGGATTTACCGGGGCATCGAGTTGACAGAGGTTGGCGCCCTGCTGTTCGAGCAAGTTACCCTCGGTTTGCAGAATATCGACGCAGGATTAAGCGCAATCAGCACTCAGCAGCAACATGAAGTGCTGCAAGTGGCCACGGATTTTGCTTTCGCCGCTTATTGGCTGATGCCGCGCCTGCATCGCTTCCATGAGGCCAATCCGCACATCGATGTCAGCCTGGTCACCAGCGAGCGCAACCACAACATGCTGCGCACCGACATCGACGTGGCGATCCTGTTTGGCGATGGTCGATTCAAGCAGGGTGAGAGCCACTGGCTGTTCAGCGAAGAAGTGTTCCCGGTGTGCAGCCCGCTGCTGCTCAAGGAGCGTTCATTGCCGTTGCCCGCGCAGGCCCTGCTGGAATTTCCGCTGTTGCATCTGCGTGGGGAAAACAGCAGCAACTGGTTCGACTGGAGTGGCTTGTTTCGGCAGTTGGGCCTGACTACGCCGCCAGCGCCGGGGCAATTGCGCTTCGACAATTACACCTTGCTGATTCAGGCGGCGATTGGCGGACAAGGCGTGGCGATTGGCTGGCGGCACCTTGTGGATAACTTGCTGGTGCAGGGTTTGCTGTGCCGGCCGCTGGCGCAAACCACGCTGTCGCGGCTGGGGTATTACGTGGTTTTGCCGCAACGCAAACGTCGGGGTGCGTTGATTCAGGAATTTGTTGATTGGTTAATGGCGGAACAGGCCAGCAGTGCCGAATCGCTTAACGGTCTGGCCCTGCCCTCGATTGCGGTGTGAAGAGCAAAAGATCGTCCGATCTTTTACGAATCAGAAGCCGCCACAAAATTCACATGCTGCCCCACATGCAGGTTCAACCGCAGTTCATCGGCGATGCCCACCGCGACACGGTTCAGGCGCTCCAGCGGTTCGGCCAGTCCAGGTTCGAGATTGCCGCCGACCTGACTGAAGTGCTCGATGGTCAACCCGGCCACGCCATGGGGCGCATTGACCAGGGTCCAGCGCAGTGAGCTGCTTTGTACCGCCTCGAGGATTTCTTCGGCAGCGTGACGTTGCAGACGCTCGTCATTGTCAGGCTCGTCGAGCACACCGAAGTTGCCGACCAGAAACAGGCGCGGCACGCTGGCCAGTTGCAAACCTTCGACCAAGGCGTCGACTGCCAGCACTTGTTCCACCGGCCCCAGCGTCACCGAGCGTTCAACGTGGTCGCTGCTGAACGGCAACCCCGGCGCGTCCAGCAGGCAGATCACCGCCGAGCTGCCGGCGACGCTTTGATTGACCCGCTCGGCATCGAACAGATCGCCGGTCTTGGTGCGCAACCCCGGACGCGGCGCGAGTGCGGTGAGATCGTCGAGGATGGCGATGACTTCGTGTTGGCGACGCAGCAATTCAGCCATCAATGCGCCGCCCTGGCTGGCCATGGCACCATAAAGCACCACTTTGACCACTGGGGTCTCGGCATTTTTCATGGCTGTTTTCCTTATAGTTGTCCTATATGACCTGTGACGGTGGAAACAGCCAAGGGTTCGAACCGATTGAGAGGCGACACGATGCAAGGGATCAAGGGCTATCACGCCCATGTTTATTTCGACGCGCAAACCATCGATCAGGCGCGGGCCTTGTGCGAACAGGCCGCGCAGTTGTTTGCGCTGAAAATGGGTCGCGTGCACGAACGCCCGGTGGGGCCGCACCCCGACTGGAGCTGCCAACTGGCTTTCGGTCCCGAGCTGATTGGCGAGGTGCTGCCATGGCTGGCACTCAACCGCAAAGGCCTGGTGGTGTTCCTGCATCCGGACACGGGCGATGACTTGCTCGACCACACCGAACATGCGATCTGGATGGGCGCGGTGCGGCCGCTGGATCTGTCGATTTTTTAACCAGGTGCTTGGACTGAACTGATAACGAATATGTCCAGACTGCCAGCCAGCGTTGTCTGTCCGTTCCCTCGCATCGCTTCTCGGCCCGTATTCATTGGCTGTCGTTGCATCCGACCGCCGGTTGACCATTCATTCATCGCTTTCGCTCGCGAAAGGTAGCTGAAAGCTTCCCCGATTAGGATCGCCCCACTCCCGGCAACAGACCGGTTGGCCCAAGCCCTGTGTTTTTTCCACAGGCCCGGCCCAATTAACAACAACAATGGTGATTCTGATGTCTTCTGCAACCCGCCGTTTCTCCCGCTTCCTGCTGGTCACTCCGCCCGTACGCCTCGCGCCTGCCGTTCTGCGCTGATCCCGCCCGATCCGCTCATTCCATTAGCCGCGCTACGCCTGGAGTATTCCCATGCTGACTTTCCTTGGCTTCGCCATGGTCATCACGTTCATGTTCCTGATCATGACCAAGCGCCTGTCCGCGCTGATCGCCCTGATCATTATCCCGATCCTGTTCGCGCTGTTCGGTGGTTTCGCACCGAAAATCGGCCCGATGATGCTTGAAGGCATCACCAAACTGGCGCCGACCGGCGTGATGTTGATGTTCGCCATTCTGTATTTCGCCCTGATGATCGACTCCGGACTGTTCGACCCGGCCGTGCGCAAGATCCTCAAACTGGTCAAGGGCGACCCGTTGAAAGTTTCGGTCGGCACCGCCGTTCTGGCGCTCGTCGTTTCCCTCGATGGTGACGGCGCGACCACTTACATGATCTGCGTGGCCGCCATGCTGCCGCTGTACAGCCGCATCGGCATGAGCCCGCGAATCATGGCCGGTCTGATCATCCTCGCCGGTGGCGTGATGAACATGACCCCGTGGGGCGGCCCGACCGCCCGCGCGGCGAGTGCTCTGCATGTCGATCCGTCGGACATTTTCGTACCGATGATCCCGGCCATGGCCGCCGGTGTCGTGGCGATCCTGGTGATTGCCTACTTCTACGGCAAGCGTGAGCGTGCCCGTCTCGGCGAGCTGCATCTGGTCGGCGACGAGATCGATCACAGTGAAATCAGCGTCTCGCAATTCCCTGACGCACGCCGTCCGAAGCTGATCTGGTTCAACGCCGCACTGACTTTCGGCCTGATGTGCACGCTGATCGGTGGCCTGTTGCCGCTGCCGGTGCTGTTCATGGTGGCGTTCAGTATCGCCATGATCGTCAACTACCCATGCCTGCAAATGCAGAAAGATCGTGTCGCGGCGCATTCCGGCAGCGTGCTGGCAGTGGTCGGGCTGATCTTTGCGGCCGGTATCTTCACCGGTATCCTGTCGGGCACCGGCATGGTCGATGCGATGTCGAAGAGCCTGTTGGCGGTGATTCCGGATTTCCTCGGCCCGTACCTGGCGGTGATCACGGCACTGGTGAGCATGCCGTTCACCTTCTTCATGTCCAACGATGCGTTTTATTACGGTGTATTGCCGGTGCTGACCGAAGCGGCCAGCCACTATGGGATCACTGCGGTGGAAATGGCCCGTGCCTCGATCGTCGGCCAGCCCGTCCACTTGCTGAGCCCGTTGGTGCCGTCGACCTATCTGTTGGTGGCGCTGGCCGGCATCGATTTCGGTGATCACCAGCGTTTCACCCTGAAATGGGCGATCCTGGTGTGTATCTGCATTCTGATTGCTGCACTGCTGTTGGGGACTTTCCCGCTGTTCAGCACTCTATAAGCCCAAGACTCACCGTTACGGGTCCGGCTTCGCGGTTTGAAGCCCGGACCTTTTTCGGTTCAACAATTGCTCAAAGGAATACACATGGATTGGCTGACCAACCCCGAAATCTGGGTTGCCTTCTTTACCCTGACTGCCCTGGAAATCGTCCTCGGTATCGATAACATCATCATGATTTCGATCCTGGTCAGCCGCATGCCCAAACACATGCAGCAGCGCACGCGGATCTTCGGTCTTGGCCTGGCCATGGTCACGCGGATCCTGTTGCTGCTGTCGATCACCTGGGTCATGCGCCTCACTGCCGATCTTTTCGAAGTGTTCGGCCAGGGCATCTCCGGTCGCGACCTGATCCTGTTCTTCGGTGGCCTGTTCCTGCTGTGGAAAAGCTCGCAGGAGATGTACCACGCGCTGGAAGGCGAAGACGAAAGCGACGACGCGCCGTCGGGCAAGGGCGGCAATTTCCTCTACACCATCATCCAGATCGCGATCATCGATATCGTCTTCTCGCTGGACTCGGTGATCACTGCCGTCGGCATGGTCTCCCACGTTCCGGTCATGGTCGCGGCGATCGTCGTGGCAGTGCTGGTGATGATGCTGGCGTCGGGCAAGATCAGCGAATTCATCGACAAGCACCCGTCGCTGAAAATGCTCGCGCTGTCCTTCCTGCTGGTGGTCGGTACCGTGCTGATCGCCGAATCGTTCGACGTGCACGTGCCAAAAGGCTACGTCTACTTCGCCATGGCGTTCTCGCTGGCGGTGGAAGCGATCAACATCAAACTGCGCGGCGCGATGGCCCGGAAAAAGAAACAGCAGGATCCGGTGAAACTGCGCAAGGATGTGCCGGGCCAATAATCCGGTAGTCCCGGCAGCACGCTACACCCCTGTGGGAGCGAGCCTGCTCGCGAAGACGGAGTGCCAGTCGACAACAATGTTGGCTGGCACTCCGCTTTCGCGAGCAGGCTCGCTCCCACAGTTGTTTTGGGCAACAGAGGGGAAACGTGTCGGATTCGGTGAGTGGATGCATTTGTTTTCATGACACTTTTGTTTCAATCCACGCTTTAGCTGTGCAATGCTGGCGCCGAGACCGTTCGCCAACTACAGCTTAAGTATCAAGAACGTAGAAACCGCGCGGTGCCGTCCATTTGCCCCTCTGGGGCGCTGCTACTACAGGGGGTCTGCATGCTCACCCTGCTCAATCTGTTGTCCGCCGTCGCCCTGTTGATCTGGGGCACGCATATCGTCCGAACCGGCATCCTGCGGGTTTATGGCACCAATCTGCGACATGTGATCGGCCAGAACATGTCGAAGAAATGGCTGGCGTTCATCGCCGGTATTCTCGTCACCGCGATGGTGCAGAGCAGCAACGCCACGGCGATGCTGGTCACCTCGTTTGTCGGCCAGGGCCTGATGGCGCTGACCCCGGCGCTGGCGACCATGCTGGGCGCCGATGTCGGTACCGCGTTGATGGCGCGGGTGCTGACCCTCGATCTGTCGTGGCTGTCGCCGCTGCTGATTTTCCTCGGGGTGGTTTTCTTTCTGTCGCGCAAACAGACGCGGCTCGGGCAGATGGGCCGGGTGTCGATTGGTCTCGGGCTGATCATTCTCGCCCTGCAATTGATCGTCGAGGCCGCCGCGCCGATTACTCACGCGCAGGGGGTGAAGGTGATTTTTGCCTCGCTGACCGGCGACATTCTTCTCGACGCCCTGGTCGGCGCGCTGTTCGCGATGATTTCCTACTCCAGCCTCGCCGCCGTGCTGCTCACCGCTACATTGGCCGGTGCTGCGGTGATCAGCCTGCCGGTGGCGATCGGTCTGGTGATCGGCGCCAACATCGGCAGCGGCATCCTTGCCTTCATGAGCACCAGCATGCAGAACGCCGCCGGCCGCCAGGTTGCGCTGGGCAGTCTGTTGTACAAATTGATCGGTTTGCTGCTGATCATCCCGGTGCTCGACCCGCTGGTGCACTGGATCGACAGCCTTGATTTCAGCCCGCAGGAAATGGTCATCGGCTTCCACCTGCTCTACAACACCGCGCGCTGCCTGATCCTGCTGCCCAGCGTCGGGCCGATGGCGCGGCTTTGTGCGTGGCTGTTGCCGGAGCGGCCGGAGGTCAACGGCGCCGCCAAGCCGCGCCATCTCGACCCGACCGCGCTGGTCACGCCGAGCCTGGCGCTGGCCAATGCCGCGCGGGAAACCCTGCGCATGGGCGATCTGCTCGACAACATGCTCGACGCCTCCCTCGATGTGTTGCGCGGCAAGCAGACCGCCGTCACGCAGGAGATGCGCCGCCTGACCGACGACATCGAAGCGCTGTACAGCGCGATCAAGCTGTATCTGGCGCAGATGCCCCGCGAGGATCTCGGCGAGCACGACAGTCGGCGCTGGGCCGAGATCATTGAGCTGGCGATCAACCTGAAACTCGCCGCTGACCTGATCGAGCGCATGCTGCGCAAGATCCAGCAGCAGAAGACCTCGCAACGCCGTTCGTTTTCCGAAGAAGGCCTGGAAGATCTTGCCGGGCTGCAACAGCAACTGATCGCCAACCTGCGCCTGGGACTGTCGGTGTTTCTCAGTGGCGACCGCGAAAGCGCGCGGCAGTTGTTGCGCGAGAAACGCCGCTTTCGTGCGCAGGAACGGCGTCTGGCCCATGCGCATGTCAGCCGTTTGCAGCGCAAGATCGTGCAGAGTCTGGAGACCAGCTCGCTGCATCTGGAGTTGATCGCCGACATGAAACGGCTCAATTCGTTGTTCTGCAGCAGCGCCTATGTGGTGCTGGAAACGGCGGACACCGGCGCGCTGGCGGTGGATGACATGGCCGACATTACGCATTCGCCTTGAACGTCTGGGGCTGGGGCCAGTCAGTTACAGTGGTCCAGCCTTGAGACCGTCATCGCTGGCAAGCCAGCTCCCACAGGGTTTTGTAAGCGCCGCAGATCCTTGTCGGAGCTGGCTTGCCAGCGATGGGGCCCTTACTGACGACACGGATCTCCAAATCAGCCGTATGGAAGCCTGTTATGCGTTGCCTGTTGTTCGCCTGTCTGCTGCTCGGTTCCCTGCCCGCTTTTGCCCTGGATCGGTTTCAGGTCGAAGGCTATGCACTGCCCAACGGTTTGCAACTGATGCTCAAGCCCGGCACCGAGCGTGGGCATGTGGCGATCCGGCTGGTGGTCGGCGTCGGCCTGGATGATTTCGACTGCGACGAAAAAGAGCTGCCGCATTTGCTCGAACACCTGCTATTCAGCGGTATCGACGCCACTGGCGAAGGTGGTCTGGAAGAGCGCATGCAGGCGCTGGGCGGGGACTGGAACGCGTTCACCAGCAACGCCGACACCACGTTCGTCATCGAGGCCCCGGCGAAAAACCAGCGCAAGGTGCTCGACCTGCTGCTCGCGCTGCTGACCCAGACACGCATCGACGACAACGCAATCAACGCGGCGAAACGGGTGGTCGAGCGTGAAGACGGCGGGCATTACACCAGGCTGCAACGTTTCCTCGACCGTCAGGACCTCGGTCATACCGCGAGCAATCAACTGGCTGTCGAGCTGGGACTGAAATGCCCGCAGCGTGCCGAAGTCGGCCATCTGACCCAAGAGCAATTGGAGAAGGTGCGCAAGGCCTGGTACGCGCCGAACAACATGACCCTGATCGTTGTCGGCGAACTCGACAAACTGCTGCCAGCCTATCTCGAGCGTACCTGGGGTGAGCTGGAGCCGGTCGAGCCTACCGAACACCGCGCGCTGCCGAACATCCGCACCAGCGCCGCCCATGAACGCACCCTTACCCGTGGCTTTATCGGCGACAGCGCCAAGCTGCACTGGCTGGTGCCGGAACCGGTGCTCGACGATCAGTACGACCAGACGTTCGACATTCTCAAGGATTACCTCGACTGGGCGCTGTACCGGCAGATTCGTCTCAACCATGGCTTGTCGTACGGGCCGTGGGCCGAGCGCGAAGTCTTCGGCGGTGTCGGCTTCATGAGCCTCAACGCTGACCTGGATCGCGATGACGTCGACGAAGCCATTCAAGTGCTGGAAGACCTCAAGGCCGACCTGCTGAAAAACGGCCTCGACCCGAGCACCTTCGCCCGCATCAAACAAGCCGCCATTGCCCACCAGGCCTGGGCCGTGCAGGGCAATAGCGCACTGGCTGACTATTACTGGAGCGCGCTGGCCGACTATCAGGATGGCCGCTTTGCCAATCCCGCGCGGGAGCTGCAAGGGGTGACGCTGGAAGCGGCGAACAAGGCGATGCGCGAGCTGTTGCTGCAGCCGGGGTATATCCGGATCGAGAAGCCTTTGATCAGTGATGATCAGGTGTTGTGGCTGGTCGCTGGTGGAATCGGGTTGTTGCTGCTGATCGTGATCGGATGGCGCCTGCATCGCCGCCACAAAATTGCTGGAAGCCATTAATCCTCTGGTGAGTGAGCACTTGTGGCGAGGGGATTTATCCCCGATGGGCTGCGCAGCAGCTCCAATAAGGGCAGCTCGGTATATCCAGACAAAATTCGCTTGCAGGATCTACGACGGCGGCGCCGCCGATCGGGGATAAATCCCCTCGCCACAAGGGGCATGCGGCGTTAACCTTTCCGGGATTTTCCCCATATCGTCGTGAACCGCCAAAATGCCAAAACTGACCCTCCTTATCCAGCGCCTTCTCGAGCTGATGAAGCGCTACCCCGGGTTGATCGCGGCGGGTGGTTTCATTTCCGGGGTCGGCAGTTTCATCCTCGTCGATCGCCAACAGGGGCTGGCCAGCTGGATCACGGTGATCATGCTGCTCAGCTGGATCTGGCTGATGCTGGAAAACACCCTGACCGGGCTGTTCACACGGATTTTCAAGCGCGAGATTCCCCAGCCGCTGCTGCGCTACGCGACGCAGATGATCCATCAGGAAAGCCTGTTTTTCGTTCTGCCATTCTTCTTCATCACCACCACGTGGAACAGCGGCCAGTTTGTCTTCACGGGGCTGCTCAGCGTTGCTGCACTGATCTCTATCGTCGATCCGCTGTACTACAAATGGCTGGCGCCACGGCGCTGGGCGTTTCTCGCGCTGCACACCCTGACCCTGTTCGCCGCCCTGCTCACCGCGCTGCCGGTGATCATGCACCTGACCACCGCGCAGAGTTTCAAATGGGCGCTGGGGATTGCCGTGCTGCTGTCGTTCCCGAGCCTGGCATCGATCTTCCCGATCCGCACGGTGCGCAACGCCCTGGCGATTCTGTTCATCACAGTCGGCATCGGCGGCGTCGGTTGGGCGCTGCGTTCGTGGGTGCCGCCGGCAACGCTGTGGATGACCGACGTAGCGATCAGCACGCAGCTGCAGGATCGCACCCCCGGCGCCAGCCTCGAAACCGTCAGCGCCGAGCAGATCCGCAGCGGCGGGCTCTACGCCTACACTGCGATTAACGCGCCGCGCGGTCTCGATGAGCGGATTTATCACGTGTGGACCTTCAACGGCAAAGAGGTCGACCGCATCGCCCTCGACATCCATGGCGGGCGCAAGGAAGGCTACCGGGCGTGGACGCACAAGCAGAATTTCCCCGGCAACCCGGCGGGCAAGTGGCAGGTGCGGGTGCTGACCGAGGATGGCCAGTTGATCGGCGTGCTGCGTTTCGCAATTACCGACAGCACACCGGCCAAAGAAAAGTAATCCGGTTCGTGCTATTACGTAGGATCTCGTAACGGCCGTACAAGCACGGAGCTTATGACCAGCAGCCCAACCCCCGGCAGTGCCCACCTGGACACCGCGTTTAGCCCTGCCCGCCTGCGCGTCAGCGGCGACTGGACGCTCGCCCACTACACCGCGCTCAAGCACTTGAGCGAAAAGCTCCGCGGCCAGTATGACGCCAACACTGCCATCGATCTGAACGGCCTCGGTGCCCTCGACACCGCCGGCGCCTCGTTGCTGGTTGAACTGCTCGGTTCCGAACGCTTGGGCAAATCCGCCGAACACCCCGATTGCACCCTTTCAACTGCCGACCGCGCCTTGCTGCAAACCGTGTACTGCTCGCTGAGCGATTTCTGCGTACCGATCAAGGAGCCGGAAATCAGCGTCAGCGTGCAACTGCTGACGCGCATTGGCCGCGCGGTGGACAAGGTCTGGACCGACACGCTGCAACTGCTCGGCTTCGTCGGCCTGATTCTCGAAGTCATCGCCCGTGGCCTGTTGCGGCCCAAGCGCTGGCGCATCACACCGATGATCGCGCACATCGAGCAGACCGGTCTCGATGCCGCGCCGATCGTGGCCCTGCTGACGTTTCTGGTCGGCGCGGTGGTGGCGTTTCTTGGCGCCACAGTGCTGGCCAGTTTCGGCGCGACGATTTTTACCGTGGACCTGGTCGGCTTCTCGTTCCTGCGCGAATTCGGCGTGTTGCTCACGGCGATCCTGATGGCCGGGCGCACCGCCAGTGCATTCACCGCGCAGATCGGCTCGATGAAGGCCAACGAAGAAATCGACGCAATCCGCACCCTTGGCCTCGACCCGATCGAATTGCTGGTGGTGCCGCGTGTGCTGGCGCTGCTGGTGGCGCTGCCGATGCTGACGTTTCTGGCGATGCTCTCGGGGATCGTCGGCGGCGGTGTGGTGTGTGCGGTGTCGCTGGACATCTCGCCGGCGATGTTCCTCTCGCTGCTGCAATCGGACATCGGCATTCAGCATTTTCTGGTCGGGCTGGTGAAGGCGCCGATCTTCGCCTTCCTGATCGCGGCGATCGGTTGCCTGGAAGGTTTCAAGGTCAGCGGCAGCGCCGAATCGGTCGGCGCGCACACCACCTCCAGCGTGGTCCAGTCGATTTTCGTGGTGATCGTGCTCGATGCGGTGGCCGCGCTGTTTTTCATGGAGATGGGCTGGTGAGTCGTCTACCCCGCGCGCCCTCGGAGGCGGTGATCGAAGTCCGTGGCCTGTGCAATCGCTTCGGCCCGCAGAGCGTGCACGAGAACCTTGATCTGGACGTGTACAAAGGCGAAATTCTCGCCGTGGTCGGTGGCTCCGGTACCGGTAAATCGGTGCTGCTGCGCAGCATCGTCGGGCTGAATCGGCCCAGCGAAGGCATGGTCAAGGTCTTCGGCCAGAACCTGCCGAATCTGCCCGAGCATGAACGCTCATTGATCGAAAGGCGCTTTGGTGTGTTGTTCCAGAAAGGCGCGCTGTTCTCGTCGCTGACCGTGACCGAGAATGTCGCCCTGCCCCTGATCGAACACGCCGGCCTCAGCCGTCACGACGCCGAGCATCTGGCGGCGGTGAAACTGGCGCTGGCCGGGCTGCCGTTGTCGGCGGCGGACAAATACCCTGCGTCGCTGTCCGGCGGCATGATCAAGCGCGCGGCGCTGGCGCGGGCCTTGGCGCTGGATCCGGACATTCTGTTTCTCGACGAACCCACCGCCGGCCTTGATCCGATTGGCGCGGCGCAGTTCGATCAATTGATCCTGACCCTGCGTGACGCGTTGGGTCTGAGTGTGTTTCTGGTCACCCACGACCTCGACACGCTGTACACCATCACCGATCGCGTGGCGGTGCTGGCGCAGAAGAAAGTGCTGGTTGCCGGCCCTATCGACGTCGTCTCGGAAACCGCCGACGCGTGGATTCACGAATACTTTCACGGCCCGCGCGGCCGCTCGGCGCTGGACGCCGCCAAATTGCTCAACGAGGTCTGATATGGAAACCCGAGCCCATCATGTGTTGATCGGCCTGTTCACGGTGATCGTCGTGGCCGGCGCCCTGCTCTTCGGCCTGTTTTTGGCCAAATCCAGCGTCGACACCGAGTTCAAGGATTACGAAGTGGTGTTCAACGAGGCGGTCAGCGGTCTCTCCAAGGGCAGCTCGGTGCAGTACAGCGGGATCAAGGTCGGTGACGTGGTCAGCCTGCGCCTCGACCCGCAGGACCCGCGCCGGGTGCTGGCGCGGATTCGTCTGGCGGGCGACACGCCGGTCAAGGAAGACACCCAGGCCAAGCTGGCACTGACCGGCATTACTGGCACGTCGATCATCCAGCTCAGCGGCGGCACACCCGAGAGCCCGAAACTGCGCGGGCATGACGGCAAGCTGCCAACTCTGGTCGCCTCGCCCTCGCCTATTTCCCGCCTGCTCAACGACAGCAGCGACTTGATGACCGGCATCAGCGCCCTGCTGCAAAACGCCAACCACATGTTCTCTGCGGAAAACGTCGAGCGTGTGAGCAAGACCCTTACCCATCTGGAACAGACCACCGGCACCATCAACGACCAGCGCGGCGACATCAAACAAGCCATGCAGCAACTGGCGACCGTCGGCAAGCAGGCCGGCAGCATGCTTGAGCAGACCTCACTGTTGATGCGCAACGCCAACGGCCTGCTTAACGATCAGGGCAAGCAGGCCTTGGGCAGTGCCGAACAGGCGATGAAGTCACTGGAGCAAAGCAGCGTGACCATCAATGGCTTGCTCAGCAAAAACCAGAATTCGCTGGATAACGGCATGCAGGGCCTCAACGGCCTGGCCCCGGCGATTCGCGAACTGCGCGAGACGCTGACCTCGCTGCGCGCCATTTCCCAACGCCTCGAGGCCAACCCCAGCGGCTACCTGCTGGGCAGCGACAAGAACAAGGAATTCACCCCATGAAGCTGACTCGAATCGCCCTGCTCGGCGCTGGCCTGATCCTGATCGGCGCGTGCTCGATCTTGCCCAAGTCGGAACCTTCGGATGTCTACCGCCTGCCCGCTGCACCGGCGCCCGCCTCGGCCAGCCCGGCGACGGTTCAGCCGTGGTCGCTGCGCTTGAATAAATTGCAGGCCAGCGAAACGCTGAACCGGCCGAGCATTGCCGTGATTCCGCAGGGCGATGTGATCAGCTCCTACAAGGGCTCGCGCTGGAGCGATCCGGCGCCGGTACTGCTGCGCAATCGCCTGCTCGATGGATTCCAGCGTGACGGCAGAGTGACGTTGCTGAGCACCGACGACAGCAACTTCCAGGCGGATCTGGAACTGGGCGGCAGTTTGCAGGCGTTTCAGACCGAATATCAGGGCACCCAGGCCGGCGTCGTGGTGCGGGTCGATGCGTTGCTGGTGCGCGGCTATGATCAGCGCATCCTCGCCAGCCGCCGTTTTGAAGAGCGCCAGCCGTTGAATGATGTGCAGGTGCCAGCGGTGGTTGCCGGGTTTGGCCAGGCCAGTGATCGCCTTACGGCCAAGGTTGTGGCCTGGGCCGTGGAGCAAGGCCAGAAACTCGCCCCGCAACCGCGCTGACACACCACAACTCCTGTGGGAGCGAGCCTGCTCGCGAAAGCGGTGTATCAGTCACTTAAGCGTTGACTGACACTCCGTCTTCGCGAGCAGGCTCGCTCCCACATGGGAATTTTGCTCAACCAAAGAACCAGTAGCAGACCCCGATAGCGCCCACCACACCAGCAAACTCAGCCAGCAACGCACACCCCACCGCGTGCCGTGCGCGTTGAATCCCCACCGCGCCGAAGTACACCGCCAGCACATAGAACGTGGTTTCGGTACTGCCCTGCACCGTCGCCGCGACCAGCGCCGGGAAGCTGTCGACGCCGGAGGTCTGCATGGTCTCGATGAGCATCGCCCGCGCGGCGCTGCCGGAAAACGGTTTGACCATCGCCGTCGGCAGCGCATCGACGAAGCGCGTGTCCCAGCCGGCCCATTCGACCAGATGACGAATACCGTCCAGGCCGAAATCCAGCGCACCAGAGGCGCGCAACACGCCAACCGCACAGAGCATCGCCACCAGATACGGCAAGAGGTTCTTTGCCACATCAAAACCTTCTTTAGCGCCTTCGACGAACGCTTCGTACACCTTGACCTTACGCAGCGCGCCGATCAGCAGAAACAGCATAATCAAGCCGAACAGCGTGAGATTGCCGAGGATCGACGACAATCCCGCCAGTGCTGTCACAGAAAGCGTACCAAGCAGGGCCATGAAGCCGCCGAGAATCAGCGCGCCGGGCAGCAGATAGGCGAGGACCACCGGGTCCCAGATGCGCAGGCGTTGCATGAAAGCTACGGAGAGGAAACCGACGATAGTCGAGCAACTGGTCGCCAGCAGAATCGGCAGGAACACCAGCGTCGGATCCGGCGCGCCTTGCTGGGCGCGGTACATGAAGATGGTCACGGGCAGCAGGGTCAACGACGAGGCATTGAGCACCAGGAACAGGATCTGCGCGTTGCTGGCGATGGTGGCACTGGGATTGAGCTCCTGCAGCGCTTTCATGGCTTTCAGGCCGATCGGCGTGGCGGCGTTGTCCAGGCCCAGACCGTTGGCGGCGAAGTTCAGCGTGATCAGGCCGAGGGCAGGGTGGCCGGCCGGGACTTCCGGCATCAGCCGCAGAAACAGCGGGCCGAGCACCTTGGCCAGCCACTCGACGATTCCGGCTTTCTCGGCGATGCGCAGAAAGCCCAGCCACAGGGTGAGGGTGCCGAACAGCAGCACCATGACTTCGACCGACAGCTTGGCCATGGCGAAAATGCTTTCCACCATCGCCGCGAAGATCCCGGCGTTGCCGCCGATCAGCCACTGCGCCAGCGCCGACACGGCTGCCACGATGAAGAAGCCAAGCCACAGGCCATTAAGCATCAGTCAAATCCCCCGAAGAATGCGGCGAATGATAGCGGGGTCGCCAGAAACGACAAACCCCGGATTGCTCCGGGGTTCGTATGGATCTGCCGCCCCCCGATTTACTGGGTGGCCTCAATCTACTGTAGGAGCTGCCGAAGGCTGCGATCTTTTGATTTTTGTTTTTTAAAAGCAAGATCAAAAGATCGCAGCCTGCGGCAGCTCCTACAGGGGGGTGTCAGTTCTTGGAAATTTCGCCAGCCGGCAGTTTTTCCTTGCTGCGCCAGTGCGGCAGGGAGTTCCAGTAACGCTCACCCTTGGCGTCGTCGTACATGCCTTCCCAGCGCGCGATAACCAGCACTGCCAAGGCATTACCGATCACGTTCAGTGCAGTACGCGCCATGTCCATGATGCGATCGACACCAGCGATGAACGCCAGGCCCTCAAGTGGAATGCCGACGCTGCCCAACGTGGCCAGCAGCACCACGAAGGACACGCCCGGTACGCCGGCGATACCTTTGGAGGTGACCATCAGCGTCAACACCAGCAGCAGTTGCTGGCTGATCGACAGGTCGATGCCATACAGCTGGGCAATGAAGATCGCCGCGATCGACTGGTACAAGGTCGAGCCGTCGAGGTTGAACGAGTAACCGGTCGGTACCACAAAGCTGCAGATGGCTTTCGGCGCGCCGTAGGCTTCCATCTTCTCGATCACCCGTGGCAGCACGGTTTCCGAGGAGGCGGTCGAGTAGGCCAGCACCAGCTCATCCTTGAAGATGCGCATCAGCTTGAGCACCGAGAAGCCGAACAGCTTGGCGATCAGGCCCAGCACGACGAAGGCGAAGAAGGCGATGGCGACGTAAACCAGGATCACCAGTTTTGCCAGCGGCAACAGCGAAGCGAAGCCGAAATTGGCGACGGTCACCGCGATCAGTGCGAATACGCCAATCGGAGCGTAGTTCATGATCATGTGGGTGACTTTGAACATGCTTTCCGAAACGCCCTGGAACATCTTTACCAGCGGCTCGCGCAGGTCCGACTGCAGGCTCGACAGGCCGAGACCGAACAATACGGAGAAGAAGATGATCGGCAGCATTTCGCCGCGAGCCATGGCCGCGAAGATGTTCGACGGGATCAGGTTGAGGATGGTCTCGATGAACGCATGTTCATGCTGCACTTCGGCGGCGGTAGCCTGGTACTTGGAGATATCCACCGTGCCCAGGGTGCTCATGTCGATGCCGGTGCCTGGATGGAACACGTTGGCCAGCACCAGGCCGACGACGATGGCGATGGTGGTGACGATTTCGAAATAGATGATGGTCTTCAGGCCGATACGCCCGAGCTTCTTGGCGTCGCCGACGCCGGCGATACCGACGATCAGCGAGGAGATGACGATCGGGATCACGATCATCTTGATCAGACGGATAAAGATATCGCCTGCCGGTTGCAGGACGTTGCTGATCCACCAGGCCTTCTCGGCGCTGAAGTGGTTCAGCAACGCACCCAGTGCAATCCCCAGAACCAGACCGATGAGGATCTGCCAGGCGAGGCTGATTTTTGCCTTCTTCATTATCTTTACCCTTACTTGCGTTTGACTCAGGCACATGCAGGAACTGGAACGCTCATCAGCGGAAAAGTCTGTGCATCTGCCTCCGTATAAGGTGCCCCGAAGCGCGTGTTTACGGCTCTTCGGCAGGCGAAAAAAGGCGCAACTATTCCGATGCAAGGTGGCGCCGTCTAATGCCGTAAACGCCTACCCTATGCCGAATCGGCATGAGCTTTTTCAATTGAAACTGGCGTCCCAAGCGGTTCGATTGTGACATTTCAGCCGGCATAAGTGCCGTGAACCGGCCATTACAGCTTAGGGCGGTCAAATTTTGTACAGCGGGAATTGGCGGAAATTTCCAGAAAAACTCCAAATCGAAAGACTAGGAGTTACACGAATCGAGCGCGATCTTTGTCGATATACGGTCGTCAGGAAACACCGCGAAATGTTTTTCCGCACAGTGTCGACGATTCAAAGAAGGGGATTGGCGCGCTGGATCAATGGTTTAGCTGATTCAAAGCCCAGCGCAGATTCGTCAGACCATCGGGTCGACGAACCTGCGGCGCAGCTTTTACCCTGACCCGGCCCTCGCGCAGGTACTCCCTGTACCCGTAGGTCACTCCGACCCTGTATCAGTCAGAACATCCCGGCCCCCTGGTCATGCACCGACCCTCATCGGGCGGTGCAATGGAAAGCAGCGGGGCGCTGCTCTCGTGTTCGAAACCGTTGCGCGTCCTGCGTCAGTACCACTTCGGATCTTTCTTCAGGGTTTCCATCAGCAGATCCTGCATGCCCTGATCAGGTTTGCCGAAGAAGCGATAAGTCGCGTGTCGCGTCGGCGACTTGTCCTGCGGCAGACCTTCCGGCACATCGACCAGCATGGCGTAGGCGTCATCCTTGTCGAAGCTGAAGGCCACGATCAAACGGTGATTCAGACACTTGTCCTGACTCTCGCAGAGCGGGCCGACCAGATACTGATCGCCATCTTCCGTAACGGCATGCATCTGTTGCTCGGAGGTGCCGGACAGGTTGATCACCCATTCCGGTACGCGCTCTTCCTTTTTGATCACGCCTTCCCAGGTTTCACGGTACTGCGCGTCGGAGGCGAGCAGTTCGTTGACCCGGGTCTGGCCGTCATTGGCCGCCATGGCCATGGCACTGCCGCCCAGAAGCAGGGCGGCGGCCAATGTCTTGAGACCGATCATCGTTAACCTCGGCCGCGACGGCCAAAGAAGAAGGAAGCGATGAACATCACCAGGAACACGACAAAGAGAATCTTGGCGATACCCGTGGCGGTGCCCGCGATACCACCGAAGCCCAGAACGGCGGCGATGATGGCAATGATCAAGAATGTAATTGCCCAGCTCAACATGGTGATTCTCCTTACTTCTCTATTTAGGGGTATTTCCGGTTTCCGACGCTACGCGCCCGAATGTATTCACTGACTTAGAAAACCCAGCGCTCTTCCCGTGGCAATTGATCCAGCGGTTGCGCCTGGTCGACATCGATCATGTGCATCGAAGCGTTTTCAGCCTGGCTGCTGCTCACGGCACTGAAGTGCGTCTGAGTGCTGTGCTGCATCGAAATCAATAGCTCGGGTTTACGGCTGTTTTCCCAGCTCATGTACTGCTGGCAGACGATCAGGGTGATCAGCAACGCCAGTACACCGAACAGACCTTGCTGGATCTGCAGTGGCGAAATACGTACTTGGGCGGCGATTGGGCGAGTCATCCTGTGTTCCTCACGCTTGTTCGGTTGGGGCAGTGCTGTTCTGCCCGGGCTGAGTGAGGTATTGCAGCCTGCATGCCAGTTTTTTCATCTGTAAAAAAATCAATGAAAACAATGGGTTAGGAGTGTTTGAGAAATTTCCTAAGACGCATCCTGCACGATGGCTCTTCTGCGGTCGTGCGCAATGCACGATTATTTCGTGGGAAATTTCGATGATATGGAATTGCTACCGGTACGCAGATGTCAGAAGAGGACGCAGGATCTGCCCTGCAAAACGCAGAATGTTTTAAAACTCAACGAAATCAATGAATTGGCCGTTATGGCAGTAGAGAGCTACCCTCCTATGGCTGGTATCGTTCAGAATCAACCATGCAACTTGCCCGATTTTTCCGGGACTAACCCAAGACTAATCACTATGGAGCGTAGGAAAAATGGAATCTGCCACTGAGCAACAAGGCCGCATTCTGCTGGTGGACGATGAATCCGCCATCCTGCGTACGTTTCGTTATTGCCTCGAAGACGAAGGCTATACGGTAGCCACTGCCAATAGCGCAGCCCAGGCCGATGCTTTGCTGCAACGTCAGGTCTTCGATCTGTGCTTCCTTGATTTGCGCCTGGGCGAGGACAACGGTCTCGACGTCCTCGCGCAGATGCGCATTCAGGCGCCGTGGATGCGCGTAGTGATCGTCACCGCCCATTCGGCGGTCGACACCGCGGTTGATGCCATCCAGGCTGGCGCCGCCGATTATCTGGTCAAGCCATGCAGCCCTGATCAACTGCGCCTGGCCACCGCCAAGCAGCTGGAAGTGCGCCAGCTCTCCGCGCGCCTTGAAGCGCTGGAAGGCGAGATCCGCAAACCGAAAGACGGTCTCGATTCCCACAGCCCGGCGATGAAAGTCGTGCTGGAAACGGCCCGGCAGGTCGCAAGCACCGACGCCAACATTCTTATCCTTGGCGAGTCCGGCACGGGTAAAGGTGAACTGGCCCGTGCGATCCACGGCTGGAGCAAGCGCGAGAAGAAATCCTGCGTCACTATCAACTGCCCGTCGCTGACTGCCGAGCTGATGGAAAGCGAGCTGTTCGGCCATAGCCGTGGCGCGTTCACCGGCGCAAGCGAAAGTACTTTGGGTCGGGTCAACCAGGCGGACGGCGGCACGCTGTTTCTCGACGAGATCGGCGACTTTCCGCTGACTTTGCAACCCAAGTTGCTGCGTTTCATTCAAGACAAGGAATACGAGCGGGTCGGCGACCCGGTCACTCGCCGCGCCGATGTGCGCATCCTCGCCGCCACCAACCTCAATCTCGAAGACATGGTCCGCGACGGCCGTTTCCGCGAAGACCTGCTCTATCGTCTCAACGTCATCACCCTGCATCTGCCGCCATTGCGCGAGCGCGCCGAAGACATCCTGACCCTCGCCGATCGCTTCCTCGCACGCTTCGTCAAAGAGTACGCACGCCCAGCGCGCGGCTTCAGCGATGAGGCGCGCGAAGCACTGCTCGGTTATCGCTGGCCGGGCAACATTCGCGAACTGCGCAACGTCGTCGAGCGGGCCAGCATCATCTGCCCGCAGGAACGCGTGGAAATCAGCCACCTGGGCATGGCCGAACAACCGGCTAACAACGCGCCACGGGTCGGCGCGGCGCTGAGCCTGGACGAGCTGGAGAAAGCGCACATCGGCGCGGTGCTGGCCACCGCCGGCACTCTGGACCAAGCGGCGAAAACCCTCGGCATCGACGCCTCGACCCTGTATCGCAAACGCAAGCAGTACAACCTGTGAGCACTGCGCGATGAAACTGGCGATCAAGCTGCGCACGCGCCTGTTCCTGAGCATTTCTGCGTTGATCACCGTGGCCTTGCTCGGGCTCTTGCTCGGGCTGGTCAGCGTGATGCAGATGGCCGGGTCGCAGGAAGCGCTGGTGCGCAGCAACTTCGTCACCCTGGATCTTGGCCTCAAGCTGCGCCAGACCCTCGGTGATCAATTGATCATCATGCTCGCCGAAAAACCCGATCCCGTTGCGTTCGAAGCGTCCAAACAGCACTACTTCGAGTTGCTCGACCAAGGCATCGCCCAGCAGCAGGAGGGCGATGGCCAGCCTTACGGTTTCCGCCAGGCCAAGGCCGACTACCTGAACTTCCTCGCCTCATTCGACGTGACCGCCGAAGCGGCGAAGAACGCCAGTACCACCGCGGATTTCCGCGAGCGCTTCAACATTCTTCGTAATGGCCTGATTGCTGAGCACAAACATGCGCTGGAAACCATTAACGCGGTCCAGCACGCTGCCCGCGAACGCGCGTTGCTGATTGCTGGGCTGCTTGGCCTGGTGGGGCTGGCGGTGCTGATCATCGGTTTCGTCACCGCCCAAGGCATCGCCCGACGCTTCGGCGCGCCGATCGAAGCGCTGGCCAAGGCTGCCGACAACATCGGCCAGGGCAACTATGACGTGACCCTGCCGATTTCCACGGCCATGGAAGTCAACCTGCTGTCGCGACGCTTCGGCCTGATGGCCGAGGCGTTGCGCGAACACCAGGCGATGAATGTCGACGAACTGTTGGCCGGTCAGCAGCGTTTGCAAGCGGTGCTCGACAGTATCGACGACGGTTTGTTGATGATTGATCGCCAGGGCCAGCTCGAACACCTCAACCCTGTTGCTCAGCGCCAGTTGGGTTGGGAAGACGACCGGCTCGGCCAAGGCCTGGGTACTGCACTCGGCCGTCCGGAGCTGGATGCGCAACTGCAATTGGTCCTGCGCGGCGGCACGCTGGAGCGCGCGCCGGAAGATCTGAGCATCGAAGTCGATGGCGAATCGCGCCTGCTGACCTACAGCCTGACGCCGGTCAGTCATACCCAGGGGCATATTCTCGGCGCGGTGATGGTGCTGCACGACGTCACCGAGCAACGCGCGTTCGAGCGCGTGCGCAGTGAGTTTGTCTTGCGCGCTTCCCACGAGCTGCGCACGCCGGTGACGGGCATGCACATGGCCTTCGGGCTGTTTCGCGAGCGGGCCAAGTTCCCGGCGGAATCGCGCGAAGCTGACCTGCTGGATACGGTCAACGAAGAAATGCAGCGCCTGATGCAGTTGATCAACGACCTGCTGAATTTCTCGCGCTACCAGAACGGTCTACAGAAACTCACCCTGGCGCCATGTTCCATTGAGGACCTGCTGGAGCAGGCGCAACTGCGCTTTGCCGACGTGGCTGCGGCCAAAGGTGTGGCGCTGAACGTCGAGATTCAAGGCCCGCTGCCGAGGTTGCAGGCTGATCAGGCGCAACTCGATCGCGTCCTCGACAATCTGATCGACAACGCCTTGCGGCACACCGCCCGCGACGGCCAGATCCGGCTGCAGGCGCGCCGCCATGGCGAGCGGGTCATCATCAGTGTCGAAGACAATGGCGAAGGCATTGCCTACGGCCAGCAGGGGCGGATTTTCGAGCCGTTCGTGCAGGTCGGGCGCAAGAAGGGCGGCGCCGGGCTCGGCCTGGCGCTGTGCAAGGAAATCGTCCAGTTGCACGGCGGACGCATGGGCGTTTATTCGCGGCCGGGGCAGGGCACCCAGTTCTACATGGCGCTGGCCGTCTAGGCTTCGTCGTCCATACGCCGCGCGGCAAGGCGCCTGCCGCGGGTGATCAGTTCGATGAATTGCACGGCGCTCAGTGCGTGGGCGAACAGCCAGCCCTGACCGAACTTGACCCCCTCACTGCTGAGCAGCGCTGCCTGGGATTCCAGCTCGATGCCTTCGGCAATCACTTTCAGATCCAGCGCCTGCGCCATGTGAATGATGTGCGGAGCGACGCCGCTGCTCGCTGCGTCATGGCCGAGCGCATCGATGAACGCCTTATCGATCTTCAGGCAGTCCACTGGCAAGGTCTGCAGATAGGCGAGGCTGCAATAGCCGGTGCCGAAATCATCGATCAGCACCTGATGGCCGACGTCGCGCAAGGCTTGCAGGTTTTCCCGCGCCACCACCACATCAATCAGGCCCCGCTCAGTGACTTCGAAGGCTATCTGCCGCGCGGCGACACGGTGCAACGCGAGCAGCCGCGCCATGACCTGGCCGATGCGCGGCACCATGACATCGCAGGCCGCGAGGTTCACCGAGATATACAGCTGCGGATTGGCGCGCAGTAACTGACCCAGCTGTTCGAGCAGACGCTGCAAGACGAAGTCGGTCATCTGCCGGATCTGCCCGGTGTTCTCCGCCATGGGAATGAACAGGTCGGGACTGGTCAGCGTGCCGTCCGGGCGCCGCCAGCGCAGCAGCGCTTCGGCGCCGACGCAGTTGCGGCTGTCGAGATCGAAGATCGGCTGATACAGCACCTGCAACTCACCCCGGCGGATCGCCCCGTGCAGCTCGGCATCCAGCGACTGGCGCTGACGCACCAGTAGCAAGGTCAGAAAGCCGACAACGGCGCCGGCGATCAGGCACACCGGCAACAGCCACCACCACACCGCCGGGACGTGCATGCCCGTGCGCGGCGTGATCAGCACCAATTGATATTCCGGGTTGTCGGTGGGCATGCGATAGATCAGCCGCGTTTGCGTGACTTGCAGCGCATCACGGCTCTTCGGGGGCCAGGGTTCGGTCGGTGGCCAGGTCTGTGCGGTGCCGAGCACCGGAATCGCTCGAGTGCCGTGATCGAGCACCACCAGCAAGCTGCTGCCGGGCGACAGATCGACCATGTCGGTCAAATGCCCACGCGAGGTAGCGACACGAAAATTGCCGCGACCGAGCATCAGCGCCGCGCGGTTTTCATCGGGTTCGGTGGTGGTGTTCAGCCAATAGCTGTAGGTCGGGCCCTGAATGTCCGGCGCGCGCACCAACGACAGACCTTCCTGGCGCGGACGGTTGGAGCAGAACCGCGAAGCGTCCATATATGCGGCTTCGTAGACGAAGCGGTAGTTGAAGGTGACTTGCTGCAAAGTCGCGATCATTTCTTCGTCGCAGCCGCGCAAGGGCTGGGCTTCAAGGTCGTCGAGACTTTCGCGCAACTGGCCGAACAATTGTTCGAGGCGCGCGAGGAAACGCTCGCCTTGGGCGTTCATTTCCTGGCTCTCGCGCATTTCCATCTGGCGCATCGCCGCGAACATACCGCCGGCAATCAGCAGGCTGGCGCTGAGGACAGCCGCGATCATCGCCAAAAAAACAGGGCGATAAAACCAGCTACGCAGCGTCTCTCGGGTCGCAGCCATCAGGGATTTTCCGAAGAATTACCATGAGTTATAGCTGCTGATTGCGATTTCGCCCTGACCGTCGGGCGGGCGTCATTATTTTGTCTGATTGAGGACCAAAAGAAGTGCCGCGGTTTGTGCATCCGGGGTGCCGTCGAAGCGGGCAGGGCGGTAATGCATCTGGAACGCGGCGAGGACATGCCGCGTGGCGACGTCCAGCTCGCCAGTCTGCGGTGTGTCGTAACCCAGACGCGCGAGTTGCGCCTGGAACCAGCCGATCTCCGGCAACGGGTTGCTGTTGAACACCGCCTGCTGACGCGCCACCGCTTGCTCGTTCGGCCACAGGCCAAGGCCTTCGGCGGCGAGACGTTTCCAGGGGAACAGTGGCCCCGGATCAAGCTTGCGCAACGGCGCGATGTCGCTGTGACCGATGATGTGCCGCGGGCTGATGCCGTTGCGTTTGCTGATGTCCTTGAGCAGGGTGATCAACGACTGGATCTGCGCCTCGCTGTACGGATACCACAGGCGCCCGGTCGGGGTGTCCTTGTAGCCGGGATTGACGATTTCGATGCCGATGGAACTGGAGTTCAGCCAGGTACGGCCCTGCCACTGACTTTCGCCGGCGTGCCAGGCGCGCTGGTTTTCGTCCATCAGCTTGTACACGGTGGCGTTCTTGTCATCGCCGATCAGGTAATGGCTACTGACGTCGCCATGGGTCAGCAATTGCAGCGAACGCTCCAGAGACGCGGAGGTGTAATGCACCACAACGAACTGGATGCGGCTGTCGTAATTGGCCGAAGGGTGGCTGGTGTCATAGCGCGGACCGCTGGCGCAACCAGCGAGGACGAGCAGCGAGGCAACAAGGGCAAGGAATTTCATGGCAGAGGACGATACGCTGAAAACGATAATGCAACAGTGTAACGTACGGATTTGCTCAGAGTCCGCCAGCGGGCGGATTTAAACAAAATGGAACAATTGCCTTAGCCGAGCTCGACTCGGTTGCGCCCGGCGTTTTTCGCTCGGTACAGCGCCTGATCGGCTCTTTTCAGCACCAGATCGCTGTGTTCTCCCACCCGGAATGACGCGAGTCCCATGGAAATGGTGATGGTCACTCGCTCGCCCTTGAAATGAAACGGGCAGGCTTCGATCGCCGCGCGCAGGGTTTCCAGCAGTTTCGCGCCCACCGCTGGTGGCGTCGCGGGCAGCAACAGCACGAACTCTTCACCGCCGAAACGGGCGATGAAATCCGAGCCGCGCAGGCGTTTGCGCAATACCGTGGCGATGATCTTCAGCACTTTGTCGCCGGCCAGATGGCCGTAGCTGTCGTTGATCCGCTTGAAGTGATCGAGGTCGAGCATGGCCAGGCTGAGGGTGTTGCCGTGCTGCTGCCATTGCTGGATCTCATGCTCCAGGCGTTCACTCCACGCCGCGCGGTTGGGCAGGCCGGTCAACGGATCGATCAGGGCTTTCTGCCGCTGCTCTTCAAGGTGTTCACGGAAGCCCATGGCTTCCTGTTCCATATGCGCCACGCGCTCCGACAGGCTCTTCAACCTGGCGGCGACTTCCTGCTCGCGGGCGTCGCGCTGCTTCTGGTGCTGATCCATCGTTCCCAGCAGGCCTTCCAGATGATTCTCCAGCACATGCTTGAGGTCATCGAGGTCGGCTGCTTGCTGGACGCTGCTCTGCAAGCCGTCGACCTGCTCGCGAATCTGCGTGTCCATGGCCCGCGCCGCCGAGCTATTGTCGGCATGCCCTTCGCTGGCCGCTTGCAGGTTGCTCTGAAACGCTTCGAGGCGTTCGTTGAGTTGCTGCAGATAGGCTTCGAATTCGTGCTGACCGCTGTCGGTAATCGCCAGCATCAAAGTCGCGAGATCGTCGAGGATCGGCAACAGTTCGTACCAGTTCAGCCCGTGTTTGAGCCGTTCGCGCATGGCTTCGGCTTGCGGCCGATGACGCTCGGGCAGGGTCAGGTCGTCGAGCAGGCCGATCAGCGTGTCTTCGATATGTCTGGCTACGGAGCTGTAGGACGGCTCCGGGGAATCCGGCAGAGCGAAGAGGATGTCGTGCTCCGACTGCTCCGGGTCGATGGCGGCCAAGGCCTGAGCGATCGGCTCGGGCAAGGGCAGGCTGTCGAGGAGCAGCGGCGACGGATCGTCGGGGTGGATCAGTTCGTCGGGGTTGAGTGCTTCGGTTACTTGCGCAGCGACGGTTATCTCGGTGTCAGCGGCTGGTTCAACCTGCACTGGCTCGGCTTCAACGACGACCACAGGCGCAGCGAACGCAACGACTTGCGGCTCATCAGGCGGCGTCTGGGCGGGCGTTTCGATGATGGTCTCGGGCGCTGCGATCGCTGGCTCCGCGTTGGCCACCGGTGCCGATTGCGCAGGCTCCGGTTCAGGCTGCTGAGCTTCGACCAGCTGCGGCACTGGTGTTGCTGGTATGTCGGCCGCCGGTGCAACGGTTTCTTCACTGTCGCGACTACCAAACAAACGCTGCAACAACCCCGGCCGCCCCGGCTCGGCAGGCGTTTCCAACTGACTCAAGGCCTTGCCCTGCAAGCCACTGAGTTCGCTCAGCAGCAGTGGCATTTCCCGCGCCTGACCGACTCGGCTGTCCAGTTGTTTGGCAAATTTCTTCAGCGGTTGCGCGACTTCGCGCGGCAGCGGCAAAGCCTGCAACTGGGTGACCAGCGCGGTCAGCGCGGTGCTGACCTGATCGATGCGGGTCTCGCGGCGCTGCTCGGAGTCGAGCACGGCTTTTTCCAGACGCGGCAGCAGGGCGGCGAGGCCGGCGTCCATGTCATCGGTGCGCACGACTTCGCGCATTTCTTTCATGCACTGATCAACAGCCTTGTCGGTGCCCTCGGCCGCCAGCGTGCTGCGCACCAGACCGCGCCGCAGCAGGTCGAGTCGCGCGGCCCAGCGGCGTTCGAGCTTGTCCTGCTGTTCGATGCTCTTGAGGTACTTCTCTTTCCAGCGCTGGGCGTCGTCGCTCATTCACAGGTTCCGCGAGGGGCAGGGCTCAACGCGGGCAATGCGTCGGCCGTGAGCGAACCCGGCAGACGAATTTCCACCGCGACCGGCAGGTGATCGGAAATGGGCTGGGCCAGCACCTCGACCTTTTCCAGGGTCAGGGTCGGGCTGAGCAGAATATGATCAAGGCAACGCTGTGGGCGCCAGCTGGGGAAGGTCGCTTCCACCTGCGGGGCCAGCAGGCCGAGATCGCGTAACGGCGAGTGTTCGAGCAGGTCGCTGGCATGGGTATTCATGTCGCCCATCAGCACCTGATGCTTGTAGCCGCTGATCAAATCACGAATGTAGGCCAGTTGCAGGCTGCGCGTCCGCGCGCCGAGGGCCAGGTGCATCATTACCACCACCAGCGCTTCCGGACCTTCGCCGAAGCGCAGCAGGATCGCGCCGCGACCTTTCGGGCCGGGCAGCGGGTGGTCCTCGATCGCCCACGGCTTCAGGCGACTGAGCACGCCATTGCTGTGCTGGGCCAGTCGACCGAGGTTGCGATTGAGTTGTTGATACCAGTAGGGAAAGGCGCCGAGGTGGGCCAGATGTTCGACCTGATTGACGTAGCCTGAACGCAGGCTGCCGCCATCGGCTTCCTGCAGCGCGACCAGGTCGAAGTCGCCGAGCAGGTCACCGATCTTCTGCAGATTGCCGGAGCGCCCGGTGTGCGGCAGCAGATGCTGCCAGCTGCGGGTCAGGTAATGTCGATAGCGCTCGGTGCTGATGCCGACCTGAATGTTGAAGCTGAGCAAGCGCAGACGCTGGTCTGCGGGCAGGCCCGTAGACGCCAGATGATGCTCGTTGACCTGCGGATCATGCAGGCCGACGATGCGTTCGGACTTCCAGCGGCGCATGGCGAATGCCGCGCTTAGTTGGCAGTAGCCTTGTTCGCCGCTCGCTCTTTGGCGACCAGATCGTCAGCCAGCTTCAATGCTTGTTCGGCACCACCGGCAGAGCCGATGTCGAAGCGGTATTTACCATTGACGATCATGGTTGGCACGCCAGTGATTTCGTACTTCTTCGCCAGCTCACGGGCCTTGACGATCTGGCCTTTGATAGCGAACGAGTCGAAGGTGGCGAGGAACTTGTCCTTGTCCACGCCTTGAGTGGCGAGGAAGTCAGCCATGTCGTTCTTGTCGGTGAGCTTCTTGTGTTCTTTCTGGATCGCGTTGAACACGGCGTTGTGCACCTGATGCTCGACACCCATGGCTTCCAGAGTCAGGAACATCTGGCCGTGAGCATCCCATGGGCCGCCGAACATGGCGGGAATGCGCACGAAGTTGACGTCGGACGGCAGTTTTTCAACCCATGGATTGATCACTGGCTCAAAAGCGTAGCAATGCGGGCAGCCGTACCAGAACAGCTCGACCACTTCGATCTTGCCAGGCTTTGCCACCGGCACCGGGTTGGCCAGTTCGACGTAAGGGGCGGCAGGGGCTTCAGCGGCCTGGGCGGTGACGCCGAACAGGCTGGCAGCGACGAGGGCGGCGCTGATGATCAGATTACGCATGCTTTACTCCTGAACAATTTGGGTCGCCTCGCTCGACCTGTTGCGACACAGATCCTGGCGGGCATGAGTGCTGTAGTGTAACGGCAGCGGCCACAAAAAAGGGCGGCCAAAGCCACCCTTTTTATACTTGCTGCGAAGGATTAATCGAGCGTTAACGTGGCCGACGCTGCGCGCCTCGTTCAGCCCTCGATTCAGGGCCTCAGTGCAGGCCCTGGATGTAGCTGGAAACCGCAGCGATGTCTTCGTCGCTCAGCTTGCGTGCGATGGTGCGCATGGTCATTGCGTCGCCGTCGTTGGCGCGACCGCCGTCTTCCTTGCGGAAATCGGTCAGTTGCTTGGCGATGTATTGAGCGTGCTGGCCACCCAAGTGTGGGAAGCCTGCGGCGGCATTGCCGGAGCCGTTCGGCGAGTGGCAGCCGGTGCAGGCTGGCAGACCTTTTTCCAGGTTGCCGCCACGGAACAGCGCTTCACCGCGAGCGACGATCTTCGGATCGGCGGCGCCGACGCTGCCTTTCTGGCTGGCGAAGTACGCGGCGATGTCGGCCAGATCCTGATCGTTCAGGTTGGTCAGCAGCCCGGTCATTTCCAGCACCACGCGCTTGCCCGACTTGATGTCGTGCAATTGCTTGTCGAGGTAGCGTTCACCTTGACCTGCCAGTTTCGGAAAGTTTGGCGCCATGCTGTTGCCGTCCGGGCCGTGACAGGCTCCGCACACGGCAGCTTTGGCCTGGCCTGCTGCGGCATCGCCGGCAGCATGGGCGACACCTGAAATTCCCACGGTCAACAGCAGACTCACGATCAATTTGTTCATCAGCTAATCCAACTACGGCTAAGGGTTAAGTTATGGACCGGGCTTACTCTCGCTCATCCACAGGATGATGGCCTGGTAATCCTCGGCACTGCAGTCCATGCACAAACCACGCGGCGGCATCGCCTTGAAACCCTGGGTCACGTGTTGCACCAGCGTCCCCATACCTTTCGCCAACCTCGGCGTCCAAGCTTCCTGATCGCCTCTTGCGGGCGCCATGGGTAGTTGGCCGGAATGACAGGCACCACAAACACGGTTGTACACAGCTTCCGGATCCTGTGTAGCCTGTGCGCTGTAAAGCGGCATCAAGACTCCGGCAGCCAGCAGCCATTTCGTCATAAAACGACCTTTTCAGGGTTGAGAGCGTTCTGCGTTCTAATGCGCAATCAAAGTCTGTCGCTCTCGTGAACTTCATCCTTCGCTGGGACAAAGCACACACAGAATCTGCGGCATTATATACTGGCGTCACTGAAACGGAAGCGACACCGCGTTCCGCGCCCAATCCCGGCGCCGCCCACATCGGAAATCCCATGCAACTCAAGAATCCCATCCTCGGCCTGTGCCAACAGTCCACGTTCATGCTCAGTGCCGCCAAAGTCGATCAATGCCCTGACGACGAAGGCTTCGAAGTGGCGTTTGCCGGTCGTTCCAACGCCGGCAAGTCCAGCGCGCTGAACACCCTGACCCACGCCAGCCTGGCGCGCACCTCGAAAACTCCGGGCCGCACACAGCTGTTGAACTTCTTCAAGCTAGACGAAGATCGCCGTCTGGTCGACCTGCCGGGCTACGGTTATGCAAAAGTACCGATCCCGCTCAAGCAACACTGGCAGCGCCACCTCGAGGCTTACCTCGGTGGTCGGGAGAGTCTGAAAGGTCTGATTCTGATGATGGACATCCGCCATCCGATGACCGACTTCGACCTGCTGATGCTCGACTGGGCCGTCGCTGCCGGGATGCCAATGCACATCCTGCTGACCAAGGCCGACAAGCTCACTTACGGCGCCGCCAAGAACACCCTGCTGAAAGTACAGTCGGAAATCCGCAAAGGCTGGGGCGACTCGATCACCATCCAGTTGTTCTCCGCACCAAAACGCATGGGCCTGGAAGAGGCCTACACTGTGCTGGCCGACTGGATGGAACTGGCAGACAAAGGCGCCGAGGCGGCAGCCGAGTAAGACAATTTCAAAACTGACTGTGGTGCTGTCAGGCAAGGCGAAAGCACCGCTAAAAAGCGGAGTTTAGGGTACCTAAATGAGCATTTTTAGCGGTGCTTTTAACGCAGCATGACGGCATCACAGCCAGTTTTGGGGCAAAAAAAGCCCCGGACTTCATTGGGGAGGGAGAAGTTCCGGGGTTCAAGTTCCGAACCGCTAGGGCGGGGTTCAGATATCTGCCAACACTTAACACAACATAGGAGCATCGAAGGGCTTCACCAGCCATTCAGTACCTCTGAGTGTTCGATCGACAGATTAGTTCAGATTTTTTTCAAAAAGCTTTGGAATAGCCTGAAGCGTTTTTCGATCTAAGCCGGATTCCCGGGAGTTGCCGCGACGGTAGGTCGCGGCAACTGTGCAACACTCAGTGCGCCTCATCCCAATTGTTGCCCACGCCAACTTCCACCAGCAGCGGCACATCCAGTTTCGCCGCTTCGCTCATGTGCAGGCGAATCTCAGCGCTGACCTGCTCGACCAGCTCCTCGCGAACTTCCAGCACCAGTTCATCGTGCACCTGCAGGATGACCCGGGCATCCAGCCCCGACGTTGCCAGCCAGTTATCCACAGCCACCATGGCTTTTTTGATGATATCCGCCGCCGTGCCCTGCATCGGTGCGTTGATCGCCGTGCGTTCTGCGGCGGCGCGCTCCTGTGGCTTGTTCGAGTTGATCTCCGGCAAATACAGGCGACGACCGAAGAAGGTTTCGACATAGCCCTGATCGGCTGCCTGCGCGCGGGTACGCTCCATGTATTCGCGCACGCCTGGATAACGGGCGAAGTAGGTGTCGATGTAGGCCTTGGCGGTCTTGGTGTCGACGCCAATGTCCTTGCCGAGCTTCTGCGCGCCCATGCCGTAGATCAGACCGAAGTTGATCGCCTTGGCGCTGCGGCGCTGGTCGGATGTCACTTGATCGAGCTCGACCTTGAACACTTCGGCAGCGGTCGCGGTGTGCACGTCGAGATTGTTGCGGAAGGCGTTCATCAGGCCTTCGTCGCGGGACAGGTGGGCCATGATCCGCAACTCGATTTGCGAATAGTCCGCCGCCAGCAGTTTGTAGCCTTTTGGCGCGACGAACGCCTGGCGAATACGCCGGCCTTCGGCAGTGCGCACCGGGATGTTCTGCAAGTTCGGATCACTGGATGACAAGCGCCCGGTCGAGGCCACGGCCTGATGATACGAAGTGTGGATGCGCCCGGTGCGCGGGTTGATCTGCTCCGGCAGGCGATCGGTGTAAGTGCTTTTCAGCTTGCTCATCGAACGGTGCTCCATCAGCACCTTCGGCAAGCGGTGATCGTCTTCGGCGAGTTTCGCCAGCACTTCTTCAGCGGTGGACGGCTGGCCCTTGGCGGTTTTCTTCAGCACCGGCAGGCCGAGCTTTTCATAAAGAATCACGCCCAGCTGCTTCGGCGAGCCGAGGTTGAATTCTTCCCCGGCGATTTCGAAGGCTTCACGCTCCAGCGCGACCATTTTGTTGCCCAGCTCAATGCTCTGAATGCCCAGCAACTCGGCATCGACGAACGCGCCCTGGCGTTCGATGCGCGCCAGCACCGGTACCAGCGGGATTTCGATGTCGGTCAGCACGCTGGCCAGACTCGGAATCGCGCTGAGCTTGTCGAACAGGGTCTGATGCAGGCGCAGGGTGATGTCGGCGTCTTCGGCGGCGTAGGGCCCGGCCTGTTCCAGAGCGATCTGGTCGAAGGTCAGTTGCTTGGCACCTTTGCCGGCGATGTCCTGGAAGCTCACCGTGGTGTGGTCGAGGTACTTTTGCGCGAGGCTGTCCATGTCGTGGCGGGTCGCGGTGGAGTTGAGCACGTAGGACTCGAGCATCGTGTCGAAGGCGATGCCGCGCACGCTGATGCCTTCACTCTGATCGCCGCCAATGGCGCAGTTGGCCAGAATGTTCATGTCGAACTTGGCGTGCTGGCCGACCTTGAGCTTGTTCGGGTCTTCCAGAATCGGCTTGAGTGCGCGCAGCACGGTGTCGCGATCCAACTGCTCCGGCACGCCGATGTAGGAATGGGTCAGCGGGATGTACGCGGCTTCGTTGGCCTGTACGGCGAACGACAGGCCAACCAGTTGCGCCTGCTGCGCGTCGATGCCGGTGGTCTCGGTGTCGAAGGCGATCAGCCTGGCGTTGCGCAGTTTTTCCAGCCAGACGTCGAAGCGGGCCTGATCGAGGATGGTTTCGTAGGCGGCCTCGACAGGAGCAACAGGTGCCTCGGCTTGCGGGGCGCTGAACAGATCGCCCGCCGGCGCAGGTTCGGCCGCCGCGCTCAGTTCCAGACGCTTGGCATCGCGATCCAGATCATTGAGCCAGCTCTTGAATTCCAGCAGGGTGTACAGCTCGTAGAGTTTGGCCGGATCCTCCTGGCCCATCTGCAGATCATCGAGGCCGATATCCAGTGGCACGTCGACCTTGATGGTCGCCAGTTGATAGGACAGGAAAGCCATCTCCCGGTGCTCTTCGAGCTTGGCCGGCAAGGTTTTTGCGCCACGGATCGGCAGGGTCGGCACGATGTCGAGGTTGGCGTACAGCTCGGTCAGACCGCCGTTGACGCCAACCAGCAGGCCGGACGCCGTCTTCGGGCCGATGCCCGGCACGCCCGGGATGTTGTCGGACGAATCGCCCATCAGCGCCAGATAATCGATGATCTGCTCCGGTGCGACGCCAAATTTCTCCTTAACGCCCTCCACATCCATCGAGCTACCGGACATGGTGTTGACCAAGGTAATGTGGCCATCGACCAGTTGCGCCATGTCCTTGTCACCGGTGGAGATGATCACCGGGCGATCCGCCGCTGCGCTACTGCGGGCGAGGGTGCCGATCACGTCGTCGGCCTCGACGCCGTCGACGCACAGGAGCGGGAAGCCGAGGGCGATCACGCTCTGGTGCAGCGGCTCGATCTGCACGCGCATGTCATCGGGCATGCTTGGCCGGTTGGCCTTGTATTCGGCGTACATCTCATCGCGAAATGTTCCGCCCTTGGCGTCGAACACCACGGCGAAGGGGCTGTCCGGGTACTGCTTGCGCAGACTCTTGAGCATGTTCAGCACGCCTTTGACCGCACCGGTCGGCAGGCCTTTGGACGTGGTCAGTGGTGGCAGTGCATGAAAGGCGCGGTACAGGTAAGACGAACCGTCCACCAGGACGAGGGGGGCTTGGCTCATGAGCAGGATCAACCTTTTCGGCGGGTCCGGGGCTAGAATAGCGGGACCGTTGACGACAAAGGGACAAGGTTATCATGCGTACGTTAAATCGCTTGCTGCTGGTCGGGTTGATCGCTGTCTCACCACTGGCCGCGATCGCGGCGGATGATGCGCCGGGCGGCGACCCCGAGGTCACCATCCGCACGGAGGGCGACAAGACCATTCAGGAGTACCGCCAGAACGGTTTCCTCTATGCGATCAAGGTCACGCCGAAGGGCGCGCCGCCGTACTTTCTGGTGCGCGCCGACGGGACGGATGCCAATTTCATCCGTTCGGATCAGCCGGATATGCTGATCCCGTCATGGAAGATCTTCGAATGGAAGTAGGTTTTTAATTCACTCGGCGCCGCCGTTGCGGCGCCCGTACTGGCAGTTAAGACATGTCTGTGTTCACTCCCCTGGCTCGGCCCGAGCTGGAAACCTTTCTCGCCCCTTACGGGCTCGGCCGCCTGCTTGATTTCCAGGGGATCGCCGCCGGCAGCGAAAACACCAATTTCTTCATCAGCCTGGAGCAGGGCGAGTTTGTCCTGACCCTGGTCGAGCGCGGCCCGGTGCAAGAGATGCCGTTCTTCATCGACCTGCTCGACGTGCTGCACGAAGCCGAACTGCCGGTGCCTTACGCCCTGCGCACCACCGACGGCTTGGCCCTGCGTGAGCTCAAAGGCAAACCGGCGCTGCTGCAACCGCGCCTGTCCGGCAAGCACATCAAAGTCGCCAACGCCCAGCATTGTGCCCAGGTCGGCGAGTTGCAGGCGCATCTGCACCTGGCGACCCAGGGCGAGCGCATGATCAAGCGCAAGACCGATCGTGGGCTGGACTGGATGCTGGAGGAGGGCACTGAATTTCTCTCGCACCTGAGCGATGAGCCGCGTGCCTTGCTGCAAAAGGCGCTGGATGAGATCACCGAGCGCAAAGACAAGATCCTCGCGCTGCCTCGGGCGAACATTCACGCCGACCTGTTCCGCGACAACGCCATGTTCGAAGGCACCCACCTGACCGGCCTGATCGACTTCTACAACGCCTGCTCGGGGCCGATGCTGTATGACGTGGCAATTGCCTTGAATGACTGGTGTTCGGACGAGGAGGGCGTGATCGATGGCCCGCGCGCCCGGGCATTCCTCGGTGCCTACGCGGCGTTGCGCCCGTTCACGGCGGCGGAGGCTGAGCTCTGGCCAACGATGTTGCGTGTGGCCTGTGTGCGGTTCTGGCTGTCACGCTTGATCGCCGCCGAGCAGTTCGCCGGGCAGGATGTGTTGATTCACGATCCGCAGGAATTCGAGCAGCGCCTGGCGCAGCGGCAGAAGGTCAATACACCGTTGCCCTTCGCCCTCTGAGTAGATTCGCCAAGCAAACATGAACCTGTGGGAGCGAGCCTGCTCGCGAAGGCGGCGGCCCGTTCAGCATTTTTGCTGACTGACCCACCGCTTTCGCGAGCAGGCTCGCTCCCACAGGGTTTGTGTTGTTACAGCGACTCCAGGCACCCGGCCAGATCATTGCCGAGTTTTTCCAGCACCTGCTCATATCCCTGAGCGGTCGCCGGCGTATAACCACCCAGCGCATCCAGCTCGGCCAGTTTCACTGGCAAACCGGCCACCAGCGTTTCCGCCAGACGTGGACGCAACGGTGGCTCGCTGAACACACAGGTCTTGCCCACTTCCTGCAGACGCTTGCGCATCGCCGCGACATGCTGGGCGCCGGGCTGTACTTCAGCGGCCACCGCGAACACGCCCGCGTGCTTCAGGCCGTAAGCGTCTTCGAAATAATCAAACGCCTCATGAAAGACGAAGTACGGCTTGCCTTCGACATTGGCCAAGCGCTTCTTCAAACGCTGATCCAGCGCATCCAGACGTGCATCGAAGGCTTTGGCATTGCTCTGATAACGCTGGGCATTGGCCGGGTCGGCGGCGCTGAGGTCGGCGGCCATTTTGTCGGCGATCACCCGCGCATTGACCGGTGACAGCCACAGGTGTGCATCCAGCGAGCCGGGGCGATGATCGTGATCATGCTCGTCGGCTTCTTCGGCATGGGAATGGTTGTCCGCGCCGAAATGCCTCAGCTTCAGGCCTGGCAGATCCTGCACCGCGACGCTCGGCAGGCTGCGACCGCCGAGTACGCGCGGCAGGAAACCTTCCATGTCCGGGCCGATCCAGTAGAGCAGATCGACCGACTGCACCTTCCGTACGTCGGACGGGCGCAGGGCGTAATTGTGCGGCGAGGCACCCGGTGGCAGCAGCACCTCGGGAATCGCCACGCCGTCCTGCACGGCAGCGGCAATCAACTGCAACGGTTTGATGCTGGTGAGCACTTTGACTTCGGCCTGAGCCGTACCGATCAGCAGAAAACTGGCAACGAAAGCCACAAAAACAGAAAAAAGTCGGGACACGATGACCACTCAAGGAAGCGAGAACGGGTAACATAATAACGTCTCCAGCAAATCTCGTCGCCGCTCATGCCTATTACACCGATTGCCAGCCGTCCCCACGACCACTCCCATTGCGTGCACAGCGCTTTGTCCGAGGCCGATACCTTATGCGCGCAGAAAGGTTTGCGTCTGACCGCCCTGCGCCGCCGCGTGCTGGAACTGGTCTGGCAGAGTCACAAGCCACTGGGTGCCTACGACATCCTTGCGGTGCTCAGCGAGCAGGACGGCCGCCGCGCCGCGCCGCCTACCGTGTACCGCGCACTGGATTTCCTGCTGGAAAACGGCCTGGTCCATCGCATCTCTTCGCTGAACGCCTTCGTCGGCTGTGTACACCCGGAACACGCGCATCAGGGCCAGTTCCTGATCTGCCGCGAGTGCCACGCCGCCATCGAACTTGAGCAAAAAGTGATCAGCGACGCGATCATCAGCAGCGCCAAAGACGTGGGTTTCATCGTCGAAGCGCAGACGGTCGAAGTGGTTGGCCTGTGCGCCGGTTGCCAGGGGGCCTGATGAGCAACGCGCTGATCCGTCTGGAGCAGGTCGCCGTCACGTTTGCCGGGCAGACCGTGCTGGACAACATCGAGCTGAGCGTCGAGCCGGGGCAGATCGTCACCCTGATCGGCCCCAACGGCGCCGGCAAGACCACGCTGGTGCGCGCCGTGCTCGGGCTGTTGAAGCCGAACAGTGGCAGCGTCTGGCGCAAACCGAAGCTGCGCGTCGGCTACATGCCGCAGAAACTGCATGTCGACCCGACCCTGCCGCTGTCAGTGCTGCGCTTCCTGCGCCTGGTGCCCGGCGTCGATCGTTCGCGTGCCTTGGCCGCGTTGAAGGAAGTTGGCGCCGAACACGTGATCGACGGCCCGGTGCAGAGCGTTTCCGGCGGCGAAATGCAGCGCGTGCTGCTGGCTCGGGCACTGCTGCGCGAGCCGGAACTGTTGGTGCTCGATGAGCCGGTGCAGGGCGTCGACGTGGCCGGGCAGGCCGAGCTGTACAGCCTGATCACCCGGCTGCGCGACCGCCACGGTTGCGGCGTGCTGATGGTGTCCCACGATTTGCATCTGGTGATGAGCACCACCGATCAGGTGGTCTGCCTCAACCGCCACGTCTGCTGCTCCGGGCACCCCGAGCAGGTCAGCGGCGATCCGGCATTCGTCGAGCTGTTCGGCAAGAACGCGCCGAGTCTGGCGATCTATCACCACCATCACGACCACGCCCACGACCTGCACGGTTCGGTGGTCAAGGGCCCGCTCGGCGGGCAACCTCATGTTCATGGAGACGGCTGCAAGCATGGCTGATTTTCTTTTGTATGCCCTGCTTGCAGGTCTGGCCCTGGCGCTGGTGGCCGGGCCGCTCGGCTCGTTTGTGGTGTGGCGGCGCATGGCCTATTTCGGCGATACCCTGTCCCACGCCGCACTGCTCGGCGTGGCGCTGGGCTTTTTGCTGGACGTCAGCCCGACGGTGGCGGTGACGGTCGGTTGCCTGCTGCTGGCGGTGCTCTTGGTGACGCTGCAACAGCGTCAGCCGCTGGCGTCCGACACGCTGTTGGGAATTCTTGCCCCGAGCACGCTCTCTCTCGGCCTGGTGGTACTAAGCTTCATGCATGAAGTGCGGATCGACCTGATGGCCTATCTGTTTGGCGACTTGCTGGCGATCAGTCCGAGCGACCTGGCGTGGATTCTCGGCGGCACTGCGGCGGTGCTGGTGTTGCTGGTGACGCTGTGGCGACCGCTGCTGGCGGTCACCGTGCACGAAGAACTGGCGCGGGTCGAAGGCCTGCCGGTTGCGGGTTTGCGCTTGGCGCTGATGCTGTTGATCGCGGTGGTGATCGCCGTGGCGATGAAAATCGTCGGGGTGCTGCTGATCACTTCGCTGCTGATCATCCCGGCGGCTGCGGCACAGCGTCACGCCCGTTCGCCGGAGCAGATGGCGCTGGGGGCGAGCCTGCTGGGCATGCTCGCGGTGTGCGGCGGGCTGGCGTTGTCGTGGTTCAAGGACACCCCGGCGGGGCCGTCGATCGTGGTGACGGCAGCCGCGCTGTTTCTGTTGAGTTTTGTTCTGCCCCGTCGTGGGGTGTAGACTTGGCCGCTTTTTGCGCAATTAGAGAGTCGCAGGAATGAAGCCGTTCGCCTCCCGTTATCTGCTCCTTGTCGCATTTTCAGTGCTGCTGGGCGCCTGCCAAAGCACGCCGCCGGTGGCTGAAGTCCCGGATGCGCGGGCTACGGCCATCGCGCAGCTGGAGCAAAGCCTGGCCAGCAGCGAACTGGCCACCGCCGAAGACCAGTTGGCCGCGTTGCAGGCCGCAACCCCCAACGATCAATCCCTTGAGCAATACCAGCGGCAGCTGGCCGAGGCGTACCTGCGCCGCAGCCAGATCGTCCTGCAGAAAGGTGATGTCAACGCTGCCGCCACCGCGCTCAGCCGCGCCCGTGCTCTGATGCCCAAGGCGCCAGCGCTGACCGGCGGCGTCAACGGCGCGATCACCGAAGCGCGCAAGGCCGAGCTGGAAAAGGCTGAGGCCGCGCTGCTGGCTGCCGAAGCCAGGCCGAAAGCCAAGGTCATCGACCCGACCGCCGAGAGCACCACAGTTGCGTTGAACATCGGTGATATTCACAAGCTGCAACGACAACTCGATGCGATCGCCGCCGATGTGGTGAATTACGAATGCGCCGTCAGCATCCAGGCGCCGCGCACCGCGGATTATCCGTGGCTGGCGACGTTGCTGAGCAAGCGAGTCAAGAAGCTCGATCCTGATTTTGATTTGCAGATCGAGAAGCAGATCTTGCGCACAGTGCCGGCGCAGATGGTTTTAAGCCCGCGCAAGCCATAAAAAGATCGTAGCCTCCGGCAGCTCCTACATGGGATTGAGTACATCCTGTAGGAGCTGCCGAAGGCTGCGATCTTTTGCTTTTACGCTGGAATCGCCTTGGCCTTAGGCTCCCGCGCCCAGACCCGATGCTCGCCAATCGCGGCGAAGAACGGCTTGGTCAACGCCCCCACATCCGCGCCCTGCAACAGCCCCGCATCCGCGTCGAGCTTCAGCAAGTCCTGCAACTGCTTGGCCTCGCCGTGCAGCGCGATCGCCTTCAGGTGCTTGTAGGCCTCCAGCAGAAAATGCAGCGCCACGCCGTCGCCGCTCAACGCGGTAATCGACGCCGCGCCACCCGGTACGAACACCGCATCGAACGCAATTGAAGGCATGCCTTCCATCGACGCATCCACCGGCAATGCCTTGCCGTCAGCGGTCTTGACTGGCGCCGAGGTCGGGCCGAGCAGTTTCGCGTGGGCGCCCTCGGCTTCCAGCGCTTTTTTCATCGCATCGATGGCCGCAGCATCAACACCATTGGCAGCAAGGATTGCCACTTTGCGCGTTTTGATATTGCCTGGTAGCAGGTTGGCCTGGCTCAGCGCTGGCGATTGCTCCAGCGAGGTCTTGCGCACTTCGACCGTGCCTTTGGCTGGCGCCGGCAAACCGAGGTTTTCAGCCACGCGTTTGGCCAGGGTCAGGTCGATATTGGCGAGGATCTCGTTCACTTCACGGGCACGGATGAACTCACGTTCGACCTTGCCCAGCTCGAAGCTGTAGGCAGCGATGATGTGCTCTTTCTCGTGGTCGCTCATGCTGTTGAAGAACAAGCGGGCCTGAGAGAAGTGATCGCTGAACGACTCGCTGCGTTGACGGATCTTCGCTGCGTCGATGCGCTCCGGGTAGCTCTCGAAACCACCGTCCTGTGCCGCTGGCGGGGTTTCTTTTGGCCAGCCGCCGTCGATCGAGTTCGGCTCGTACGAGGCACGACCCTTATCGATGGTGGTGCGGTGCTGCGCGTCACGCTGGCCGTTGTGGAACGGCGCCACCGGACGGTTGATCGGCAGCTCATGGAAGTTCGGCCCGCCGAGTCGGCTGATCTGCGTGTCGGTGTAGGAGAACAGTCGACCTTGCAGCAGCGGGTCGTTGGAGAAATCGATTCCCGGCACGATGTGGCCAGGGCAGAAGGCGACCTGCTCGGTTTCGGCGAAGAAGTTGTCCGGGTTGCGGTTCAGGGTCATTTTGCCCAGCGGCGTAATCGGGACGATTTCTTCGGGGATGATCTTGGTCGGGTCGAGGATGTCGAAGTCAAAATCGTGTTCGTTCTCTTCTTCGACGATCTGTACGCCCAGTTCCCACTCCGGGTAGTCGCCCATCTCGATCGCTTCCCACAGGTCGCGACGGTGGTAGTCGGTGTCTTTACCGGCGAGCTTCTGCGCCTCGTCCCACACCAGCGAGCAAGTGCCGGCGGTAGGGCGCCAGTGGAATTTGACGAAGCGTGATTTGCCCTCGGCGTTGATCAGGCGGAAGGTGTGTACGCCAAAGCCCTGCATGCTGCGCAGGCTTTTCGGGATCGCCCGGTCGGACATCGCCCAGATGACCATGTGCGCCGATTCCGGCACCAGCGAGACGAAGTCCCAGAACGTGTCGTGAGCCGAGCCGCCGGTCGGGATTTCGTTGTGCGGCTCGGGTTTCACCGCGTGGACGAAGTCCGGGAACTTGATCGCGTCCTGAATGAAGAACACCGGCATGTTGTTGCCGACCAGGTCGAAGTTACCCTCGTCGGTAAAGAATTTCACCGCAAAGCCACGCACGTCACGCACGGTATCGCCGGAACCACGTGGCCCCTGCACCGTGGAAAAGCGCACGAACACTGGCGTCTTCTTGCCCGGATCCTGTAGGAAACCGGCCTTGGTCAGCGCTGCATGGTTCTCGTAGGTCTGAAAGAAACCGTGCGCGCCGGTGCCGCGCGCATGGACAATGCGCTCCGGAATCCGCTCATGGTCAAAGTGCGTGATTTTTTCACGCATGATGAAGTCTTCCAGCAGCGACGGCCCGCGCGGCCCGGCTTTGAGGGTGTTCTGGTTGTCGGCGATCTTCACGCCCTGATTGGTGCGCAGTGCCTGACCGGTGGCGTCCGAACGGAATTCTTCCAGGCTGTCGAGCTTGGCGTTGGTGTTGGCGCGATCCGGGGTGTCGGTTCCGGCCATCTCGCTTTTATCAGGTGCAGGCTTTTTGATGCTCATCAGACGTAAACTCCTCGTTTGGCCCCGGATGCCTTCCGCAGACCCTTGAGTGATTCCCGGGCACGGCACCCAGGGGTTTCAAGTCGCTTAAGTAGTGACTGATGAGCGTTTCAGCCGTTCCGTTTATCTGACCTTTGATCGCGTTATTGCCAAATCGAAGGTTAATTGCGAAATAAATGCTAAGAACCTCTATACGGACAGGCTAAAATGCGCGCCCGGCTAACCGCTGATCCTTTTCCAACGCGCCCCACAAGGTTCGCTACGTGATCGAGTTTCAAAACGTCCACAAGACTTACCGCGTCGCCGGTAAGGATATTCCCGCGCTGCACCCGACCAGTCTCGCCATCGAGAACGGCCAGGTGTTCGGCCTGATTGGCCATTCCGGTGCGGGCAAAAGTACCCTGCTGCGTCTGATCAATCGCCTGGAAGACTCCAGTGGCGGCAAGATCATCGTCGACGGCGAAGAAGTCACCGCACTGGATGCCAACGGCCTGCGCCGTTTCCGCCAGCAGGTCGGGATGATCTTCCAGCACTTCAACCTGCTCGCCTCCAAGACCGTCGCCGACAACGTGGCCTTGCCGCTGACATTGGCCGGTGAGCTTTCGAGCAGTGAAATCAATCAACGGGTGGCCGAGCTGCTGGCGCGGGTCGGTCTGTCCGACCACGCGAAAAAGTACCCGGCTCAATTGTCCGGCGGTCAGAAGCAACGCGTCGGCATTGCCCGTGCGCTGGCGACCAAGCCGAAGATTCTGCTGTGCGACGAGGCCACCAGTGCCCTCGACCCGCAGACCACCGCATCGGTTCTGCAACTGCTGGCGGAAATCAATCGCGAACTGAAACTGACCATCGTCCTGATCACCCACGAGATGGACGTGATCCGGCGCGTCTGCGATCAGGTCGCGGTGATGGACGCCGGCGTGATCGTCGAGCAGGGTCCGGTGGCCGATGTGTTCCTGCATCCGCAGCACCCGACCACCAAGCGTTTCGTCCAGGAAAGCGAGCAGATCGACGAGAGCGAACAGCGTGACGATTTCGCCCACGTGCCGGGGCGTATCGTGCGTCTGACCTTCCAGGGCGAAGCGACCTACGCGCCGTTGCTCGGCACCGTCGCCCGGGAAACCGGCGTCGACTACAGCATCCTCGCCGGTCGCATCGACCGCATCAAAGACATTCCGTACGGGCAACTGACCCTCGCTGTCACCGGTGGCGACATGGAGGCGGCGTTTGCCCGCTTCACCGCCGCTGACGTTCACATGGAGGTGTTGCGCTAATGGCCGACCTGATGAGTTTCTTCGCCAATATCGACTGGTACGAAATCTGGCTGGCCACCGGCGACACCATGCTGATGCTCGGCGGTTCGCTGCTGTTCACCGTGCTGCTCGGCCTGCCGCTGGGCGTGCTGCTGTTTCTCTGCAGCCCACGTCAGTTGCTGGAGAACCGTGGCCTCTACGCCGTGCTGTCGCTGGTGGTGAACATCTTGCGTTCGCTGCCGTTCATCATTCTGCTGATCGTGATGATTCCGTTCACCGTGCTGATCACCGGCACCTCGCTGGGCGTGGCCGGGGCGATCCCGCCGCTGGTGGTTGGTGCTACGCCGTTCTTCGCGCGTCTGGTGGAAACCGCGCTGCGCGAAGTCGATCGCGGCATCATCGAAGCGACCCAGTCGATGGGCGCGACCACGCGGCAGATCATCATGAACGCCTTGCTGCCGGAAGCCCGTCCGGGCATCTTCGCAGCGATTACGGTGACAGCGATTACACTGGTGTCCTACACGGCGATGGCCGGTGTGGTCGGCGCCGGTGGTCTGGGCGACCTGGCGATCCGTTTCGGCTACCAGCGTTTCCAGACTGACGTGATGATCGTCACCGTGGTGCTGCTGTTGATTCTGGTGCAAGTGCTGCAAATGGTTGGCGACCGTCTGGTCGTGCATTTCTCGCGCAAATAAGCGGTTTTTTAATCAAGAGGCGCGGGCCATTCGCTGGCGGGCGCCCTCACAAGGAGTCAGCTGAATGAAAAAACTGATCGCTGCTTTCGCCGCTGTTGCGGCGTTTTCCGCCCACGCCGAGACCCTGACCGTTGCCGCCACCCCGGTGCCGCATGCGGAAATCCTCGAATTCGTCAAACCGGCCCTGGCCAAGGAAGGCGTGGATCTGAAGGTCAAGGTCTTCACCGATTACATTCAGCCGAACGTACAGGTCGCGGAAAAGCGTCTGGACGCCAACTTCTTCCAGCACCAGCCGTACCTCGATGAGTTCAACAAGGCCAAGGGCACCAGCCTCGTCGCCGTGACCGGCGTGCACCTGGAGCCGCTGGGTGCTTATTCGAGCAAGCTCAAGGATCTGAAGGACCTGCCCGGTGGTGCCAACGTGGTGATCCCGAACGACGCCACCAACGGCGGCCGTGCGCTGTTGCTGCTGGACAAGGCTGGCGTGATCAAGCTCAAGGATTCGAAAAACATCCTGTCGACCGTCAAAGACATCGCCGAGAATCCGAAAGACCTGAAGATCCGTGAACTGGAAGCCGCGACCATCCCGCGCGTGCTGACCCAGGTTGATCTGGCGCTGATCAACACCAACTACGCGCTGGAAGCCAAGCTCGATCCGTCCAAGGATGCGCTGGTGATCGAAGGCAACGACTCGCCATACGTGAACATCCTCGTGTCCCGCGCGGACAACAAGGAAAGCGACGCGATGAAGAAACTGGCTGCTGCGCTGCACAGCCCGGAAGTGAAGCAGTTCATTACCGAGAAGTACAAAGGCGCGGTATTGCCGGCGTTCTGATTTGGATGGCTGCAATGAAAAAGGGGACGCCAATGGCGTCCCCTTTTTTGTGTCTGGTGTCTGGCTTTGGACCTGCTTTGAAGCTGCCCCTCACCCCAGCCCTCTCCCGAGGGAGAGGGGGCCGACCTTCAAGCTTTTCGAGCCTGAGTTCGACTCACAATTGCAGGTCGGCGCAATTCGAATAAACACCTCGGTCAGTCCCCTCTCCCTCTGGGAGAGGGTTAGGGTGAGGGGCTTTTTAGCTTTTGAACTGTCATTTGCGCTCAAGCATCGCCGGCAACTGCGCCACCAGCTTGGCATTGTTCAACGGCGCGCGGATAAACCCGCGCTGTGTGCCGTCCGGGCCGATCACCGCAAGGTTGCCGCTGTGGTCCACGGTGTAATTCGGCTTGCTGGTATCGGCGGGAATGAACGGAATGCTCACCGCGTTCGCCACCTTTTGCAGCTCCTCGATCGACGTGGGCGTCAGGCCAATGAACTGCGGATCGAAGTAGCCCAGGTACTGTTTCAACTGCTTCGGCGTGTCGCGGTTGGGGTCAACGCTGACCAGCACGATCTGCAATTTATCCACAGCCTCTTTCGGCAATTCACTCTTGATCTGCCGCAGTTGCGCCAGGGTGGTCGGGCAGATGTCCGGGCAGAAGGTATAACCGAAGAACAACAGACTCCACTTGCCTTTCAACTCGTCTATGGCAACTGGTTTGCCGTCCTGATCGGTCATGGTCACGTCCGGCAGGTTGCGGCTCTGCGGCAGCAGGATAATGCCGGCGTCGATCAGCGCAGTCGGATCGCCCTGGCCTTTGCCGTTCAGCACTTTATTCACGGTAAGCCCGAGGATCAGCGCGATCACGGCGACGAGGATGAAGACGGTTTTCTGGGTTCGGGTCATAGGTTCAACAGTAAGTAGTGGTCTACGAGCAGGGCGATGAACAACAGGAACAAGTAATAAATAGAGTACTTGAAGGTGTTGATCGCCGCGTGCGGCCGAGTGCCACGGTACAGCACCACGGCCCATTGCAGAAACCTTGCGCCCAACGCCAGCGCACAGACCAGATACAGCACGCCGCTCATGTGAATCACGTAGGGCAAGAGGCTCACTGCCAGCAACGCAAAGGTGTACAGCAGAATGTGCACTTTGGTGTAGTGCTCGCCATGGGTCACCGGCAGCATCGGAATGTCGGCCTTGGCGTATTCCTCTTTGCGATGAATCGCCAGCGCCCAGAAATGTGGCGGAGTCCAGGCGAAGATGATCAGCACCAGCAACAGCGGTTCGGCGCTGACATGGCCGGTGGCGGCGGTCCAGCCCAGCAGCGGTGGCGCGGCGCCAGCGAGGCCGCCGATGACGATGTTCTGCGGCGTCGCACGCTTGAGAAAACCGGTGTAGACCACCGCGTAACCGAGCAGCGAGGCGAGAGTCAGCCAAGCGGTCAGCTGATTGGTGAAGGTCAGCAGCAGCGCCTGGCCGAGCAATGCCAGCACCAAGGCGAAGGTCAGCGCCGCCGCAGGTGAAACCCGGCCTTCGGCCAGCGGCCGTTTGTGCGTGCGCGCCATTACCGCATCAATGCGCCGATCGACCACATGATTGACCGCCGCCGCACCGCCGGCGCACAAGGCAATGCCCAGATTGCCAAACACCAGCACTGTCCACGGCACGCCCGCGCGAGTAGCGAGGAACATGCCGACCAGCGAGGTGATCAGCATCAGCACCACGACTTTCGGTTTGGTCAGCTCCAGATAATCGCGCCACAGCGCTTGCGCCGCACGCTGGCCGATCAGACTCGCCATGGCGTTTCTCCTTTCAATGCGATGGGCGCGACGACAGGTTTGTGCGCACTCAAGCGCCAGCGCACCAGCCCTGGTTGGCTCACCCGCAACAGGCTGGTGCGCGCGTGATAATTGACCACCACCAAGGTCAGCAACAGCGCCGCCCCGCCGGCGTTATGGGCGACGGCCACCGGCAGCGGCAGATGGAACAGTACGTTGCTGATGCCTAGGGTGATTTGCGCGGCGAGGGCGATCAGCAGCAATCCGGCCAATCGGGTCATGCCCACCGCTTTCAACTGCCAGGCCAGACCGAGCAGCACCACCGTCACCAGCAAAGCGCCGATGCGGTGAGTCAGGTGAATCGCCGTGCGTGCATCGCTATCGAGTTGTCCGCCGAGATAATTCGGGCCGATGTGCTGGGTCAGGTGGAAACCGTTGGCGAAGTCCGCCGGCGGCAGCCACTGGCCGTGGCAGGTGGGGAAGTCGATGCAGGCCACCGCTGCGTAGTTGGAACTGACCCAGCCGCCCAAAGCGATCTGGCCGATCACCAGCAGCAGGCCCGCCGTCGCCCAGTATTGCAGGCGCTTGGGTACGGTCAGCGCCGGCAGCACGCCGGACAACCTCAGCGTCAGCAGGAACAGCAGACTCAACGTGGCAAAGCCGCCGAGCAAATGCCCGGTGACCACTTGCGGCCAAAGCTTGAGCGTCACCGTCCACATACCGAACGCCGCTTGGGCGATGACCACCGCCAGCAGAAACAGCGGCAGTTTCACCGGCTGGCCCGGATGGCGCCGGTTGACCCAGGCGCGCCCGGCCAGCACTGAAATCAGCAAACCGAGGGTGCCGGCGAAGTAGCGGTGGATCATCTCGTTCCAGCCCTTGTGCGCCTCCACTGGCGCGTCAGGGAAATGCAGTTCGGCATGAGCCAGTTGCGCCTCGCTTTTCGGCACGCTGATAAAGCCGTAGCAGCCTGGCCAGTCCGGGCAGCCGAGGCCGGCGTGGGTCAGGCGCGTATAGGCGCCGAGCAACACCACAATCAGCGCCAGCAGGGTGGCAAACAGCGCGAGGCGAAATCCAGGTTTGGCCATGACGATGCCCTCATCCGATGTTCGACAGTTTCAGCAGATGCCGCAGGTCGTTAAGCAGATCCTTGCCCTTCACATTCGGCTCGTAACGCAGCACCAGATTGCCGTGCGGGTCGACGATCCACAGCTGCGGCACAGCTTTATCGCCGGTGGTCCTGGCGAACACCCCGGCATCCAGCGGATAGCGCTGCAACTGCGGATATTCGCGGTCGAGTTTGGCGGCGTAATCGGCGCTCAGTGGTTGCGCGGCGGCGAGGGCGTGGCTGGCGCGCCCGGCTTCGCGGCCGAGGCTGATCTGGATCTGCCGCGCCAGATACACCAGTTGCTGGCAATCGACGGCGCAGTCCTTTGGCGCCGTGACCAGAATCTGCCAGCGCTGCTCATCGGCCTGCACGCCGAGATCGGCGCGGGTCTGGCCGTTGCCGATCAGCTCGCCGTGATAGCTGCGTCCTTCCGGCACCCAGAACTGCAATTTGTACATGCCGGTGGCGAGCAGCATCGGCCCGACCACGCCAAGCACGATCAGCAACAACTGAATGCGCCCGCGCCGGCGGCTGGGAACGGGTTTGGCCTCAGACATGCTGGGTGGATTCATGGCGCTTCCCATGGCGTTTCTCCTTTGCGTGGTGCCAGCCGAAATAGAGGTAAAGACCGAGCAGCGCCGTGGCCATGGCGAACCATTGCACGGCGTAGCCGAGGTGTTTTTCCGGGCCCATCGCGACTACGGGCCAATCGGTCTGGTAGCTCGCCGGCCCGGGTTCGGCGCGTAGTTCGTAGGCGAAGCCGTCGCGCTCCAGGGTTTGCCACAATTTGCCCGGCTCGACGGCGGTAATGGTTTGCGGCCAGACATGGCTGACCGGATCGGCGTGCAACTGGAACGTTGCGCCGGGGGCGACATAGACCCAGGCGTCGAGCGTCAGCGCCTCGGCCGGTGTCGTGAATTGCGGCGGCACGCGCCGATCGGGCCATGGCAGCCAGCCGCGATTGACCAGCAGCCACAGACCGCTGCGTTGATCCTGAAACGGTTGCAGCAATTCAACGCCGACCTTGCCGCCACGCTGGCGGTTGTCGAGCAACAGGGTATGGGCGGGGTCGAACTGGCCGTGCAGGCGCACGCGGCGGTAAGCCGGGTCGGCGCTGGCGAGCAGTTCACTGCTGGCCAGCGGTTCGGCCACGCGACGTTCGGCATAACTGGCCAGCAGCGCGGTTTTCTCCGCGCCCCGGCCCAGTTGCCAGAAGCCCAGCGCAACCATCATCGGCAGCAACAGCGCCACCACGACAGTGGGAATCACGCCCGGGCGAAAACGCTTCATGGGCGCGCCATAAAGTCAGTCATCGCGATCGCTATACTCAAGTGCATCGCCTGTCCCCCGGAGTCTTGCCATGTTCAAAGCAGCGATCGTCCTGATGCTGATTGCCACGGTCGTCAGCCTGTTCAGCGGCCTGTTTTTCCTGGTCAAGGACGACAGCAGCTCCAATCGGCTGGTCATCGCCTTGAGTGTTCGGGTGGCACTGGCCGTGGTCACCGTCGGCCTGATGGCCTGGGGTTTCTACAGCGGCCAGTTGGTGTCCCATGCGCCCTGGTAGCGCCAGCAGTCAGAGGACGTAAACGAAGAAGAACAAACCGATCCACACCACATCGACGAAGTGCCAGTACCAGCTCGCCGCTTCGAAACCGAACTGGTGCTCGTTGTCGAAGTGGCCCTTCATGATCCGCATCAGCATCACGAACAGGATGATCGTGCCGATGGTCACGTGGGCGCCGTGGAACCCGGTAAGCATGAAGAACGTCGCGCCGTAGATGCCCGAACCGAGAGTCAGGCCCAGCTCTTTATAGGCGTGGATGTATTCCTCGGCCTGGAAACCGAGGAACGCGATGCCCAGCAGTACGGTAATCGCCAGCCACAGTTTCAGTGCGCCGCGATGGCCTTTCTTCAGCGCATGGTGGGCGATGGTGATGGTCACGCTGGAGCTGACCAGCAGGATCGTATTGATCAGCGGCAGGCCCCAAGGGCTGATGACTTCTTTGGGTGGCGGGAACAGTTTCGGGTCTGGTGTGTGCAGCAGCGGCCAGACAAATTCGAAATTCGGCCAGAGCATGTGCGCGATGCCTTTCGGCCCTTCGCCGCCCAGCGCCGGCCCGGACACGTGGCGGACGTAGAACAGCGCGCCGAAGAAGGCGACGAAGAACATCACTTCGGAAAAGATGAACCAGCTCATGCCCCAGCGGAACGAGCGGTCCAGCTGTGGGCTGTACAACCCCGCGCGACTTTCCTTGATCACCGCACCGAACCAGCCGAACAGCATGTACGCCAGCAGCAGGCCACCGACGAAAAAGATCAATGGGCCGTGGGAGTCCGGGCGTGCGGCCTTGAGATCGTTGAACCAGGTGGCGAGGCCGTACACGGTGACGAACATCCCGAGCGTGGCGATGATCGGCCATTTGCTCTGGGCCGGAACGTAATAATGCTCATGAGTTGCCATTTATTGTTCTCCTTATCGGCCACGCTCAGCCACCAGTGTTTACAGCCACCGGAGGATGTCGGGCGGTGATATCGAACAGCGTGTAGGACAGCGTCAGGTGCTTCACTTCCTTGGGCATGTCGCGGTCAACGATGAAACGCACCGGCATTTCGATCTGTTCACCGGGCTGCAGCACCTGCTGGGTAAAACAAAAGCATTCGGTCTTGTGGAAAAACGCCGCGGCGTTGCTCGGCGCAATACTCGGCACCGCTTGCGCACTCATCGGTTTGTCGGTGGGATTGCGTGCGATGAAGACCATCTCGTTCACCGCGCCGGGATTGGCGGTCAGCTCGTCGTGTTTCGGGTAAAAGTCCCACGGCATGTCGGCGGTGTTGGTCGAGAGAAACTGCACGCGCACTTGGCGCGACGTGTCCACTACTTGCTCGCCCGCGTACTGGCCGCCGGTCTTGCCGTTGATGCCGAAGGCTTTGCACATCACGTCGTAGATCGGCACCAGGGCGAAACCGAAGACGAACATCGCCACCACCACCAGCAGCAGGCGGGTGACGAGTTTCTTCAGCGAGATCGAGTCAGCCATGATTCATGCCTCCCTCGTGTTCCCTGGTGGCCGGTGATGCTTTTGTGGTGAGGGGATTCATCCCCGTTGGGCTGCGAAGCGGCCCTGAATCCAGCGCACACGGTCTACCTGATGAATTTCGATTGCAGGTTTTGGGGCTGCTGCGTAGCCCAACAGGGATAAATCCCCTCCCCACAAGGGATCTGTGTACATCCACAGGAGATCTGTGAGCATCCACTGGGGATCTGTGCCTCTGCACACATTGCAAAAAACAGAAGGTGTTCATTTCACTTCCGGCGGCGTGGTGAAGGTGTGATACGGCGCCGGCGACGGCACGCTCCACTCCAGCCCTTCGGCACCGTCCCATGGTTTCGCCGGGGCCGGTTCGCCGCCTCGAATGGTCTTGATGACGATGAACAGGAAGAAGATCTGCGTGGCGCCGAACATGAACGCACCGATCGACGAGACCATGTTGAAATCGGCGAACTGCAGGTTGTAGTCCGGAATCCGTCGCGGCATCCCCGCAAGACCGACGAAGTGCATCGGGAAGAAGGTCAGGTTCATGCCGACGAACGACAGCCAGAAGTGCAGCTTGCCGAGGGTTTCGTCGTACATGTGCCCGGTCCACTTCGGCAGCCAGTAATAGGCCGAGGCGAAGATGCCGAAGATCGCCCCCGGTACCAGCACATAGTGGAAATGCGCGACGACAAAGTAGGTGTCCTGATACTGGAAGTCCGCCGGGGCGATCGCCAGCATCAGCCCGGAAAAACCACCGATCGAAAACAGGATGACGAACGCCACGGCAAACAGCATCGGCGTCTCGAAGGTCATCGAGCCCTGCCACATGGTGCTCGCCCAGTTGAACACTTTCACACCCGTAGGCACGGCGATCAGCATGGTCGCGTACATGAAGAACAATTCGCCCACCAGCGGAATGCCGACCACGAACATGTGGTGCGCCCAGACAATGAACGACAGGAACGCGATGCTCGCCGTGGCGTAGACCATCGAGGTGTAGCCGAACAGCGGCTTGCGCGCGAAGGTCGGGATGATCTGGCTGACCGCGCCGAACGCCGGCAGGATCATGATGTACACCTCGGGGTGGCCGAAGAACCAGAACACATGCTGGAACAGCACCGGGTCACCCCCGCCGGCAGCACTGAAGAAACTGGTGCCGAAGTGAATATCCATGAGCATCATCGTCACGCAGCCGGCCAGCACCGGCATCACTGCGATCAGCAGAAACGCGGTGATCAGCCAGGTCCAGACGAACAGTGGCATTTTCATCAGGGTCATGCCGGGAGCGCGCAGGTTGAGGATGGTCGCGACTACGTTGATCGCGCCCATGATCGAACTGATGCCCATCAAGTGGATGGCGAAGATGAAGAACGTCACGCTTTCCGGCGCGTAGGTCGTCGACAGGGGCGCATAAAAGGTCCAGCCGAAATTCGGTCCGCCGCCCGGGGTGAACAGCGTCGACACCAGCAGCAGAAACGCCGCCGGCAACAGCCAGAAACTGAAGTTGTTCATCCGTGGCAGCGCCATGTCCGGCGCACCGACCATCAGCGGAATCATCCAGTTGGCGAGGCCGACGAATGCCGGCATCACCGCGCCGAACACCATGACCAGACCATGCATGGTGGTCATCTGGTTGAAGAATTCCGGCTGGACGATCTGCAGGCCGGGCTGGAACAGCTCGGCGCGAATGACCATGGCGAACGAGCCGCCGAGCAGGAACATGCAGAAGGCGAACCACAGGTACAGCGTGCCGATGTCCTTGTGGTTGGTGGTCAGCACCCAGCGCATCAGGCCTTTGGCGGGGCCGTGGGCGTGGTCGGCGTGACCGTGGTCATCGATGACAGCGCTCATGGCCGGTCTCCTTCACGAAAGTGGACGGGGCAGGCCAGGGCGCGCTGCCCCGACCGGTTCACTGAATACGCAATTGACCGGCTCATTTGCTTTCCGCCTGTTTCAGCTCCAGCACTTCTTTTGGCGTGACCATGTCGCCCTTGTTGTTGCCCCAGGCGTTACGTTCGTAAGTCACGACCGCTGCGATATCGACTTCCGACAGCTGTTTGCCGAACGCCGCCATGGCGGTGCCGGGTTTGCCGTGGTAGACGATGCTCAGGTGATCCTTGATCGGCCCGGTGGCGATTTTCGAGCCCTTGAGTGCCGGGAACATCGGCGGCAGGCCCTGACCTTCGGCCTGGTGACAGGCCACGCAAGTGGTGTGGTAAACCTTGTCGCCGCGCTCCTTGAGCTCGTCGAGGGTCCATTCCTTGCTGGTCAGTTCTTTGAGTTGCGCGGCCTCGGCCTTGCGCTCGGCGAGCCATTTTTCGTAGTCGGCCTGCTCCTTGACCTCGACCACGATCGGCATGAAGCCATGGTCCTTGCCGCACAATTCGGCGCACTGGCCACGGTAGAGGCCAGGCTTGTCGATGCGCGTCCAGGCCTCATTGACGAACCCGGGAATCGCATCGCGCTTGACCGCAAACGCCGGCACCCACCAGGAGTGAATGACGTCAGCCGAGGTCACCAGAAAGCGCACCTTGGCGCCGATCGGCAGCACCAGCGGCTTGTCGACTTCGAGCAAGTAATGCTCGCCCTTGGCTTCCTTGTTGTGAATCTGTTCGGCGGGGGTGGCCAGGTTGCTGAAGAACTCAACGTCCTGGCCCAGGTATTTGTAGTGCCACTTCCACTGATAACCGGTGATCTGGATATCGATGTCCGGCTCGCTGGTGTCGTACATCTTGATCAGCGTCGCAGTGGCGGGGACGGCCATGGCCACCAGGATCAGCAGCGGCACGATGGTCCACATGATCTCGACGCCGGTGCTTTCGTGGAATTTGGCCGCGACCTGGCCGGTAGAGCGGCGGTGCACCATCATCGACCAGAACATGGCGCCGAAGACGATGATCCCGATCACCACACAGATCCAGAAAATGGTCATGTGCAGGTCGAATACTGCGTGACTGATTTCAGTCGCTCCAGGCGCCATATTCACAGTCCATGCCGCGTTGGCCGGGCTGAAAATCGACCACAACAGGAGGCCCATCCAGACATGTGGATGTCGCATCATTGCGGGTTCCCCTTATCGTTCTTGTTATCCCGCCGGCGTATCGCCTGCGGCAAGGGAGCGGCTGCATCAGACTACGAACTTGAATCGCCGGGCCTTGCTGCGGGTGCAGTCGGGCGTCATCAGCTAACTCCATTCATTGGCGAGTATAGACAGCGCCCGGGAATTGCAACCCGGGCACGTAAATGAGCTGAAACACCCGGCGCTTGCGTTCAAGTGCCCGAATGGAGAAGGATGCAGACGAGTGGTGGCGAATGGATATAACGCAGCTGCATCAAGGATGAAATAATTATGACAAATGCGTCTTAGCGTTTTTCGTAAGCCAGCTAAGTTATGTCTTCCCTATTTCATTGCCTTGTTTCCTGGAGTTTTCATGAACACCGCCGCATTGCGCGAGCAGATCCAAAAAGCCCAACAGCACGAAAAAGACACCGGCCTGCTGACCCGTCAGCTGGAAAGCAAGCTGCCTCACCTGCACCCGGCGATCCAGTTGCCGGAAGCCGACGCCCAAGGCGTGCTGACACGTTTTGTCGCCGCCTACATCGATGAAGTACCGGACCTGCTGGATGCAGCCAATGAAGTCGCCAGGGAAGCGGGAATCGAATCGCAGATCAAACCGGTGCTGAAAATCGCCGAGCAGTATTTCCTCCAGCCGCCGGCGATCATGGCCGGACATGTCGGCCTGGACAGCCTGCTCGACGAGGCCTATCTGGCACACCGTTTTGTCGAAGAGGTCAACGACCTGTACATCAAGCACTTCGGCCAGCCATTGATCCCCTTGGACATGACGGTCGCCAACCTGATTGCTCACCAATTGATCGGTGAGGAATTCGCCAACCAACTGGACGAAGCGGTGCATCACGCGATCGACGAGATGCTCAACGAAGAGAGTTTTGCTTTGGAGTCGGTCGAAGCCTACCGCGAAAAACTCAGCAGTCCGGACACTGGCGCGGCGTGGAAACGCTGGCCGTGCATGGGCCGCCGGTTGGGTGTGGGGCTTGAGCTGGATCAGCCTGCTGCCTGATTTTCTTGTGTCATAAATCCAGTGTGGGAGCGAGCCTGCTCGCGAATGCGGTCGATCATTCAACATCTCTGTTGGCTGATACACCGCTTTCGCGAGCAGGCTCGCTCCCACAGGGTTTGCGTTTTGAGGTCGACTTCTAACCCGCCGCACCAATCCCGGTATTGGTCCGCACCCGGCCTTCCAGCCTGCGCTTCAACCCACGCGACTCGATCAACAGCTTCGATCCCTTCGCCGCATTCGCCCGGCCCCATTCCTCAAGCAACTCCAGACACGAATGGTCGATGTAGCTCAGGTTGTTCAGCGGCACATGCACCTTCGTACCGTGAGGAATGCTGCCCAGCACCTGCGTCAGCGCCGGCACTTTGAGGAACGTCGCTGCACCAACCAGACGCAGTTCCATCTCGCCGTCCTGCGGCAAGTCGATCAGGCTGATCTTCAGGCGCGAAGCCTTGAATGCCAGCTTCAACATGGTCAGGCCGAAGCCGATCAGCACACCGGTGAGCAGGTCAGTAAAAATGATCGCCAGCGCCGTCGCGGCGTAGGTGAACATCGGCATCCGCCCGTACCGACCCAGACCACGGAAAGCTTTCAGGTCGACCAGTTTGAAGCCGGTATACACCAGCACCCCCGCCAGACTCGCCACCGGAATGCTTTGCAGCACGCTCGACAGCAACAGCACGAATGCCAGCAGCCACAGGCCATGGAAAATCGTCGAGTAGCGTGTGGTCGCACCGGCCTGGACGTTGGCCGAACTGCGCACGATCACTCCGGTCATCGGCAGGGCGCCGACCAGACCGCAGAGCATGTTGCCGACGCCTTGCGCCGACAGTTCACGGTCGAAGTCCGAACGCACGCCGCTGTGCATGCGATCCACCGCCGCAGCGGACAACAGGGTTTCGGCACTGGCGATAAACGCCACGGCGAACGCGGCGATCAGCAGCGTCGGGTCGGCCAGATTCATCAGGTCGGCCGGCTTGAGCCAATCGATCGCTTCGGCCAGATTCGCCGGCACTTCAACGCGTTTGACCTGCAACGCCAGCATCAGGCTCGCCACCGTCGCCAGACCCACACCGAGCAATGCGCCGGGAATGAAGCGCAGCGAATGCGGGCGGAATTTTTCCCACAGCCACATCACCGCAATCGTCGACAGACCGAGCAGACCCGCCTGCCAGCCGAACGATGGCAAGGCTTGCGCTACGGCCGCTGGGAACGCCGTGAGGTTGTCGAGCCCGGAAGGCTGCGGCTTGGCATCGAGCATCACATGGATTTGCGAGAGCACAATCAATACGCCAATGCCCGCGAGCATGCCGTAGACCACCGCTGGCGCCGTGACGCGAAACCAGCAGCCGAGCTTCAGCCGCCCGGCGACCAGTTGCAGAAAACCGGCGAGCAGCAGGATCGGTCCGAGCATCTCGACGCCATGCTGGCGCACCAGCTCGAAAACCAGCACTGCCAGACCCGCCGCCGGACCGCTGACCTGCAACGGCGACCCCGCCAGCCAACCGACCACCAGACCGCCGATGATGCCGGTGATCAGACCTTTTGCCGGCGGCAGCCCTGAGGCAATCGCGATGCCCATGCACAGCGGCAGGGCGACCAGAAACACAACCACGGAGGCGAGCAGCTCCCGTGGCAACACAGCTTTCAATTGAGCCGCACGCATGGCGATTCTCCCGAAGTTTTCTTCAGGCGTGGCGAGGCCGGGCCGCTGAATCAGCGGCCGGCGTCATACCACACAGATTGTTGGGAAGATTTAGAAGCGCGCTTTGGGCGTCGCCACAGGAATCGGATGGCTGCCGTCGAGAGGCAGGAAACGACCCTGGTCCGCGTCGTAAGCTTTGATTTCGCTGGTTTCGATGTTGTAGACCCAGCCATGGATGAACAGATGACCGTTCGCCATGCGCGAGGCTACCGAAGGATGGGTACGCAAGTGCTGCAGTTGGGCGATGACGTTTTCCTCGGTGAGGATCGGCATGCTGTCTTTTTCGTCGGTGCAGTTGCAGTTGTCGTGCACCATGGTTTTCGCGACTTCAGCGTGGCGCAGCCAGGCTTTGACCGTCGGCATTTTTTCCAGGCTGTCGGGGTTGAGTACCGCGCGCATGGCGCCGCAATCGGAGTGTCCGCAAATGATGATGTGTTGCACGCCCAGCGCCAGTACCGCGTATTCGATCGCGGTGGAGACGCCGCCGTTCATCTGACCGTAGGGCGGCACCACGTTGCCGACGTTACGGGTAACGAACAGATCGCCCGGCGAGCTCTGGGTGATCAGCTCGGGAACGATGCGCGAGTCGGCGCAGGTGATGAACATCGCCTTGGGCGCCTGAGCGGTGGCGAGCTTCTTGAACAATTCTTCCTGCTGCGGAAAAACGTCATGGTGAAAGCGTAAAAAGCCATCAACGATCTGTCGCAGTGCTGCATCGGCGGATTGTGCTTCAGGGCTTTGCGCCGAGGCAGCCAACGACTGTTTATCCTTGTCACTCATGATTCATCCTCTTGTGCGGATTCAGGGAGTCTTCCCCGGTATTCCGGTATGAAGCCAGTGGCTGTTTAAACCATCCGGGTCATCCCGACCCGTCAGTCACTCGATGAACAAGGTAGCCGCCGAAACTTAACTGAAACTGAATCAAACGCTCTAGAACGTGTGTTCCAGGTCACAAAAAACGTGACTGGCGTGTTTCGGCGGAAGGATTCCAACCCGTCAACCCAAAGCCAATTGTCGCTAAATCAACGACATCTGGCGACCCGGCGGACAGAAGGCCGAGCAGTCGAGGTTATAGCCCTCGCGTTTGTTCAGGCCAAGCTTTTTGATGGCCTTGGCAAATCTTTGTGCGAGCAGGTCTGCAAACGGTCCTTCACCGCGCATGCGCGCACCGAAACGACTGTCGTAGAGTTCTCCGCCGCGACTCTGGCGGATCAGGCTCAGCACATGGGCGGCACGTTGCGGATAGTGCGCCTGCAACCACTCCTCGAACAGCGGCGCCACTTCCAGCGGCAGGCGCAGCATCATGTAGGCGGCGCTTTGCGCACCGGCGGTGTGGGCCTCGGTGAGCAGGCTTTCGATTTCGCTGTCATTGATCATCGGAATCATCGGCGAACACAGCACGCCGACCGGAATGCCTGCTTCACGCATCACCCGGATCGCACGCAGGCGTGCCTTGGGCGCAGCGGCGCGGGGTTCGAGGATGCGTTTGAGTTCATCATCCAGCGTGGTCAGGCTGATCATCACCGCCACCAGCCGTTGCTGCGCCAGCTCCGTGAGCAAATCGAGATCGCGCAGAATCAGCGAACCTTTGGTGACGATGGTCACCGGGTGGCGATAGCGCAGCAGCACTTCCAGGGTCTGCCGGGTGATTTTGTATTCGCGCTCGATGGGCTGATACGGGTCGGTGTTGGAGCCGAGATTGATCGGCGCACATTGATAGCCGGGTTTGCTCAGCTGTTCTTCGAGGACCTGGGCGGCATTGGTCTTGGCAATCAGCCGGGTTTCGAAATCCAGGCCCGGCGACATGTCCCAATAGGCGTGGCTGGGCCGTGCATAGCAATAGATGCAGCCGTGTTCGCAGCCGCGATAGGGATTGAGCGAGCGGTCGAAGGGCAGATCCGGCGAGGTGTTGCGGCTGATGATCGATTTGGCCTTCTCGATGATCACTTCGGTGTTTTGCGTCTCTGGCACTTCCTGATACCAGCCATCGTCCTCGGCCACCGAACGACTGGGCGCAAAGCGGTTGTGCGGGTTGGTTGCGGTGCCGCGACCGCGAGGTGGCAATGGAGTAGACATGAAAACGCCCCGATACTGTATATGCGCACAGTATCGGGGCGATCCTCATCTGGCTAGTGCCGTCGGGCGAGTGGTCAGTTGTGGTTGTTCATGTCCGCTACGTTCGGGGA